>DATEIO010000483.1:0-7661 GCA_035278895.1 Thermoanaerobaculia bacterium | reverse complement strand
GCCGCCACGGTCTTGCCGATGCCGGTGGCCGCCTGGAGGAGGAGGTGCTCGCGGTTGGCGACCGCGGTTTCGACGGCGGCCAGGATGAGCTCCTGGCCGGGCCGGAGCTCGCGGTAGGGGAAGGCGAGCCGCTCGGCGGCTTCCCGGCGCTCGGCCGCGCGCTGCCGCTCGGCCTCCCAGGCGCGGAGCAGGACGTTGACCCGTCGGCGGACGGTGGCTTCGAGGGCCTCGAAGTTAGGCTCTAAAGGCTCGCGCTCGGTCTCGTCACTGCCGATCGCGATCAGCACCAGCTCGGCGCGCACGGGGACGTCCGAGGTGGGCTGGAGCATCCAGGCGTAGAGGAGGGCCTGGCGCTGGTACATCTCGCGGACGGACGGCGGGAGCGCTCCGCCGCGGCGGACGGATTTGATCTCTTCGACGACGATCGAGCCGTCCGGCTCTTTCCGGAGGCCGTCGGCCCGGCCCTGGACCGTGACGGTCCAGCCGCGGTGGTCGAAGGCGTGGGAGATGTAGACCTCGCGGCGGTAGGAGGGATCGTCGGCGAGCGCCTGCTCCTGGTAGCGGCCGTGGATGGCCTGTCCGAGCCAGAGGCGCTCGTAGCCGCCCCGGCTCGAAAAGCCGAGGCTCCGCATCAGAGGGCCTTCCAGGAGATCGGCGACGGAGAGGTCGAGCTTCAGGCTCTCGGGGTCGAAACGCGGGGCCATCGCGAAGGATTATACGGCGGGGTTTCGCCCCCACCGCTCCTTTCCCAAAAAAGGGCACGAGCCCGGAGCGGGCGTCCCCGCATCCGGGCTCTCTATGTAAAACGCGACCGGCTTAGCGGCCGTCGCGGTCTGCGTCGCCGGGCAGGGCCCGCTCGGTGCGGTGCCAGGCGTCCTTCACGGCGTCCTTCGCGTACTCCCAGGTCAACCGGGAGGTTCCCTTGGCGCTCGCCCAGCCGCGCTCGAGGTCGGACTCGGCGTCTTCCCACCGGCTGCCGCGGTAGCGGTCGTAGGAGGTAGTTCCGTAGCGGTAGGCCGGCTCGTAGTCCTCATAGCTGTGGCCGCTCTTGGAGTAGGGGCTCGAGGAGTAGGTCTGGCGCCAGGAGTCAGAGTCGAACTGGGTCGCGCCGATGCCGGTTCCCACGCTCGTCGGGGTGCCGAGCGAGCCGTAGTTGGTCACGGCGTCGCCCGCGGTGGCACCCGGCGAGCTCAAGTTGGGCGACATGCCGAAGCCGGAGGTCGCGGTGACGCCGCTCGCTGCGGCGGTGCCCGTCATCGAGCTCTGGCCGGTCGCCTTGTAGAGGTTGTCGATGCGGTCCCAGGCGTCGCGCGAAGCGTGCCGGGCCTCGTTCCAGGAGAGGCTCGAAGTCCCACGGGACGTGTTCCAGTCGCGCTCGAGGTCGCTCTCGACGTCGCTCCAGTTGCGGCCGTGATGCCGCGCGCGGGACTCCCAGCCATATTGATAGGCCGGGCGGAGATCCTCGTAGGGGCGGGTTCCCGCGTAGGGGCGGGAGGCGTAGTTGCTCTGCCAGTAGGCGTCTTCCTCGGTGGGATTGACCGCCTCGGCGACTCCCGTGCCGGCGAGCCCGCCGGCCAGGCCGCCGATCGCGGCGCCGACCATGGCGCCGACCGGGCCGCCGACCGCGCCGCCCAAAGCCGCGCCACCGAGCGCGCCGGACGCCGCGCCCACTCCGGTTCCGACCGGATGAGCGCCCGGCTCACCGGTGATGGGGTCCTGATTCGCATCGTGCCGGGCTTCTTTCTCGAGCTCGGCCGTCGTGGTCTTCTCAGCAGGTGTATAACGATCCTCGTTCATCAGCAGTTCCTCCTCGTTGGTGATTCGACCTCGGGCAGGACCTACGCTCGAGGGGAATTGCAAACGCGGGGCCAACTACAGCCTTCCGAACGATGGACACGGACGGGCAGGGACCTTCACGGACGCACAGACAGCCGCAATCCTGTCCGTGGAAGTCCGTGTCAGTCCGTGATCGTCCGTGGTGAACCCCCCGCCCTTGCCTTTCCCCGCCACCTTAGATAGCCTGCCCTGCGTTTTACGACACATTGCCGTCACCGGACGGGGGAGGCCAGATCGTGCAAGCCGTCTCTTTCCTCGGGCTCATCGTGATGCTCGTCCTCGCCTGGTCGATCTCCAACAACAAGCGGTTGATCCCCTGGCGGACGGTGATCACGGGGACGCTCCTGCAGATCATCTTCGCCCTGATCATCCTGCGGACGCCGCTCGGCAAGGCCTTCTTCATCTGGCTTTCGGACGCGGTCACCGTATTCCTGGACTTCAGCGACGCGGGGGCCCGGTTCGTGTTCGGCGAGGGCTTTGCGGAGCACCTGTTCGCCTTCAAGGTGCTGCCCACGATCATCTTCTTCTCGAGCGTCATCACGATCCTGTACTACCTGGGGATTCTCCAGTTCATCGTGAAGATCTTCGCGAAGATCATGATGAAGGTGATGGGCACCTCGGGCGCGGAGTCGCTCGCTTCGGCCGTCAACGTGTTCGTGGGCCAGACCGAGGCGCCGCTCCTGATCCGGCCGTACGTCCCGTTCCTCACCCAGTCCGAGTTGATGGCGGTCATGGTGGGCGGGTTTTCGAACATCGCGGGTGGCGTGCTCGCGGCCTACGTCAGCATGGGGGTGGATGCCGGGCACCTGATCGCCTCCTCGGTGATGTCGGCGCCCGCGAGCCTCGTGATGGCGAAGCTCGCGTTCCCGGAGACCGAGCAGAGCGCCACGGCCGGCACGGTCACCCTGGAGGTCGAGCGGCCGTGGGCGAACGTGATCGACGCGGCGGCCGAGGGGGCCACCGAAGGGATGAAGCTCGCGATCAACGTGGCCGCCATGCTGATCGCCTTCATCGGCCTCGTGGCTCTCCTGAACGCGGTGCTGATGAAGATCGGCGCGATGGCCGGCTATCCCGCCCTGAGCCTGGAGCTGATCCTGGGCTTCCTGCTGCGTCCGCTCGCCTGGGTGATGGGGGTGCCCTGGAAGGATTCGGCCAACGTCGGAGCGCTTCTGGGGATCAAGACGGTGCTCAACGAGTTCGTGGGCTACGTCCGCCTCCAGGAGATGGTCCAGGCCGGGCAGCTCTCCGAGCGCTCCCGGATCATCGCGACCTACGCCCTGTGCGGCTTCTCGAACTTCTCCTCGATCGCCATCCAGATCGGCGGCATCGGTGCCATGGCTCCCTCCCGCAAGGCGGACCTGGCCCGCCTGGGGCTGAAAGCCATGGTCGCCGGCTCGCTCGCCACGTTCCAGACGGCGACGATCGCGGGCATGCTGCTGTAAAAGGGAGAGCCTCCCGGAAGAAAGGTTACAATCCGCGCAATTTCCCGCGCGGTTCCGCGGTTCCTTTCTCCGAGGAGGCTCTCATGCGATCGGCCCGGTTTTTTGCGGCGCTGCTGCTCCTGTCCACCGTCCCGGCGCTCGCCGCCGGGTCCGGCGACCTCGAAGCCGCCGTGGCGCGGATGGCCCGGATCGGCGCCAGCCGGGTCCCGTCCTTCTCTCCCGACGGCAAGACAATCGCCTTCATCTCCGACCGTGGCGGCGTGCCGCAGGTCTGGGCCGTGTCGCGGGAAGGCGGCGAGCCGCGGCAGATCACCCGGCTCGAAGACCAGGTGAGCGGCCTGGACTGGTCGCCGGACGGCAAGTGGCTCGCCTTTTCGGTCGCGCCCGGCGGGGGTTTGAACGAACAGATCTATCTCGTCTCTCCGGAGGGGGGAGAGCCGAAGCTCATCACCGCCGGAGGCCAGGTCAACAACCGGCTCATCGGATGGAGCGGCCGGTTCCTCCGCTTCAGCGCCAACCCCAAGGACCCCGGCTCGCTCGACAGCTACATCTATGACTCCCAGACGGGCGAGACCCGGCTCGTGGCGGTCAACCCCGGCGTGGGCACGCTCACCGACATCACGGACGACGGCAAGCGGGCGGTCGTCCAGCGCGTCAAGAGCCGCGGGGACAGCAACCTTTTCCTGATCGACCTCGCGGCGGGGAAAGAGGAGCTGCTCACTCCGCACGAGCCGCCGGGCACCTTCGACGGGGGACTGCTCTCGCCCGACGGCTCGACGGTCTACATCACCTCCAACAAGGATTCGGACCGGACAGGGTTCGCCCGGGTGCGCATCGGGCCGGACGGCAAGCCCGGACCGATCGAGCCGCTCCTCTTCCGGGACGACGCCGAGCTGGACGGTTTCGAGGCCGACGAGGCGCGCAAGACCGCCGTCCTCCTCTGGAACGTGGCCGGCCGGTCCGAGCTGGAATTCGTCTCTCTTCCGGACCTCGCGCGCACGTCCGTTCCATCCCTTCCGGGAGAGATCGCCGGGGGACTGGATTTCTCGCGGGACGGCCGCTTCTTCGTCCTGACGCTCGCGGGCTCGAAGCTCCCCACGGATATCTGGGTGCTCGACCGCCCGTCCGGCCGGACCCGCCAGGTTACGCAGAGCCCTCACGAGGGAGTGGATCTCGCCGCTCTCGTGGCGCCGGAGCTCGTGCGCTTCCCGGCCCACGACGGCCTCGAGCTCTCCGGCTGGCTCTACCGGCCGAAGGGGTCCTCCGGGCCCGGTGCGGTGGTGATCAGCTTCCATGGCGGACCCGAGGGGCAGGAGCGGCCGGCGTTCAACACGACCTACCAGGCGCTGCTGGCCCGCGGCATCGGCGTCTTCGCGCCCAACGTGCGGGGCTCGGCGGGCTTCGGCAAGCGATTCGTCAACCTGGACAACGGCTCGCTCCGGGTAGACGGCGTCAAGGACATCAAGGCCTGCGTCGATTTCTTGGTGGGGAAGGGGATTGCCGATCCGAAGCGGATCGGCATCATGGGCGGCTCCTACGGCGGCTACATGACGATGGCGGGGCTGACCGAATACCCAGACCTCTTCGCGGCCGGGGCCAACCTCTTCGGCATCGTCAACTTCGAAACCTTCTTCGCCCACACCCAGCCGTGGATGGCCGCGATCTCCACGATCGAGTACGGCGATCCGGTCACCCAGAAGGACCTCCTGCGCCAGCTTTCGCCTCTGCACAAGCTCGACCGCGTCAAGGCGCCGACCCTCGTGCTCCACGGCGCCAACGACACCAACGTGCCGGTCGTCGAGGCCGAGCAGGTGGTGAACGATCTGAAAAAGCGCGGCGTGCCCGTCGAGTACGTTCTCTTTCCGGACGAAGGGCACGGTTTTCGCAAAACCCCCAACCGGATCCGCTCGGCCGTTTCGATCGTCCGGTGGTTCGAGAAACACTTGAAACCGGGGGAAAGGCGTGAATAGAAGGGTTTCGATGCGTGTATACTCGTTTCCGCCTGCCGAACCCGTCTGCCTCGAGGGAGGAATCGTTGTCGGGATCTGCCTTTAGGAAGAACCTTTTTTCCCTCCTCATCCTGCTGCTCCTGCTGCAGCCGGGGCTCGCTCACGCCGAGACCGCTCTCGAAAAGGCGGTCGGCGCCGAGGTGGCCCGGGCGCTCAAGGACACCGCCGCGATGGGGGTCCACATCGTGGATCTCGACACCGGCGAGACCGTCTACGGCTACAGCCCGGACGAGCCGCGGGTGATCGCCTCGAACACCAAGCTGCTCACCACGGCCGCGGCCCTGGACACCTTCGGGGCCGGCTACTTCTACGAGACCCGTCTCCTGATGCGGGGCAACCTCAAGGGAGAGGTGCTCCAGGGAGACCTGGGCGTCGTGGGAGCGGGAGACCCGCAGATCTCGGGCCGCAACTACGACGGCGACGCCTATGGGCCGTTCCGGGCGTGGGCGCGGGAGCTGCGTGACAAGGGCATCCGGCGGGTGACCGGCGACCTCTGGCTCGCGCACGGCCTCTTCAAGGGGCCGGTGGTGCACCCCGACTGGCCGCGCGACCAGCTCACCTCATGGTACGAGGCGCCGGTGGCCGCCCTCTCGTTCAGCGACAACTGCATTCTCGTGCGGGTCTCGCCCGGGCGCGCGGGCAAGCCCGCCGTGGTCGAGACCGTCCCCCCGGTGCCGCTCTTCCAGGTGGAGAGCACGGCCACGACCCGAAGCAAGGGGCGGGGAGGGCTGTCGATCAACCGGGCGGGGACGATCCTCTACGTCCGCGGCTCCATCAATCAGACTTCCGGGCCTTTCGAGACCTGGGTGACCGTGCCCGACCCGGTCCTCTACTTCGGCTCGGCGCTCCGGGCAGCCCTGGCCGAGGAGGGGGTCGAGATCGAGGGGAACCTCCGGCCGATCGAGCGGCTGCCCGGCGAGGTCTGGGAGCGGGTCGGGGTGCTGCGGAGCGACCTGCTCACCGCAATCCGTACGACCAACAAGCGGAGCCAGAATTTCTACGCCGAGAGCCTGGTCAAGAAGCTCGGGGCCCGGCGCTGTGCCGAGGGGAGCTGGAACGGCGGGGTGAAGGCGGTCTCCGAGTTCCTGGTGTCGATCGGCATTCCGCGCGGCTCCTTCCACATGGTGGACGGCTCCGGCATGAGCCGCGGCAACCGTTTCGCCCCGCGCCACCTGACGACGCTCCTGCGGCACATGTTCTTCCACCCCCTGGGCCGGGAGTTCGCCCAGTCGCTCCCTTACGGGGGCGAGGACCAGGGCTCCTGGAAGCGCCGGCTCGCGACCCCGCCCTACCGGGGGAACGTGTTCGCCAAGACGGGCACGCTCGCGGGCGTCTCCGCGCTCTCGGGTTACGCCAAGGCGGTCTCCGGCAAGTCCTATGCCTTCTCGATCCTGATCAACAACAGCCGGGGCAACGCCCGCGGAGCCCAGGACCGGATCGTGATGGCCCTGATCGATAATGGGTAAACCAGCGGGATAACTGCGGGATCGCCCGCGTTTGCTATCCTGTCGGTTCTGAGGGGAGAGGAGGAGATACCGCCTTGATCATGTCCGAGGTGCGCCCCGTCAACTACCGGGGTCTGATGAAGAAGGTGGAGCAGGTCGTCGCGTCCATGGACCGCGGCGAGGATGAGGGCGCGACCATCCCCTCGCTCCTCGAGAGCATCATCGACAAGTTCCGGGACGAGCTCGGAATCTACGGCGGCCGCCTCTACCAGCGCCGGGGCGGCTACTACGTGCTCCAGTCCACCTTCGGCGAGGCCAAGGAGGTGCCCCAGGGGCTCAAGGTCCCGATCTCCTACCGGCCGATCCAGCTCCTCCTGGAAGACGGCGCCGTCTACATGGACGCCGACGATCCGGACATCGACCGCAGCTTGGAAAGCCTCCTGGGCGTCCAGCAGTTCGCGGCCATCGAGGTGGGCAGCGAAGAGTACATCCTGGCCTTCGACGTGGCCCCCGGCCACCACCGGGAGGACGTGCTTTTCTCCCTCGGCATCCTGCGCCACAGCGTCAACCAGAAGCTCCGGCGCGACCGCATGGAGTCGATCTTCGAGGAAGCCCGGAAGATCCAGGCCTCGATCCTGCCGCGACGCTCCCCGGTCTACGGCGACTTCGACATCTACGGCCGCTCCGAGCCCATGGAGGGGGTGGGCGGGGACTTCTACGACTTCATCCCGGTCACCGAGAAGATCCTGGGCCTCGCCATCGCCGACGTCTCCGGCCACGGCCTTCCGGCCGCGCTCCAGGTGCGCGACATCTACATGGGCCTGCGCATGGGGCTCGCCCGCGACTTCAAGATCGTGCGCACGGTCGAGCGGATGAACAACATCATCCACAAGAGCACGTTGACCAGCCGCTTCGTGTCCATGTTCTAC
>DATEIO010000482.1:0-5644 GCA_035278895.1 Thermoanaerobaculia bacterium | reverse complement strand
TACCGCCCCTGGAGCTGCCAGTCCACTCCCCCGAGATAGGCCACAAAAAGCCCCAGGTTGGAGACCACCGCGAGCAGCGCCACTGTGGTAGCCGTAGACCGCTGACGCAGGGCTGAGATTCCACCCCACAGCGCCAGCACTGTGGGCGGCAGGAAAAACAGATAGATCGGTGCCGGCAGCTTCAGATTCAGCCAGCCGAGCTTTCCCCAGAAACTGATCCAGACGGACGCAGGCCATGCCGGCTCGGTGATCAGCCGGAGCCAACCGGATGCCGCGGCGCTTTCCGTCTGCGAGCTGACCAGGAGGGGACCCGAGCGGTCCATCGTAAATGCGATCCAGCCTGCGGTCAGAGCCGCATAGGCGAGGAGCAATCCCGCGACCGCGCGACGCTGTCCCCGCCTCCATAAAACGATCACGACGTAGAACAGCGGAGGGATGAGGAAGAGGGCTGAGGATTTCGACCAGAGCGCGAGCCCGGCCGCTCCCCCGGTGAGCAACCCAGGCAACAATCCTGGCGATCTCGACACCAGCCAACACAGACCGTAGATTGTGGCGCTCGCGAAGGCGATCACCGCCGTGTCGTTGTTGATCGTGGCCGTATCGAAAAGAAATTGTGGAGCCAGGCAGAACGGAACTGCTGCCGCGACCGCCCATTCACGGTCCACCAGGAGGTTTGCCACCTGAAACGTGCACCAAAGCGTGAGCAGGCCCCAGAACAGCCGCGCCATCCGGAGCTGGCGGAGCGCTTGGGCCTGGCTCTCCGCCTGAGGCTGGGGGAGAAAGGCCCGGCTCCCGGAGGTCTGGAAATTAAACTCGGGATTGGCGGCGAACGGATACGCAACCGGGCCGCCGTGGAGCATCCGGAGCAGCCCCGCGGACACCAGGTAATCGAGAGGAGGCTGATAACTCTCGTACCCCGTGAGGTCCCGGCTCGGCTGCGCCGGAGGGAGCCCACCCTGCTCCACAATGTGATCGACGTACGCGAGGTGCGCCGGCTCGTCCGGAGCCTCGCCCGGGGGGACGACCCAGGCGTAGACGGCCCCGAGCAGGAGGAACAGGGGCAGGATGACCTGGAGGAATCGGCTCGCGTTCACGGAGGCTCGTTTCAGTAGGTCCGCGCCATCCACCAGGCTCCGAAAACGGCGAGGCCCGCGGAGACCAGGAAGAGAAACACCGGAAGGGCGCGCGCGAGAGACGGCGAAATCCGGAGCCTTACGCCCAGGTCCCCCAGGCCCTTCGCGGCGAGGCCCGCGAACGCGGCGAGCGCAGGGAACAGGTGCCGCCCTTGAGGCTGCCAGAGCACTTCGGCCATGTAGGCGGCGAGAAACCCGAGATTCGAGATCGCCGCCAGCAGCGCGACCCACTCCGGCGCCGCTTCCTCGAGGCTCCGGCGCGCGCTTCGGACGGTCGAGATCCCTCCCCACAGGGCCCACAGCGTGGGCGGCAGGAAGAACAGATAGACCGGCTTCGGGAGGAGCAGGTTCATCCAGCCGAAATTCGCCCAGAAGCTCGCCCAGACCCTGGCGGGCCACGCCGGCTCCGCGATCAGTTGCCGCCACCCGGGCGCCGGATCGCTCCCCGGCCCCACGCCGATCAAGGGGCCGGAGCGGGAGAGGGTGAACGCGAGCCACCCCGCCGCCAGCACCGCAAAGGCGAGCCCCAGCCCCGCCGCCGTCTTCCGGCGCCCCTGTCTCCACAGGACGGCCGCGGTGAACCCCAGCGGCAGGGTGAGAAAGAGGCCCGAGAGCTTCGCCCAGAGCGCGAGCCCGGCCACTCCTCCGGTCACCACGCCCAGGAACGCTCCCTCCTCCCGCCGCGACACCATCCGGCACAGACCGTAGATCGTGGCGCTCGACAGAGCGGTGACCGCCGTGTCGTTGTTGACCGCCGCTGTATTGAAGATCAGTTGCGGGGCCAGGCCGAACGGGATCGCCGCGGAGACCGCCCACTCCCGCCCCGGAGCGGACAGGAGCCGGGCCATCTCGAACAGGAAGAAGACCGTGAGCGCTCCCCAGAACAGCCGCGCCAGGCGTAGCTTGCGAACCGCCCGGGCCGCGCTCCGGGCGCCGGGGAGATCGAGAAAGGCCCGGCTCCCGAGCCTTCGGTCGAAACCCGGGTTGGCGGAGGCGACGAACGGATACTCCGCCGGACCGCCGTGGAGCCCCCGCAGAAGGAAGGCAGATACGAGATAGTCGAGCGGAGGTTGAAAGCTCTCGTAGGCGTACGGGCCTCGCTCCTCTCCGACCGGCGGGAGCGATCCCTCGGCCACGATGTGATCGACGTAGGCCAGGTGCGCCGGCTCGTCCGGCGCCTCCCCCACGGGGACGGTCCAGGCGTAGACGGCCCCGAGCAGCACGAACAGCAAGGCGATCCAAAGGAAACGGCGCAGGCTCACAGAGGCCCAGTCTAAACGACGAGGCACCCGGCCACGAACCGGCCGGGTGCCTCAAAGCCAGCGAGGCTGGCCTCTAACGGCAGTCGTTGCTGCCGACCTTCATTCCGATCACGAGCTTGGGGTCCTTGCCGTTCCCCTGGGCCTTGCCGCACTGCTTGGAATCGGCGCCCGAGATCTTGCCGAAATCGTCGACCGGCGGCCGGTCGAACGGGGACGGCGTCACGTCGAAGCCCGTGTCTTCCGAGTTGTTGAACGCGTCCAGCGCCTCGATGCAGCCGCTGGCGCTGATCGTGGCCTCGTCGGCTCCGCACAGCGATTCGCAATCGGCGATCCACTGCTGGATGTTCTTACCGCCATACGTAAAGGCCGAGCAGGTGGCCCCGATGAAATGGCTGGCGGTCGCGTTCAGGTTGAGCTGGGCCGCCGTCATCTGCCGCACCATGGAGACGTAGGCGGTGTTCGACTTGAGCTCCGAGCCGGGAACCGAGCAGAGACCCTCGATCACCGAGTCGCACGTACCCGCGAGGCAAGCCGGGCTCGAGGTCGTCGAGATCCCGCCGCTGCAACCCAACGATTTGCCGCAGACCGTGACCGGGACGTAGTTGTTGGTGATCCAGGGATGATTGCCCCAGAACCCGATCGTCCGCGTCAGGCACTCCTGACCCGGGGGAGGCGGGTTGCAGCGATTGCACGAGGGGCCGGCCATGCAGCTCGCCGTGCAGGTCGTGGCTTCCTTGTCGACCACGGCCATCGGGCCGGAGCCCAGGCCCGTGAGCTCGCCCGCGAAGGTCACCGTCATCGTGAAGCAGGAGCCGGTGGCGAGGTTCGTGTTGTCGCACTTGGCCACCGGCGACGTGGCCCCGAAGCACGAGCCGTCACCCAACACGAAGTTTCCGTTCGTGCAGGAGCCCGTCACCAGGGTCGTCGCCGACAGGCAGCTCGCGCCGAGCTCCGGGAAAGCCACATCGAAATGGCTCAATCCGCGGAAGCTGTCGGTGGCGCACTCGCGGCTGCAGGTCGCCGTGAGATCCTCCGCCTGCCCTTTCTTCTGACAGAAGCTGTTGTCCAGGCAGGACTCGCCATTGCGCACCGCGCCGTTGCACACGCCCGCAGCCGGGCTGCAGATCTGGTAGGTGTACGTGGCGGAGCCATTGTTGTTCGTGCTGGGCTCTGTAAAACCGGTCAAAGTAATCTTGAATCCCGCAGCGCTACACACCGAGCTCGGAAGGTTGTCGCAGGTGACGCCATCGCAAACCGATAGATCGGGCGGGGTGACTTGCGAGAGGACCGGGACTGCTGCAAGAGACAGACAGGCCACGGCCAGGAAAAGCCGCGATCTCGAAATCTTCATGAAACATCCCTCCTGGTTGGGTCTACGTGAACATCATGAGTACAACAAGCAGGGCGCACCAGACGGCAGGAGATAAGATAACCATGACTGTAGGACAGGCAAAAAAGAAAAGCAATACCCCGGCAGCAGTTTTTATATTTTAAATTTGCAAATCGGAGACAACTGTCTATGATCGAATCGCAGAGATCATCCCTTGTTACTAGTGGGAAGAGAGTACTCGAATATCTGCATGGAAGAATGCTATTGTCAAGGCCTGAGAGGAAGCGGCTCCAATGATCTATCACGGTCTGCGCATCGCCGGCTTCAGCAATCCGAACATCCGCGAGATCACCGAGGAGGGGGTGAAGCCCTGGCCTGGCTCTCCCCTTCCTCCGGGGCAGAGCGCGTTTCAACATTTCTTCAAGCCGATCTTCCCCTGCCTCGACAGCGTCTTCCTACTCTCCGATGCCGGGCGCTCGCCTTTCGTGGGGGGCTTTATAGCGGAGACCGGCGATGCCGAGGAGCTCGATGCTGAATGGGCCCGTTGGATCGTCGACGTCCCCGTCGATCCGGCGTTGCCGCCCCAGGTGCTCGAACAGCCACGGCCGATCCTGCACCGCCCCGGAGTGGTCGGCGCGTGGGGACATTCCGTCTACGACGACTGGTGCACCCTGATCGATCTCGGTCCGAACGAGGAAGACGCCGTGCGGATCGCAACGGCTCTCGTGCAATTCGAGAATGAGAGCAGGGACCGGTTCCGCGATACGGGATAGCTCCTCACACCGTTCGCCTTCGCCTCTTAGAGGTCGCGCTCCATCCGCAAATTCTCCACCTCGACGCCCGAGGGATGAAGCTCCCGGTCCCTCCGGGTCTCGACGTAGCCGCGGCTCCGGTAGAAAGCCAGGGCGGTGACGTTGAAGCCGGAGCACGTGAGCCAGGCCGTGCGATGGCCCGCGCGGCGGATGACCTCCTCGCCTGCGTCCAAAAGAAGCGTGCCCGCGCCCGTGCGTTGCCGGCCGGGATGCACCCAGAGCCCGTTGATCTCCGAGCCCATCGGCTGTACGACCCCGGCGAGGATGCCGTCCTCCTCCAGCACGAGCATCTCCGGCCAATACTGCTCGTACCAGGCCGTCGTCCGGTCGGCGCGGACCCACCACGCGATCAGCGGGAACGGAGCGGTCTGCGCGAAGGCGCTCAGCCAGGAGCGGCGCGCCAGCTCGATCAAAGGCGCGACGTCTTCCAGGCGTGCGGGCCGGATTTGCCGGTTCGAGGGTGTCATCACCGACTCACGAGCCCTCTTCCTGGTCCGCGGCCAGGATCCGCTCGAGGCGGGCCAGCTCTTCGCTCAGCTCCTGGCAGGTCCGCTCGGTGTCGGCCGAGAAGTCGCCGGCCTTGCCGAGCGCCTCGAGCCGGCGCGCCAGCTCGAAGGTGTGCTGGGCCGCGAAGTAGCCGGCGGTGCCCCGCAGGCGGTGCGCCGCGCGTTCGAGCGCGCCGCCGTCCCTGCGCGCGATGGCGTCCCGGATCTCGATCGCGATCCGCGCCGCGTCGATCACGAAAAGGCCGGCCAGCTCCTTGTGCTTGACCGGGTCGGCGCCGCCGGCCGTTGCGAGAGACTCCGGCCGGGCGCGGGCCGGCTGCGGCTCCTCCCGCGGCGCGGCCCAGCTTGCGACCCGCTCGATCAGATCCACGGGACGGATCGGCTTGGCCACGTAGTCGTCCATCCCCGCCGCGAGACAGCGCTCGCGGTCCCCCGGCGAGGCATGGGCGGTCATCGCGACGATCGGGACGTGAGCGCCCGTCGAGGCCTCCCGGGCGCGGATCGCAGCGGTCGCCTGAAAGCCGTCCATGCCCGGCATCTCGGCGTCCATCAGGACGACGTCAAAGGCCTCCCGCTCCAGAGCGGCCAGCGCCTCGTGGCC
>DATEIO010000481.1:0-4465 GCA_035278895.1 Thermoanaerobaculia bacterium | reverse complement strand
TCCGCATCCACCGTCTCCTGGACGTTCTGGCCGTAGCCAACCACGTAGAGGCGGTCCTGCCAGCTCCGCGCGAGGTCGTGCTGTGCGGGCGGGTTGGTCCCGGGGTGGAAGTAGATCCGGAACTCGCGGGTGTCCGGCGCCTGGAGCTGGTGAGCTTCGGTCCAGTGCCAGCGCACCCGCAGGCCGATCACGGTCTCCCGCTCGGCCGGGCTCAAGGACGCGCGCCAGGCTTCCCAGGCCGCGTCCTTGAGCACCGTGGGATCGGCGGGGTCGAGCGCGAACGCCTCGACGGACGGGGCCGGCGGCGGGATCTTGTCGAGCAGGCGGACCGCGGACGGGTGGATCGCGGCGTCCGACGGTGGCTCCTGGTAGTACCACGGCCGTGGATCGGGGACCGGCGCCCACTGGTGCCACGAGGCCGCCGCGCTGTTCGGGGTATGCCGCCCGAACAGGTCGATGCCGTTGACCTGGTAGCCGTACCAGCCGTCCGCCAGCCCGCGGTCAACGGCATAAAGGGGGTCCGGCGGCCAGTCCGGCGGGCGCTCGGGGTGAACGCCGGGCGGCAAGTTGGGCTCCGTCACCAGCAGCGGGCGCCCCTTGGTGAGCAGGGTGAACGGCCCCGGGGGCGTGGGCGCCGCTCCGTTTCCCAGGCCCGCGCGCCAGAGGTGGTAGAGCACAGGGCGGCGGGGCAGCAGGAGCCCCGCGTCGGTCCTCGCGAGATTCCAGCGCAGCCCGGCATTGTTGGTGGCGTCGGCCATGTCGCCGTTGCGCCGGCGGAAGGTCCCTCCGGGAAGGGCGAAGGCCCGGAGGCCCGTGGGAGCGGCCAAGGCCGGGGCCGGCGCCCTCCGCTGGTTGAACACGATGAAGCCGTCCACCTGGGCGAACCCGGAGGCGGCGAGCAGGTCGAGCAGCCTCTTCGGGTTCCGCGAGCTCCCGCCCAGGTGGTCGGCCACGATCAGGTAGTCGTAGGCGAGGGCCGGGTCGGCCGTGCGGTCGAGCCAGTAGAGGCCGGCGAGCTGGGCGAAGGCGGCGTGGAGCGAGCCCAGGAGGATCAGGTCGAGCGGCCTCTGCGCGGGCATTGCCACCGGCTGGGCGGCCGGGGCGGGCGGAACGAGGGCGCCGGGCTCCGCGATCGTCCGGTCCACCATGGCCGGTCCCGCGGGGCCTCCTCCCACCAGGAGCACGAGGCGCTTGTGAAGCTCGGGGAAGGAGCCGGCCCAGGGCGCTTGCGGTCCGTAGAAGACCCTCCCCAGACCCAGGGCCTGCGCGGCGGCCTCGTTCTCCGGCCCCGGGTTGGCTGGATACGCCGGGTGGGAGACCGGCAGGCTCATCGGGTAGGTGAAGTCCGCCAGGAGCTCCCAGCCCCGCGCCGCGTCCTGGGACACGGGCACGTTGCACAGGTCGACCAGCGCCGCCGGACCGGGGCCGATCTCGACGGACGAGATGGCGTCGGACTCCAGGACCTGCGCCACGACGTCTCCGGCGCGCCCTTTGACCAGGGCCTGGCCGACCGGCACCTCGCCGAAGAAGATCGTGACCCGGATCTCGGCGTCCTTGCGGAAGCCGATCGTCGCCCGCACCCAGCGGGCCGGCTCGGTCGCAGGGAGGGTGAAGCGGACGAAGCTCCTGCGGTCGAGGTCGAATTCCACCGCGCCCGGAGCCGGGAAGGCGTCGGTCAGCTCCAGGATCTGATCGCTGCCGATCCGTCCGAGGGGCGTGGTCATCTCGCTGCCTGGCCACCGGCCCGGCCGGACCTGGCGCAGGACGTTGCTCAGGCAGAGGGGATCGCCGGAGATGTGGCGGCGGCGGTAGAGGTAGAAGCCGTGCCAGGGGAATCCCAGCTCGCGCCGGAAGGCCCAGCGCAGGTGGATGCCATCGCGCAGCGGCGGCTGCTCCGGATTGGGAGGGGCGTCCTTCTGGACGCCCAGTCCCGCCATGACGAGGTTTTGACTCTGTAAAGGCATCTGCGGCTCCCCTGCTCCAACTGCGTTCGAGGGGGTTAGGCGACGGAGGTGTGCGAAACGCAACAGACGGGAGGGATAAAAACGAAAAGGGCGGGGACAAGCCCCGCCCTTACGGCATGATGGGTCGAGAAACGCCTACCCGCCGGTCGTACCGATCACGATCTCCACCCGCCGGTTGCGGGCGCGGCCGTCGTCGGTGGCGTTGGGGGCCACCGGGTTCTGCTGGCCGTGGGCGAAGACGCGGAGGCGGCCCTCCGGGAAGTTGCCCGGGCTCTGCTGCTCGAGCCACTGCTTGACCGCGAAGGCGCGGGCTTCCGAGAGGTTCATGTTGGCCTGCGGGTTGCCCACGTTGTCCGTGTGGCCGTGGATCTCGACGGCCGCGGACGAGGCCACGAGGAGGTCGCGCAGGAGCTGCTGCATCTCCCGCTCGGCCGCCGGGGTGAAGTTGGCGCTGCCGGTCTCGAAGTTGATGTTCCAGGCGCGGCGGCTGACCACGTTCCGGACCGGCGCCGAGGGCGAGAAGGTCGGCGCCTCCGCCTCCGCGACCTGGGTACTCCCCTGGGGCGCCCGGGAAGCCAGAGCCTGGACGTAGGAGGTGTCCAGGATGTCGTTGACCGAGTAGTAGGAAGGCATCAGGTCCGGGTACTGCTGCTTCACGATGTCGCCGAACACCGTATAGGTGGCGCCGAACAGGTTGGCCGAGCCCGGGGTGAGCCCGAAGAGGACCATGTTGTCCGCCAGGTTGTTGACGGACGAGCCGCCCAGCTCCACCCGGAGGCCCTGCTTATCGCGCTCGTTGACCACGTCGAAGTACTTCTCCCAGTAGTCGGCGTCAGCGCCGGACTCGTTGTAGACCTCGGCGCTGATCTGGGCGGCCTTGCGGAAGGCCTGCTGGTTCGACTTGACGGCGTCGCTCCCCGCGAAGATCGCCTGGAGCATGCCCTCGACCGTGCCGCGGTTGTCCTTCATCCACTTGTCAATGCCGATGATGACGTTCGGCATCTGCGAGGCGTACTCCTTGGTCGACACGATGGAGACCAGGCCGCCCTTCTTCTCGGCCACGATCACGTCGCCCGGGGTCCAGGTCACGACACCGTTGACGCAGACCTTCTTCCGCTCGCCCGTGCGCCGGCCGTTCTCGACGATCGGCCGGTCTTCGCAGTACCCGGCGATGTACTTCTCGGAGGCGTCGATGTAGTCCGAGGCCGCGACCCAGTTCATGCAGTTCGGGTCCCAGGTCCGCTCGTCCGGGTTGTTGCACAGGCCGTTGTCACCCAGCCACTTCATGGCGATGTTCCAGTCGCCGTCGCGCAGCACGCCGGCCACCAGGCCGCCCTTGGAGGAGGCGGGGTTCTGCTTCCACTCGGGGAGGCCCATGAACTTGTCCTCGCCGCGGGAGTAGCCGGCCGAGCCCACCACCTTGGCCCGGTACTCGGGGCCCAGGCGGTCCAGGGTGTCGTTCAGGCCTTTGAGGAACGCGGCGCCGCCGTCACCCATGATGGTGACGAAGTGGACGCCCTCGGACGGATTGCGGTCGCCGTTCTTCAAGGCGCTCGCGAAGGCGATCAGGCCCTCCTGCATCTTGCCGACGTCGTCCTGGCGGATGAACTTCAGGTTCACCCCGTTCTCGCACATGAGGCTGCCTTCGGTCGACTGCTTGCCGCCGTTGGCGAACATGGCGCCCATGTGGGCGTTCCACGCCCAGTGATAGAGGCGGACCTCCGGCTTGTCCGAGCAGCCCGGCTGCTCGCCCGGCATGGACACGTTCTGGTTGGAGGCGGGAGCCGCCGTGGCGCCCGGGGCATCCGGAAGATTGGCCTTCTCCGGTACGACGGAATCGCGCTCCTTGGCGGCCGGAACGATCTTGTCCAGCAGGCCGGGAGCGAACTTGCGCACGCTGAAGAACGCCGCGACGAGCAGCGCCACGACGATGACCCCCTTACCGAGAGGGGTGAGTTTCATGGCTGGAGTCTCCTTTGTTGTCCTGGGGAATCATTCAAACAGGGGACCTATCCCCTGTCAAGAAACGATGTCGGTTGTCCGGTGGAACATTTCATCGCCCCATTTCATCGCACTATACGGGCGTCATCCCGCCCATCAGCTCGTTCATGGCCGGCCGCAGCGATTCGACAAAGCGCTCGGTCTCCACGATCTGCTCCACAACGGAGCCCATATAGCTCGCGACCTCGGTGGCGCTGAACTGCGAGGCGCTCACCCGGCCGAGGATGACCTCGAACACGTCCGAGAAGGCGCCGAGCTGCGCGACCACCATCTGGTCCCGCTTCTGGCATTCGAGGAGGAGCTCCCGCTGCTTTTCGAGGATGCCGATGTGCCACTGCCGGGTCTTGGCCGTGGCCGGTTCCTTCTTGGCGAGCTCCTTCAACTGGTCGATCTTGGCGTCCACGTCGGCCAGCCGCTGCTCCACGTTGGGCAGCGGGGCGGCCGGGCGCGCGGCCTCCCGGGGGAACTGCCGGGAGTCCCGCTTCAGGAACTTCTGGGAA
>DATEIO010000480.1:0-2828 GCA_035278895.1 Thermoanaerobaculia bacterium | reverse complement strand
TCCGAGCCTCGCCCGGGAAGAGCCGGCTCCTCCGGTGAGCCTCGAAGTCCAGGTGGCCGAGCCCGAGCCGGCCGCCGTGCCGGAGCCGGAGATCCCGGCGCCCGTCCCCCCCGCGCCGCCGGTGGCCGAGACGCAATCCGTGCCCGCCGCGGCCGCCGAGCCCTTAGAGCCCGCGCCGAAGCCCGAAGCCCAGCCCGCGGAGCCGGACGCCTTCCAGCACTTCTTCGGCAAGAAGGACGAGCCCAAGCCCGAGCCGAAGGCCGCGGAGCCTGCGCCGGCCAACGCCGAGCCCAAGCCTGCGCCGGATGCCTTCCAGCATTTCTTCGGCGGAAAGAAGGAGGGCAAGCCGGCGGAGAAGGCTGAGCCCAAACCGGCCACGGAGAAGAAGCCGGAGGAGAAGAAGGTCGACGCGTTTGATTACTTCTTCGGGAAGAAGAAAAAGGCGGAGAAGGAGAAGAAGCCGGAGGCACCACCCCCGTAGGGTGCGCTGTGCGCACGTGTTGTTCGGGCGGTGGAACACGAAAACGTGCGCACAGCGCACCCTACCGAGCGAGCGTCTTCGCCAGCTCCATCAAGCTGAGATCGATCGGCTTCTTGTTCGCCACCACCTCGTCGAGCGGCGTAGTGGCGAGCTCACCTTTGAGCAGCCCCACGAGCACGCCGCTCTCGCCCATGGCGAGGGTTTTGACGGCCGCGGCTCCGAAACGGGTGGCGAGGAGGCGGTCGAAAGCGCCGGGCGTTCCGCCCCGCTGCGTGTGCCCCAGGGTGGTCGCGCGGATCTCGAAGCCCAGGCGCTCGCGATGCTCCTTGAAGTGCTGCACCAAGCGCTCGGCGTTGTAGCGGGCCCCCTCGGCCACCACGACGAGGGCGTGCGGCTTGCCGCGCTGGTAGGCGCTCCGGATCTCGGCGGCCAGCGTGTCCGGATCGATCTCCATCTCGGGGATCACCACGGCCTCGGCACCCCCCGCCAGCGCGGCGGTCAACGCCAGATAGCCGCAGTCGCGCCCCATCACCTCGATCAGGAAGGCCCGCTGGTGGGAGGAGGCCGTCACCTTCAGGCGGTCGATCGCTTCGAGCGCGATGTTCAGCGCCGTGTCCACCCCGATCGTGATCTCCGAGCCGTAGAGGTCGTTGTCGATCGTGGAGGCGACCCCCACCACGGGGAAACCCAGTTGGGAGAGGACCTGGGCTCCGGACTGGGAGCCGTTGCCGCCGATGACGACCAGGGAGTCGATCTTGTTCTGGCCGAGCTGGCGCAGGGCGTTCAGCCGCCCTTCCTCGGTCTTGAACTCCGGGCAGCGGGCGCTGCCGAGCATCGTTCCCGCCTGCTGGAGGATGCCCCCCACGTCCCGCGCCTCCAGGCTCACGAAGTTTCCGGAGATCAGCCCCGTGAAGCCGCGCCGGATCCCGAAGACCTCCCATCCCTCGGCGACCCCGGCGCGCACCACGGCCCGGATGGCGGCGTTCATGCCCGGGGCGTCTCCCCCGCTGGTCAACACGGCGATGCGCTTCATGCGTCCTGGCCTCCCCTCCGTCCCCGGTCCCGGGGAGGCACAACGTTATCGAAAACCAGGGGGTTTCGCAGCAAGAGGGGTAGCCCGGGGGATCACTTCTCCCCGCACCGCTGGACCGAGATCAGCGTCAATCCCAGTTCCTGGATCTTCCGCAGCACGCCCTGGAGGGCGGACTGGTCGGGGAGACGGCCGAAGAGGACGGTCTGGCCGCAGGGATCGGCCGTCAAGGTCATATTTCCAAACCAGCTCGCCCAGTGCTCATCGAGACAACACTGGAGGCGGATTTCGTAGCAGTCACCGTGCGATGTCGTCGGGTCTGACATGGATGAGCCTCCTGCACGGTCAGAGTACGTCCCGGGGTGGCGAGGAGCCATTCGCCAAACGGCGGATTTCGAGGCGTATTTTGAAGCGTATCGAATTTCGGCTATCTTCACGCTTATAACTCCGATTCGTGAGGGACGCGTGCTGCACGAGCTTCGCCGGATCTCTGTCCTTTTGCTGCTCCTCGCCCTGGCCGTCCCGGCCCTGGGACGCGCCGCCGTGCCCGCGTCCGAGCGCTCGGCGCTGACCGCCCTCTACAACTCGACCGGCGGCGCCAAGTGGACGAACCGGACGGGGTGGCTTGGCCAGGCCGGCACCGAATGCTCCTGGTTCGGCGTCGTCTGCAACGCGACCCGCACCACGGTCCTCGAGATCTACCTCTCGGACAATGGCCTCTCCGGGAGCCTGCCGGCCGCCGTGGGCAATCTCCCCGGCCTGCGCACGCTCGAAGCGGCGGGCAACGGCTTGACCGGCGCCCTGCCCAAGGATCTCGGAAAGCTGGCCAACCTCCGGAGCCTCAGGCTGGGATTGAACCGGTTCACCGGGGCGATCCCCAAAGAGCTGGGCAGTCTGACGAACCTCGAAAACCTCGATCTCGCCTCGAACCGCCTCACCGGCGCCATCCCGCCGGAACTGGCCAAGCTCACGCGCCTTCAGGTGCTCGACCTGTCCCGCAACGACCTTTCCGGGAGCCTCCCCACCCAGCTCGGCCAGCTTCGCGCTCTGCTCTACCTGGACCTTTCCGCGAACGAGCTGACGGGGACAATCCCGGCTGCGCTGGGCGGAATCCCCGACCTCCTGTCGCTCTCCCTGGAAGGAAACCAGCTCACCGGGGCGATTCCTCGCGAATTCGGGAGCCTCCTGCTGCTCCAGCAGATGATCCTGGGGGACAACCAGCTTTCCGGAAAGATTCCGGCCGAGCTCGGCAACCTCCAGGAGCTTCTCTTCCTGGACCTGTCCCGGAACCAGCTCACGGGCAACATCCCGCTCGAG
>DATEIO010000479.1:0-2958 GCA_035278895.1 Thermoanaerobaculia bacterium | reverse complement strand
GCTCCGTCCGCCGGGACCACCCAGGCCACCAAGCGCGGCTCTCCGCTCGCGGAAGGCCGCGCCGCCGCCACGGCTTCGCGCACCTCCGGGCAGGCCGCGAGCGCCGCCTCGATCTCTCCGGGCTCGACGCGGATCCCGCGGATCTTCACCTGCTGGTCGATGCGCCCGAGGAACTCCAGGCTCCTGCCGGGGAGGGCCCGCACCCGGTCGCCGGTGCGGTAGAGGCGCTCGCCCGCGGCGCCGAAGGGATCGGGGAGGAAGCGCTCGGCCGTGAGGCCGGGCCGGCCCAGGTAGCCGCGGCTCACCTGCGGCCCGCCGATCAGCAGCTCGCCCGGAGCTCCCGGGGGCGCGAGCCGCAGCCGCGAGTCCACGAGCACGGCCCGCACACCCGGCAGGGGGCGGCCCAGGGGGACCGTGGCGGCCCGCCGCCCGTCCTCTTCCCAGGTGGGGAAGGTGAGCACCCCCACGGTCGTCTCGGTGGGGCCGTAGTGGTTGAGCACCCGGCAGTCGGGCGCGAGCTCGTGCACCCGGAAGAGCAGTGGCCAGGCCGCGGCCTCGCCCCCCAGCACCAGGAGCCGGCGCGGGAGCACCCTCTCGGGGCGGTCCGCGGAGAGCAGGGCCGAAAGGTGCGAGGGCACGATCTTCAGGACGTCCACCGGGTGGCGCTCCAGGAAGGCGGCGAGACGGCCGGGATCGGTCAGCCGCTCCCGGGCGGGGACGTAGAGCGTGCCCCCGGTGGCGAGCGAGGCGAAGACCACGGTGTGGCCCAGGTCTGCGGCGAAGGTGCTCACCGTGGCGTAGCGGGCGCCGTCGGGAAGCCCCGCGCGGGAAAGGAGCCCGTCCGCGTAGGCCGCGAGCTGGCGGTGCTCCACCATGACCCCCTTGGGCCGGCCCCGGAGGGGGCTCGGAGGCGCCGCTCCCCGAAGGGGGCTCGGAGATCGTGGCCACGGCCCCGCAGTCCTCCAGGAGCTCCGCCCGGCGGGCGGCCGGGAGATCGGGGTCGAGCGGCACCCAGGCGCCGCCCGCCTTGATCACGCCCAGGAGCGCCACGAGGAGGGCCGCCGAGCGCTCCAGGGAGACCGCCACGGCCGTTTCGGGGCCCACCCCCTGCTCCCGCAGGCGCCAGGCCAGGGCGTTGGCGCGCGCGTCGAGCTCCCGGTAGGTGAGCGCCTCGTCCTCGCCCACCACCGCCAAGGCCTCCGGCGTGCGCTCCACCCACGTCGCGAACCGCGCGAGGATCAGGGCCGGCTCCGCGGGTTCGGCCGGGGCGCTCCAGCCGGCCAGGAGCTGCTCACGCTCCTCGGCCGAGAACAGGGGCAGGTCGGAGATCCGGGTCTCCGGGACGTCGAGGCCGTCGAGCAGGTTCCGGAGGTGCCCGGCCAGGCGCTGCACGGTCGTGGCCTCGAACAGGTCGGTTCGGTATTCGAGGCCGCCGGCAAGCCCTTCGGGAGACTCGGCGAAGCCCAGCTTCAGGTCGAGCTTGGCGTTCGCGAGCGGGGCCTCGGTCACGCGCAGGCGCAGGCCCGGCGCCAGCTCGTCGGGCAGGCCGGGGTCGTTCTGCAGCAGGAAGAAGGCCTGGAACAGCGGCGTGCGCGACAGGTCCCGCTGCGGGGCGAGCTCCTCGACCAGCTTCTCGAACGGGAGATCGCGCAGCGCGTGGGCGGCCACGGCCTCGCGCCGCACCCGGGCCAGCAGCTCCAGGAACGTGGGCTCTCCCGACAGATCGGCGCGCAGGGGGAGGGTGTTCACGAACAGGCCGGCGAGCCCCTCGATCTCCACGCGGTCGCGGTTGGCCACGGGGAAGCCCACCACCAGGTCCTCCTGGCCGCCCGCGCGGTGAAGGAGGGCGGCGAACGCGGCCAGGAGCGTCATGAACAGGGAAGAGCCCGAGCGCCGGGCCAGCTCGCGCAGGGCCGCGGCCCGGGCAGGCTCCACGTGGAAGACCTCCACGGCCCCGCCGGAGGAGGCCACGGCGGGCCGGGGGCGGTCCGTGGACAGCTCCAGGACGTCGGGCGCTCCGGCCAGGCGCTCGCGCCAGGCCGCGAGGCGGCTCTCCAGGGCCTCGCCCGCGAGCCACCGCCGCTGCCAGACCGCGAAGTCGGCGTACTGGACCGGCAGCGAGGCGAGCGGCGAGGGCCGTCCGTCCAGGGCCGCGGGCACGAGCGCCGCGAGCTCGCGGACGAGGACCTCCACGGAGCCGCCGTCCAGCACCGCGTGGTGGGCGGTCAGGTGGAGGCGGTGCTCCTCCTCGGCGAGGCGCGCGAGGAGCGCGCGGACGAGCGGGCCTGCTTCGAGGTCGAACAGCCGGCCCGCCTCGGCCGCGGCGAGGCGGGAGGCTTCCGCGTTCCGCGCCTCCAGGGGAAGGGCCGAGAGGTCCGCGGCCGGGAGCGGCACGCCCTCCGGCGGGAGGATTCTCTGGACCGGCGAGCCCTCCCCGGCCGCGAACACCGTGCGCAGGGCCTCGTGCCGGCGCGCGACCTCGCTCAGGGCACCGGCCAGGGCCTCCGGCGCCAGCGGGCCTTCAAGCTCCAGAACCAGCGGCACGTTGTATGCGGCCGAGCCGGGCTCCAGGCGGTCGAGGAACCAGAGGCGCTCCTGGGCGAAGGAGAGGGGCGGGGGATCGTCCTCCGGACCGCGCGGAACGAGCGGCGGCGCCTCTCCGGCGCGGCGCGCCCCGTCGAGCCGCGCGGCCAGGGCGGCCACGGTGGGCGCCTCGAACAGGGTGCGCAGCTCGATCTCGACCCCCAGCCGCTCCCGCACCCGGGCCACCAGCCGGGTGGCGAGGAGCGAGTGGCCGCCCAGGTCGAAGAACGAGTCGTGGATTCCCACGCTCTCGCGGCCCAGGAGCCCGGCCCAGAGGCCGGCCAGCAGCTCCTCGACCGGGGTGCGGGGCGCCGCCGTGGCCCCTTCGGTCTCCGGAGCGGCCTCCGCGGCCCGGCGGGCCAGGGCCGCGCGGTC
>DATEIO010000478.1:0-6863 GCA_035278895.1 Thermoanaerobaculia bacterium | reverse complement strand
AAAAACCCGGGCAGCGGTCGAAACCGCCACCCGGGCTTCGGGTCAGCTCAGAGTGTTGCCGTTTTTACGGCAGCACGCGGAGGATGCCCCAGAGACCACCGTCGAAGCCGAAGGCCGCCTGGTCGCGGAAGAGGTAATCGCCCGCGATCGAGAACTTCCCACCGGCGCCGTTGCGCAGGAGAGCGTCGAAGTGGTTGGTCGGACCGTGGCCGAACCGCGAGCCCACTGTGAGGGACAGGGGGTTGAAGCCGAGCACGGTCGAGTTGTTGGTGTACGGCTGCACGTCCCACGTGTGGCCGTGCAGGGCGAACACCACGTTGCGCGAGTGGCCGCCCGCCTCGAGGACGCGGAAGCGGACCGCCTGGCCCCGGGTCGCGGTGAACACGGGGGTCTGCGGATCGACACCGCCCACCTTGGAGTTGTGGACGACGTCGGACCAGTTGGTCAAGTCACCGGTCGGCGTGCCGAGGAACGGCGTGCCGTCCTCGTACTCGCTGGTCAAGGCCGTACCAGGCGCGTGCCGCATGCGCTTCCACAGAGGCTCGGTCCGGTAGTTGATGGCTTTCTGACCCGAGTCCTCGGCGTCCTCTTCGCAGTGGATATTCTCCACCGGAGAGCCGTGGCCCGCCACGGAGCTCGAGGAGTTGCCCGGGCAGAGGACCGGCAGCTCTACGTCCGTCCGCATGTTCACGTCGTTCTGGAACATGGTGATGAACTCGCGGAAGCTGCCTCCCGCCGTGGTGACCGTGGCGGCCGTGCGCCGGGTGGCGTCGGGCGTCCAGGTCGCATTGATGGGCTCGATGACCAGCGCTCCGAAGGCGCCCTTGCTCGCGTGCTCGAGGCGGTCGGAGGAGATCAGGTTGCTGGCGCCGAACTCGATCGGCGTCGTGGTGACGCTGCCGTCGGCGTTGACCTTCACGTCACCGGCGTACCAGTAGTAGGTGGTCTGCTGGCCCGGATAGATCGTCTGGGTCAGGTTGGCACCGACGTTCAGGCCGTCGTAGCGGGAGACGTCGTAGTAGAGCATCTGCGGGTGGAGGCCCACAGCGTTCGAAACCTTGACGTCGTTGATGTTGAAGTTGTCGACGATCATCGGCATCGTGTTGTACCCGTCGAGGTCGAGCAGGCCGTTCACGGTCGAGTCGCCAGGGAGCTTGTTGAACAGGGTGACCTTGACGCAGTCGCCCGAAGCGGCCCGGATGACCAGGGGCTCGATCGGGGTTCCCGGCTGCAGGCCAACCGGAACACCGGAGGCGTTCAGCACGACGTCCGCGGTGTGCATGTAGAGAATGGCCGTCGGGTCGAACATCGGCCCAAAGCTGCCATCGGTCCGGGAGTTGTAGACGAGCCGGCCACTGGGCAGCACCTGCTGCGCGGTGACGGCCGTCACCGAGAACGCGCGCACCGGAGCGTCCTTGGGGCACGAGAAGTCGAACGTGCCGCTGACCGACGGATCGATCGGGTGCGAGCCGTTCGGGTTGTCCGGCAGGGCTTTCAGGTCCTGGCGGACGTTGGTGTAGGCCCGGAAGACGCCCCAGAGGCCGTTCCACAGGTCGTCGGAGGAGGAGCCGGCCGACCACAGACGGTCGACGGAGTTGAGCGACGGCTTCTTGACGAGCTGCGGGACGATGAACTCGAAGTGCTCCGAGATGCCCATCATCTGGCTGTTGCGGTAGCCCGAGTTGGGGTTCGAGGGCTCCTGCAGCCACTTGATGCCGTGGACGTTGAAGTTGTGGCCTTCTTCCTGGCCACCGACGAGGATGCGGATCTGCACCCGGTCGTTTTCGTACGCCCGGAGCATCGGGGTCCACGGGTCCCGGGCCGCCAGGCCCTGGTTCAGCGGGGTGTACCAAGTGGGCTGGAGGTTGAACATCGTATCGGCCCGGGCGAGGTTCGCGAAGGCGAACGACGGATCGCCCGCCTGGCCCGAAGCCTGGCTGTTGGTCGTGGGATTTCTGAGCCGCAGCGCGAGCGGCTCGTTCCGATAGTTGACGGACATGGTGCCGGGCTCGGCGGCCGAGAGCAGCTCGGGGCAGGGCAGCGGAACGCCGCCCGGGCAGTCCGGCGCGCGGACGAGGAGATCGGGCAGGCCGTTCTCGTCCTTGTTCGGCGGGTTGATCGCCGTCGTCGGGCTCGGATAGGTGGTCGTCTCCCGCGGGTAGGCGAGCTGGAAGTCCGAGAACGCCAGCAGGAACTCGCGGTAGTCCGGCTCGTTGGGCGGATCGATCACGGCCTGCCAGGAGGTCGGGCCGCCGTCGCCGGAAGGTCCGGTGTTGGTGCCGAGCTGAACGCCCGTCTCATTGTGGTACCAGGTGGAGCCCGTGGGCTCGATCACGAGGCCGGCGTAGAGACCGACCTGCTGGTGGGTCGAAGGACCGTAGTGGTCGTGGGTGAAGACCGTGCGCAGCGTGCGGTCCACGCCTGCATTGTTGCGGACCGGATCGGCGTACCAGCGCTGGACGGTCGTCTGCGCGCCGGTGAACTCACCCGTGGGGCCGGTGCCGAACTTGGGGTGCGGACGGGCCGTGGGGCAGGCGAAGGTGCCGTTCCGGGTATCGGTCGACGTGCAGCCGTTCTGAAGCCGGATGGCGTCGATCCGCTCGCGGACCTCGCCGGGGGAGAAGCTGCCGTCCTCGTAGTTCCAGCCGTTGGCCGCGCCGTCGGAAGCGAGCACGTCGAACTTCACGAGGTGGATGTGCTGGCCCAGGATGTCCGTGGGCGTGCGCACCTGGTAGTCGTCGAGCTGGTACTCCTTGGGCACGAGGTTGGTGAGATGGACGGTGATGCAGTCGTTGCTGTTGGCGCGGAAGAACAGCGGCTCCGGAGCCTTCTTCGGGCTGATCCCGTTCAGGCCCAGGAAGTCGTCGACGTCCTCCCACAGGGAGATGAAGCGCTGCTGGGAGAAGTGCCAGCCCCGCTTATTGATCTTCACGTCGTCCTGAATGTCCGCGATCTTGTAGAGCCGGGCGCTGCCGACCGGAGTGCCGCTCGCATCGATGCAGGGGTCGGCCATCGGCGCGCCGGCGACGCCGGGCCGGCCGTTGGCGGTGAAGGTGACGCCGCAGGTGCCGTCCGGCAGGCAGGTCGAGTGGTTGCGGGTGGCGTGGAACGTCATCGCCGCCTGCTCCACCGCGGTGCCGGTCTCGGGGATCGCCTGGGCGGTGACCGCGGTCAGCTCCTTGTGGAAGTCGAGACGGGTGTGCGCCTCGACGAAGGTGCCGGCGGTGATGATGTGGCGCGGAAGCCCACCGTCGTCGATCGTGTCGAGCGGCGGCTTGGGCGGACGGTGTCCGGCCTTGGCGGGCACGAAGAAGGGGTACCCGGGGTTGCCGCTGCCGGTGACGACCGCCTGGCCCGCCGAGATGGTGACCGCCGCGCCCGGCATGGGCGCCATCGGCTTGCCCGGCAGAGGCAGCACGGCCGGGATCGGCGTGCCGCGGGCAATCTCACCGTCCGGATAGGCGCGGGTGTTCAAGGCCACCTGGCCGTCCGAGGCCATCACCGTACCCGCCTGGAACACGTCGTTGACGCGCCAGAGGGACCACATGCCCTGGGCGAAGTGCGGATAGAAATGGCAGTGGAAGATCGAGTCGCCGGGGGTGAAGTTCTGGTTGCCGCTGCCGCCCTTGGCGATCTCGGCGGTGAAGCCCGAGCCCGGTCCCAGGGCCTGGCTGTCCAGATAGCTCGAATTGTCGTTGTCCGGCTGGTAGAGCCACTGGTGGGCGTGAAGGTGATGGATGTGGTGCTCTTTCGAGCCCGCGTGGAGGACCCGGAACTTGGTGTGGTCCCCCATGTAGCTGTGGTAGACGTTCGAAGGATCGTCCGGGAAGTAGGCCTTGGTGGCCTTGGGACCCTGGGTCGGCGTGCACGGGGGCGTGGTGGACCACGAGGAGTGCAGCGCGTTGACCTTGGTCTGGAAGCCCGCTTCACTGCGCGCGTTGTTCGGGCTCGCGGTGGTGTTCAGGCACGGCGCGTTGGCCGGCGTGTCCACCACCATGGCCGGGTCGCCGACGACCCACGAGGTGAGGAAGAACTCCTCGTACTTGCACTCGGTGCAGTTGTGCATCGGACCGACCTTCAGCCGGTTGGCGAGCACCTCGGCGCCGATGCCGGCCGCGCCATAGTTGATGGCGAAGCCGTCGCGGCCACTGTGCAGCGTGAACGAAAGGACGTTGTTCTCGAACTCGGGGAACGCCTGCACGGCCCCGATCTCGTCGTGATAGATGGTGACGAACTCGCGGAACGGCTGCTCACGGTCCGGATTGGTCACATTGACCGGATAGGTGCCGGCCGGGAGCCGGCCGTTGGCGCCGGTGCCGGCGATGACGGCCGTCAGGTCGCTGTAGACGATGTTGTTGCCGGCATCGAGGATCTTCAGGATCGGCTTGCCAGACCCGAAGGTCGCATTGAAATTGATGATCGGGTGGCCGGTCGTGGCCGTGGTCCCGCTGGTGGCGGCGGCCATGTCCGCCTGCGTGACCTGGCTCCGGTACCACACGGAGCCGGCCGGCTCGACCACCACGGCGCCGAAGAGGCCGGAGTTCAAGCTCCCGCCATTGCCCTCACCGCCGTTCGTAGCCCCGGTGCTGAAGATCAGGTGCTCGCCCTCGCGCTCGGCGTAGAGCTTGTAGACGGCCGTGCCGCCGGGCGCGACGATGCCCGAGGACGGGTTCTGCCCCACGTACGACCCGTCGTCCGTGTGGGAGGTCTGCCAGTTGAGACCCATCACGTGCATCGAGGCGTTGCGGGTGGCAGGCTGCTCGTCGTCCCTGCGGGTGGAAGCGAGCAGGTTCTGGAAATTGATCGTCAGGCAGTCGCCCACGTTCATGCGAAGCACGAGCGGGCGCGGCCTTTTGCCCGGACGCAATTGCACGTTGCCAGCCGTCAGCGCGGTCGTGCTGCTGCTCGAGGAGACAACGTCGCTCCTCAGCGCGTAGATCATGCCTTGCGGCTGGACGGCTCCCAGGCGATTCCAGAAGAACACCTGGTCGAGAGCCACCACGTCCGCGGTGATGGTCCGGGCGCACTGCGCCTCGGCCATCCCCGGGATCGTGGCCAGGAACGCGGCGGCTAAGAACAGCGCGCCGATCCCCGGACGAAGACGGAAAGACCTGGTCATCGATACTCCTCCTTGCGGCCTCGCGGCCACAGCGCGGCCATGTCCGGCAGAGCCGGTACTAAAAGGTGACGATCCACGAGGAATCGCCGCTCAGAACTGCACAGGTCGGACGACCCTGCCTCAAGAAGCTTGAGGTTCGGGTTGTGAGGGAGGAAGGTAGAAGAGCGTGCCTTACAGGACCATTACAGGAAATATTCCGGAGCTGCGGTCTTCCTGTAGGGGCGGCAAGGGGAAGCCGGCAGGGATGCCGGCGCTCCCAGCGGGGGGGGGACGGGGTGAGGTCCCCTCTTGTGCTAGCATCGGGTTCCCTTTCGCCGGCCGTGCGAACGGTCAGCTATTTCAGCGAGAATGGTTCCACGGGAGATGTCATGGATGACGTCGTAATCTTGAGCGCGGTGCGCACACCCATCGGGGTGTTCCAGGGGGCGCTGGCCGGCCTGCCGGCCCATGCCCTGGGGGCCCGCGCTTTGAAAGCCGCCATCGAGCGGGCCGGGGTGACCCCGGAGGAGATCGAACAGGTCAACATGGGCTGCGTGCTCACGGCCGGGCAGGGACAGGCCCCGGCCCGCCAGGCGGCCCTGGGCGCCGGATGCCCGGTCGGCACCGGCGCGATCACCCTGAACAAGGTCTGCGGCTCCGGCATGCGGACGGTGATGATCGCCGCCAACGACCTGCGGGCCGGCGACTTCAAGCTGGTGGCCGCGGGCGGCATGGAGAGCATGAGCCAGGCCCCCTACCTGATGCCCGGCGCCCGGGACGGCCTGCGCCTCGGCCACGGCAAGCTCGTCGATTCCATGATCCACGACGGGCTCTGGGATCCCTACGGCGACAAGCACATGGGGAGCTGCGCCGAAGCCTGCGCCGCGGAGTACACGTTCAGCCGCGAGGCCCAGGACGCCTACGCCCTGGAGAGCTACCGCCGCGCCCGCGAGGCGGCCGAGAAGGGGCTCTTCGCGGAGGAGATCGTCCCGGTCGAGATCCCCTCGAAAAAGAAGGGGGAGAAGACCGTGGTCGACCGCGACGAGGAGCCGTGGAAGTCGGACCTCTCGCGGATCTCGACCTTGAAGCCCGCCTTCCAGAGCGAGAACGGCACGGTGACGGCCGGCAACGCCAGCAAGATCAACGACGGCGCCGCGGCCCTGGTGGTCACGACCGCCTCCCACGCCGCGAAGCTGGGCAAGAAGCCTCTCGCCCGCATCGTGGCCCACGGCACCATCGCCCAGAAGCCGGAGCAGTTCACCACGGCGCCGGCCGGGGCCGTCCGGAGCGCCCTCGACCGGGCGGGCCTCAAGGCTGCCGACATCGACCTCTGGGAGGTCAACGAGGCGTTCGCGGTGGTGGCCATGGCTTTCATCCGCGACCTGGGTCTCTCGGAGGACCGGGTCAACGTCCGCGGCGGCGCGGTGGCGCTCGGCCACCCGATCGGCGCTTCCGGCGCCCGCATTCTCGTCACCCTGCTCCACTCCCTGCGCGAGCGGGGCCTGCGCCTGGGTTGTGCCGCGATCTGCATCGGCGGCGGCGAGGCCACGTCGATGATTATCGAACGTCTGGATTAAGCTCTAGCCCATGCTCCCCCGCTCTCTTCCGCCCCTGCTGCTGGCCCTGTGCCTCGCGGCTCCCGCTTCGTCGCAGGAGCCGCCGAACCCCGCGCCCCCGGTGGTGCCAACGCCTACGAGCCCGGTCCCCGACCCGGTCGGCGGCGGCGAGCCGCCGAGCCAGGCGGCCCCGGCCCCCGGAACCCAGC
>DATEIO010000477.1:0-3294 GCA_035278895.1 Thermoanaerobaculia bacterium | reverse complement strand
GCACTCCGGACCTGCCGGCCGCCCTGCTCGGCGTGCTCGAAGCGGGCGGCGCCTACCTCCCGCTCGACCCCGCCTACCCGCGGGAGCGCCTCGCCTTTATGTTGGAGGACAGCGGTGCCCGGGTCCTCCTCACCCGCGGATCCCTGGCCGGCGTCTTCCCCGAGGGGCACGGGGCCGCCGTCCTCGACCTGGAGGCGGGCCTGGCCGCGGACCTCGCCGCGCCGCCCGCGGCCGGGACCGGGCCGGACGGCCTGGCCTACGTCCTCTACACCTCCGGCTCCACGGGCCGTCCCAAGGGGGTCCAGGTCTCCCACGGCGCGCTGGTCAACTTCCTGGTCTCGATGCTCCGGGAGCCGGGCCTGCGGCCGGACGACGTCCTCCTGGCCGTGACCTCCCTCTCGTTCGACATCGCCGCCCTGGAGCTGTACCTCCCCCTGCTCGCCGGCGCCCGCATCGAGCTCGCCTCCACCGCCGTGGCCGGCGACGGGCTGCGCCTGCTCGCCCTTCTGCGCGCCGCGGGCGCGACCTTCCTGCAGGCGACCCCCGCCACCTGGCGCATGCTGCTCGAGGCGGGCTGGGAGGAGGGGGACCGCCTGCGCTTGGCGCTGTGCGGCGGCGAGGCCCTGCAGGGCGAGCTCGCGGCGCACCTGCTGCGGCGCTGCGGCGAGCTGTGGAACGTCTACGGCCCCACCGAGACCACGGTCTGGTCGACGCAGCTCCGCGTCGAGGCGGCCGGGGACGCCGTCGTCCCCCTCGGGCGGCCTCTCGCCAACACCCGGGTCCACGCGCTGGACGCCCGCGGGATCCCGGTGCCGCCGGGAGCCCCGGGGGAGCTGTGGATCGGCGGCCGGGGCGTGGCCCGGGGCTATCTCGGCCGGCCGGACCTGACCGCCCTGCGGTTCGCCCCCGATCCCTTCTCCCCGGAGCCGGGAGCCCGGCTCTACCGCACGGGAGACCTCGTGCGCCAGCGGCCGGACGGCGTCCTCGAGTTCCTGGGGCGCGCCGACCACCAGGTCAAGGTCCGCGGCTTCCGCATCGAGACGGGCGAGGTGGAGGCGGCCCTGGCCGCGCATCCGGCGGTGCGCGAGACCGTGGTCGTGGTCCGCGCCGAGGGCGGAGACGCCCGCCTGGTGGCCTACGTGGCCGCCACGGAAGCTCCCCCGGCCGCCGCCGAGCTGCGCGACCACCTGCGCCGCTCCCTGCCCGAGCCCATGGTGCCCTCCGCCTTCGTGTTCCTGGACGCCCTGCCGCTCACCCCCAACCGCAAGGTCGACCGCAAGGCGCTGCCCGCGCCGGAGGTGGAGACGGCCGCCGGGTTCGTCGCGCCCCGGACCCCGGTCCAGGAGATCGTGGCCGCCGTCTGGTCGGAGGTCCTGGGCGTTCCGCGGATCGGTCTCGAGGACGACTTTTTCGCCCTGGGCGGACACTCTCTCCTGGCTGCCCGGGCGACGTCGCGCCTGCGCGGCGCCTTCGGGGTCGAGCTCCCGCTGCGCACCCTGTTCGAGGCTCCGACCCCGGGCGCGCTGGCCGAGCGGATCGAACGGGCGCGGGCCGGCGGCGAGACGGCCGCGGCACCGCCGCTCTGCCGCGTGTCCCGGGAAGGCGAGCTCCCCCTCTCCTTCGCCCAGGAACGGCTCTGGTTCCTCGCCCAATTCGACCCGGAGAGCGCCGCTTACAACATGCCGGCGGCCTTGCGCCTGCGGGGCGGGCTCGACGCGCGGGCCCTGACCGCCGCCCTCTCGGAGATCCTTCGCCGCCACGAGGTGCTGCGCACCGTCTTCGTTGCGGTCCAGGGCCGGCCCGTGCAGGCGATCCGTCCGCCGGCTCCGCTGCCGCTCCCCCGGGTGGATCTGTCGGCCCTGCCCGAGGCCGGGGCCGGGGCCGAGGCGCGGCGGCTGGCCCGGGAGGAGGCCCGGCGCCCCTTCGACCTGGCGCGCGGCCCCCTGGCCCGCGCCACGCTGCTGCAGCTTGGCGAACGCGAGCACGCCGTCCTCTGGAACGCCCACCACACCGTCTCGGACGGCTGGTCCGTCGGGGTCCTCGTACAAGAGCTCGCCACCCTCTACGAGTCCGCCGTCCACGGCCGGCCCTCGCCCCTTCCCGAGCCCCCGATCCAGTACGCCGACTGGGCGGCCTGGCAGCGGGCCTGGCTTCAGGGCGAGGCGCTCGCCGGGCAGATCGGGGTCTGGAAGCGCCTGCTCGCCGGGGCCCCCGAGTCCCTGGACCTCGCGACGGACCGCCCGCGGCCCGCGGTGCAGACGTTCCGCGGCGGCCAGCGGACGCTGGAGCTGGCGCCGGCCCTCGTGGCCGGCCTCGAGACCTCGGCGCGCGGCGCGGGCTCGACCCTGTTCATGCTCCTGGCTGCCGCGTTCGGCACCCTGCTCCACCGCGCTTCGGGACAGGGCTCCGTGGTGCTCGGCGCGCCGGTCGCCAACCGCGACCTTCCGGAGACCGAAGGCCTCCTCGGCCTCTTCGCCAACACACTGGCCCTCCCCGTCCCTCTCCAGGGGGATCCGGATTTCCGCACCCTGCTCGGGCGCGTGCGGGAGGTGGTGCTGACGGCGTTCTCCGTTCAGAGCGTTCCGTTCGAAAAGCTGGTCGAGGAGCTGCGCCCGGAGAGGAGCCTCGGCCACTCCCCGCTGTTCCAGGTCCTGCTCGTCCTCCAGAACGCTCCGGCGTCACGGCTGGAGCTCTCCGGCCTCGCGATCGAGCCTCTCGAGGCGGAGCGGGACGCGGCCCTGTTCGATCTCTCCCTCTTCGCCGAGCCGCGGGAGGAGGGGCTGCGTCTCCGGCTGGAGCACAACCGCGACCTCTTCGACCCGGCCACGGCCAGCCGCATGCTCCGCCACCTGGCGACGCTGCTCCAGGGGGCCGCCGGGCAGCCGGAGCTCCGCCTGTCGGAGCTGCCCCTCCTGACCGCCGCGGAGTCCCACCAGGTGGTGGTGGCCTGGAACGACACCGGGAGCGCCGGTTCCGCGTCCGCGTGCGTCCACGCGCTCATCTCCCACCAGGCCGGGCGGCGCCCTGCGGCCGTGGCCCTGCTCTCCGGCGGCGAGCGGCTCACCTACGGGGAGCTCGACCGGCGGTCCGACGCGCTGGCCCGGCGGCTCCGCGCCCTGGGCGCCGGGCCCGAGGTCCTGGTGGCTTTCGCCGCCGGGCGCTCTCCCGGCCTGCTGATCGGCGCCCTGGGGATCCTCAAGGCCGGCGCCGCCTACGTGCCCCTCGACCCGGCCTACCCGAAGGAGCGCCTGGCCCTGATGCTCGAGGACAGCGGCGCACCGATCCTGCTCACCG
>DATEIO010000476.1:0-4727 GCA_035278895.1 Thermoanaerobaculia bacterium | reverse complement strand
TTCCACATCCTGGACACGGGCGACCAGTTGAACCTCGTCAAGGAGGCCCTGGCCGCCGAGGGGCTCTCGGAGACCGCCTTCTCCCCCCGCTCCGTGCTCGCCGCCATCAGCGGGGCCAAGAACAAGCTGCTGGACGCACCGGCCTACGAGTCTCACGCCCAGAGCTTCTTCGAGAAGAAGGTGGCCGCCCTCTACCGGCGCTACCAGGGGCTCCTTGGCCAGGCCTCCGGGGTGGATTTCGACGACCTGATCTCGCTCTCCGTCCGCCTCCTCTCGAAGGAGCAGGACGTGCGCGAGCGGATCCGCTTCCGCACCCAGTACCTCCTGGTCGACGAGTACCAGGACACGAACCACGCCCAACTCCGGCTGATCCAGGAGCTCGTGGGCGAGGACGGCAACCTCACCGCCGTGGGCGACGAAGACCAGGGGATCTACCGCTGGCGCGGCGCGGAGATCCAGAACATCCTCGAGTTCGAGAAGACCTTCCCCAGCGCCGAGGTGAGGAAGCTCGAGCGCAACTACCGCTCGACCCAGACGATTCTCGACGTCTCGGGCGCCGTGATCGCCAACAACATCCACCGCCGGGGCAAGCGGCTGTGGACGGACAGCGGCGCGGGCGACAACGTCCAGCTCTACAAGGCTACGGACGAGATCGACGAGGCGGGCTGGATCGTGAAGACCCTCCAGCGCCTCCGGCACAACTACAAGCTGGGGGACATGGCGGTCCTCGTCCGCACCAACGCCCAGACCCGGGCGATTGAAGACGAGCTCCTCTCGCGGGAGATCCCCTACTCGCTCGTGGGCGGCGTGCGGTTCTACGACCGCGCCGAGATCAAGGACCTGGTGGCCTATCTGCGGGTGATCCGCAACCCCCGCGACAACTTCTCCCTCATGCGGATCGTCAACCAGCCGCCCCGGGGGATCGGCAAGGCCACCCTGGAGCTGCTGCGGGACCGCGCCGTCCAACTCGGGCAGCCGATCTGGGATGTCCTCTATCTGGATGACCTGGGCACGCTGCCGTCCCGGAGCGCCACGGCTCTGCGCAAGTTCCGCGACCTGATCGTGGGCCTCCAGGAGTCCTCGGCCGAGCTCCCCCTGCCGGCGCTCCTCGACCGGCTGCTGGCAGCCACCGCCTACGCCGACCTCTTCAAGAAGGACGATCCCGAGGACGTGGCGCGGCTTGAGAACATCAGCGAGTTCCTCTCCGCGGCCCAGGAGTTCACCGAGGCGAACAGCTACAACCGTGGCGACGAGGACCTCCTGACGGCCTTCCTGGACCACATCGCGCTGGTGACGGACCTCGACTCGCTCCAGACCGAGAAGGGGGTCTCCCTGATGACGCTCCACAGCGCCAAGGGGCTGGAGTTCAGGGCCGTGGTCGTCGCCGGGCTGGAGGACGGCCTCCTCCCGCACTTCAACGCCCAGGGCGCGCGGGAGGACGTCGAGGAGGAGCGCCGTCTCCTCTACGTGGGGATGACCCGCGCGCGGGAGCGCCTGTACCTCTCCTGCTGCCGCCGCCGCCGCATCGCCGGCCGCTACCAGGACCAGGCCGAGTCCCCCTTCCTCCAGGAGCTGCCGGATCACCTGGTGGAGATCTCCCACAGCCCTGACCTCTACCTGGCGGACCGCTACAACGAGCGGGCCCAGAGCGTCTACTCCTTCTTCGGAGGCGGCTCCCCGAGCCGTCCAGCCGCGCCGCCCCCTCCTCCCTCGGCGCCCCGCCCCTCCGCTCCGCCGCCCTCCTCCTCGACCTACCGGACGCCCGTCCGCCAGGTCGTCCGCGAGCCCGAAGCCTCCGCCGCCCCCCGGCGTGCCATCAAGCGCGGCAGCCGCGTCCGCCACCCCACCCTCGGCCACGGCGTGGTCCTGGAGCTGGAGGGCGACGGTGACGACGCCCGGCTGACGGTCTTCTTCGAGAAGTCGGGGAAGCGGAAGCTGGTGGCGAAGTTCGCGAATCTGGAGATGCTGTAAGCCAGCAATCCCTCTCTCCAACTCGCCTCTGAATTGCATCCTCAGAGGTGATATGTTGTCCCCCGAAGATCTCAGCAGTTCTAGTCTGGGAGACGCGAGCGTCGGGACTTCGCGGAAAGGGGGAACCGTTGGTCCGTAGATCGAGATCCTCGGTATGAGTCATCCCTGGGAGATGACTCTCCGGCAGCTCGTTGAGAGGGTGAGGAGAGACTACGGACTCAGGATAGAAATCCTCTCCTTCCCTTTCAGCGGGGTGATCCTGACGCAGGGAGGGCGTATCTATGCTCTCCCCACTCTGGAGGAAGACGACCTCCTGGATCTTGATGTGTTGGAAAATCTGATCGAGTTCTTCAGACTCCCTCGGGAGGATTTCCACCTCGATCCCAAGATCGAAGACTGAATCAGGCGGCCAGGCGCGTTTCCATCTCCACGGCCGGAGAGGACTGCAGGCCGGGGGCTGGCATGAGGCGGGTCTCGGCCTGCTCATACATCTCCCAATACTTCCGGGGGGCCGGCGAGAATCCGAAGAAAGGCTCGACCCCGCGCTCCAGGGAGGCAGCGATCTGAACGGTGAGGAGCCGGTGCAGCTCCGGTACCACGTCCTCCAGCCTCCGGATCTGGGTTACGTAGTGGTACTCAAGGCAGTGAACGATCCACCAGTCGTTCCGGCGGAATGCGACGGCGCGGATCTTGTATTTCGGCATCGCTCTGTCCCCCTCCCGCGAATTATACCCCCAAAAAACGCCGTGTGAGGCCGGCTAATCCCTGCGGCTCCGCCGCGCGAGGTAGTCGTCCCGCAGCAGGGAGTAGAGATAGTTGTCCACCCGGCGGCCGCGGAGCTTGAAGTAGGCGCGCAGGCGCCCTTCCCGTTCGAAGCCGCTCTTTTCGAGGACGCGCTGGGAGCCGACGTTCTCGACGGCGCAGCGGGCTTCGACGCGCTCGAGGAGGGTGTTCTGGAAGAGGTCTTCCAGGAGGATGGCGAGGGCCTCGGTCATCACGCCCCGGCTCTGGAAGGGGGTCGAGAGGGCGTAGCCCACCTCGGCTAGGCCGTGCTCCCAGTTGCTCACGACCAGGGTGACCCAGCCTGCGGGCTGGCCGTCCACCTGGACGATCCACTGGAACTTCTCGCCCCTTCCCCGGTAGAGGTCGGCGATCCGCTGGCTCGCCACGTCGGCCCGGAGCTGCGCGGTGGGCAGCTCGTTGAGCGGCTGGAAGCGCCGGACGGTCGGCTCGGCCCGCCACTGCCTCAGGAGGTCCGCGTCCCGCGGGGCCGCCGGCCGGAGGCTCACCTGGGGGCTCACGTGACGCTCCGGAAAGACCATGGCTGCATTTTAGCCGTTTCCGTGGATCAACCGCTCACACTGGCGGTCCCGGCTTTCCACCGCGCCCAGGGACCGCTGAGAGACGGGAGCACCCCCAGCCAGGCCATGTAGGAGTAGCCGTGCAGGAACAGAAGAAGGAAGGGGATGGACATCCACATCCCGGCGACTGCGGCGTAGACCGTGCAGCCGGCGAAGTAGAGGGCGAGGAGGATCTCCAGGAGGAGCGAGGGGGTTCCGCCCGCCCGGTAGCGCTTGCCCAGCCAGTCCTGCCCGCGCTTCTCGATGTTGTACTTGGGGGTGCGGTGGAAGGTCCCCCCCCGCTTCAAGAGACCCGAAACCACGGCCCGGCCATTGTTGATCGAGAGGCCGATCCCCAGCCCCATCAGGGCGGGGAGATAGAGAAGCTCCCGTCGCCAGCCCTCCCCTTTGGCAATCTGGCTCAACAGATAGAAAAGGAGGACGGAGGCCGTCGCCGCGAGAAACAGGGGCACGTCGATCAGGAGGAGGGCGGCGAGGGACGTCCCCCGCCGCAGGACCATGGCCGGGAAGACCAGGAGGGCCAGGAGGACCATCAACGGATAGCACACGTTGTTGGTCAAGTGGACGAACGCCTCGAGTTTGACCCGGAAGGGGAGCGGCGCCCGGAGCACCCGGCCGAGGAGCTTGCGGCCGGTCTGGGCGGCCCCCTTGGCCCAGCGGTGCTGCTGGCTCTTGAAGCCGTTGACGTCCACCGGCAGCTCCGAGGGGACGGCGAGCTCGGGCAGGTAGAGGAACCGCCAGCCGGAAAGCTGCGCCCGGTAGGAGAGGTCCAGGTCCTCGGTCAGCGTGTCGTGCGCCCAGCCGCCGGAAGCCTCGATCGCCTCCCGCCGCCAGACGCCGGCCGTGCCGTTGAAGTTGAAGAAGCAGCCGCTCCGGTTGCGCGCCGTGTGCTCGATGACGAAATGGCCGTCGAGCAGGATCGCCTCGACCCGGGTGAGCAGCGAATAGGTGCGATTGATATGGTCCCAGCACCCCTGAACGAGCCCCAGGGAGGAATCGGCGAAGTACGGGACTGACTGCTTGAGGAAATCCGGCCGCGGCACGAAGTCGGCGTCGAAGATGGCCACGAATCCACCGCGGGCCCTGGCGAGGCCGGCGGCGAGCGCTCCGGCTTTGAAGCCGGTGCGGTCGGCGCGGTGGAGGTGGTGGATGTCGACGCCCCGCTCCCGGTGGCGGGCCACGGCGGCGGCCACGATTTCCACGGTCTCGTCTGTCGAGTCGTCCAGGACCTGGATCTCCAGGCGCTCCGGCGGATAGTCGAGCCGGCAGACGGCGTCGATCAGCCGCTCGGCCACGTACATCTCGTTGTAGAGTGGGAGCTGCACCGTGACCACGGGCCACTCTTCGGGATCGGGAGGCCGCTCCGGCCGGCGGCTCCGGGTTTTCAGATACAGC
>DATEIO010000475.1:0-13288 GCA_035278895.1 Thermoanaerobaculia bacterium | reverse complement strand
GGAGTCCAACTGCTTCTCCTTCTGCAGCCTCTTCCCGCCGAGGCCGATCTCTCAGGCTCGGCGATCAGTGCTTCCTGGTAGCAGACCCGGAACGCCTCGATCTGATGAACCGGTCCGGTGCGTGGGTGCACAGCCTATGGATCTCTACGGCCACCATTCTCCAGTCTCTTGAACAGCCCGGAACACTTGGTCGGCCTCGGAACGGGTTGTCAAGCTCCGCCACAAGGGCTGGAACAGCGAGAGGTCCCGAAGGACGGCCGGGCGGCCTTGCGGCGCAAGCCGTGCGAGCAGATCCTGCCAGATAGATAAGCGAGTCTCTGCAGATAAAGCGGAAAGGCACGGTACCATCCCAGAGAGAGCTCTCTCCCGTTCCCGAGATTCCGTAAGATCCAGAGCGATCGCCAGCACTTCTACAAGGAGTTCCGAAGGCAATTTCGGGCTCAGCTTCTCGAGCGCCTTCGACTTCGCTCTTTCATCGCTCGACCGGCGGACCGACTCCAGGATCTCCAGAAGTAGACCGTGTTGAAGTGCTTCCGGCAGCCGCGGAGCCAAACCGAGCCAGGCCAGCGCTTGGCCCTCCGGATCGAGCCGGCGTACCAACGCCACCACCTGATCGAGGTGGTCTTCGGGAAACCAGCGCGCCAGCACCGTGATTGCCTCAGCCACAGCCCTTTCGGGCAAGCGACTCACGATCTTGAGAACTCTCGTCGTGAGCTCACCCATCAGACGCGGCGCGAGCGCACCCAACACGGACACAGTCTGCCAATCTTCAGTGCTCTCGGCGATCTCCAGAGCTCTGGGAAGAAGCGGCTCGGGCAGGTGGGGGGCGAGCGCACAGAGTACGAAGGCGTCTGAAGAGGCAAGCTCCAGAGCTTGCGGAAAGAGCGGCTCGGGTAATCGGGGAGCGAGATGCTTGAGAGTGACGCCGAGAGCCGAGAGTCGAAGGTTGCAGACTGCCTCCAAACCCTTTGGAAGGAGTGAATCGGGCAAGTTGGGAAGCAAATTCCAGAATGCATTGTCGCGTGCGCTGCCTTGCGGAAGATCGCAAGCGAGTTCCAACGCCTCTTGAATCAACTCCGGGTTAAGGTGTGGAATCAAATTCTCGTCCGAAAGCACGTAGGCGCGGAACGCGTCGTCCTCCCCCTCAAGAAGCGCCAAGATCATCTGGATGACTTTTTCCCTTACCTCATTGGACAAGTGAGGCAGGAGAATGCAGAGCGCATAAGCCTTGGGCCGCGTCGAGAGATCCAAGGCCATTTCGAAGAAGCCGGTAATGAGCTCGCTGGATGCCTTTGGCGCCACTACGCTGAAGATGTAGATCCGATCCTGATCCGTTGGCAGACTCCACAGCATAGCCAGATAGCTGCCAATGGAATCTACAGGTAGATGAGGTCCGAGTGCTTGCAACGTGATCATCCGCTCCACCCCGCTGCTCATCTCCTCGATCCAACCGAACGCGTCTGGAATCAGCTCCTGCTTCAGTATCGGAATAAGATCCGTGAGCAGGTTGGCGCGATGATGCGCTGGAATCGAATGCGTAATGGCAAGAGCCCGGGAAAAGAGCTGGGCAGGCAAGGAAGGAGCCAAGGCAACCAGCGCCTCAGCTTTCCCGCAATGCCCTTCAGAATCTTCGACCTCATTTGCGATCTCTAGAGCCCTGGCGAGTAAAACCGGAGACAGCTTCGGAGCCAGCTCTCTTAGAGCGTCGGCCTGGCCTCTGAGACCGAATTCGCACGTGAGCTCCAAGGCATCGGCCAGAACTTCTGACTGGGCGCCTTCGTGCATGTGAGGCAGGAGGTGGAGCAGCGGCGAGAACCGCTCCCAGGCCGTGATCGAGCGAACGACCTGCAGCGTATAGTGGAGAGCCGGCGCGCGGAAGCCGCCGGTCAGGTGAGGGACAAGGTTGGTCAGCATCCTCGCTCGCATTGAGATATCGGCTTGACGGCGGGCTATGTGGAGGGCTTTCGATAAAAGGTGAGATGGAAGGCGCGGAGCTAGTGAAGAAAGAGCCTCCTTGCGGGCCTCGCCCTCCAAAGGAAGGAGATCAATAACCTCCTCGAGGCGAGCGGCCGGCAGTATGGAGCTGAGGTTGCGGAGAAGCCACGCTCGTGGCCAGCCGACTGTCTCCCGCGCCATGGCGAAGACCTCGCCAAAGATTTCCTCCTGTAGCGAAGGGTCCAGGTAGGGAAGGAGAACGGAGGCGATCATGGCATGACGCCACCCGTTTTCTTCGTTCCGGGCCACCTTCATGAGCCGTTCCACCTGCTGTTGGATGCTTTCGGCGGGTAGCTTCGACGCTAGCGCATCGACAAGCTCTGCGGCGAAGATGGCATCGATTTCAACAGCAATCTGAAGCGCGTCCGAAGCCAGGTCCGGCGGAAGATGAGCAGCAATTCCGGGAATCACCTCAGGAATCCCTCTTGCAAATGGGCGAATAGCCTGCCAAGTCTCAGTGAGCAGGTTCGCAGGCAGGTGAGGCGCCAAGGACTTCAGGGCTATTTCCTTCTGCCGATGGGGCAACCTGAGGGCACGCTGCAAAGCATCGGCAAGCGCCTGGTGCCGGCGACGACGTGGCAGATGCGGAGCCAACCACGAGAGCGCCCTGGCCTCGTGCCATCCCCCAAGCTCGCGCAATCTTTCGACAGCTTCTGGCAAGATCGACCGGCGCAAGGGGCGAGGAAGATAAGGTGCAAGCGCGGCGAGAGCCTCTGACCTGCGAGTCGAGTCCTGGAGGCGCCGAACCAGATCGAGAAGCTCCACAAGGAGGCCTTTCGGAAGATGAGGTGCCAGGACGGCAAGAGAATCGGCGGGAATCCCTGACGCGACGAGGTAATGGAATGCATGCCGGGAGGTCCAGAGAGAGGCCTGTACCAGAGCTAGAGAGAGCTCGCCAGGAATCTGAGAAGCGAGGCTTACGATGCTCGAGCGGCAGAGCGCGCAGCGGATCTCAAGGCCGAGGTGCCGCGCTGGCCGGCCAGATTTCACGTCCTCTTGGTCGGACCGGCACGCAGCCCTCCAGGCTCGGTCCACATCCCTGACGAAGCCGTCGGAAAAGTCCTCGAAGGCCTCCCAGGCCCGGCGCCAAGCATCGGAAACCAAGGCGGCAAGCGCGTCAACACCCTGAGGCTCCAGATGGGCTCCAAGATACTGCACCAGGTATGGAGGCGTATCCGGAGGCGCGAGACGGTTTTCGTGTAGTGCCGCGAGGGTAGATTTCCCCCAGGCGATGAAATGCTCCTCCCACTGTTTGACCTCCCTGCCGCCCATCCGCTCTCTCTGGTACTGGCTCAGTCGCGGATGACTGAAAACATATCCCTGCTGCCGTCCGTCTTCGACAACGAACCGCCGCAGATCCAAGAGAGCCTCGTCTAACGCGAAGCTGCGGAGGTTGAGATCTGTATGCGCGACCATCAACAGCTCGTCTCGGCGAAGCGGACCTTTGGCGCAGGACAGCGCTCCGAGAACGGCCTGGACTTCGCGCTCTCGGAGGGGTGCGCGCATGCCCCAGAGTTGCCGCTGCTCATCCCACCAGCGATCGAAGTACCCTTCAAGGCCAGGCCGGAGCGTCGCAAGATCTTCTGGCCGTATGCGAGGTGCCTTTGCTCGCACTTTCCACAGATCCTCGACATAGAGGCCCACGAGGAGCGGGTCCCCTTCGCTCAGACGGTGGAGCTCCGCAATGACCTCCTTTCGGCGGCTCAAGGCGTCCAGAGGGTGCCCGATGCGCTGGAGGACATCCGCCACGCCCTCAAGAGTCAAGGGCGAGAGGCCGACCGCATGGGCGAGCCCTGGGCGCTCCCAGCCCAAGGCGCGGAGCCACTCAAGGTCCGGCTCGCCAGCACGAGGTCGCGCCGAGACCACTACCCGCAGACCGCTTGGCGGTGCCAGCGGGAAGAGATCCATGCCGGGCTCGAAGTCGCCTGCTTCATCAAGCCCATCCAGGATGATAAGAAGCCGCCGTCCTTGAGGCAAAGGCTTGTCGAGGTAATCTCGGAACAGGCCACGCCAGACCTCTGTTGGGGTCTGCATGCTCGGCGGGCTCTCTCCATAAATTTGGCAGAGGCGGGCAACCAGACTTGGAAAGACAACACTGGCCAGGTTGGTACGAGCCCGGATGCTGATCGGGAAAAGCACCACGTCCATATCCGGTCTTACCGCGCAGCGGCGGCTCCATTGGACGAGAAGCGCCGACTTGCCTCGTCCCGCGGGCGCTGACAAAGCGAGGTAAGGAGTTGAATGAGGATCATCGAGCCAGGCATCCAGTAGGACCAAATTGTCTTCCCGGCCGCCAAAAGGCACCGCCACTTTTTGGCTGCCGAGATACCAAGTAAAGAAGTTCCTGACCCGCCCCGCGTAGTCCGTAGGCAAGGCTCGGTATTCCCGGACCATGAAGTCGACAGCCGACGCTAGATGATGATCGAGAAGCCAGTGATGAATGTCTGCCGTGACTTTCGCTGCGAGCTCCTCGGGCGAGGAAAAGGACGAGACAGTATGGCCTCGCACGGGATTTCGATAGAGCCTCCGGAACTCTTTCAGACGGCGGAACCCCTCCGGATCTGTCTCTCTTTCGCCCGCGGAATCCTGGCCTGCTTCCTTTTCATAAACTAGACACGGTAGGCCCCGGTGCCGGGCACGCCGATACTCCGCCTCTGTAATACCGGAGCCGTAACGCTCGCCCACCAGGAGAACGACCACGTCACTGCGGTCCACTTCCTCTAGAGATGCCTTCCTCGTGGACGCGCTACGGCTGCCGAAGAGCTCCATTCCGTAGAACTTCGTCTCCCGCAACCGCTCGAGCGCTCGCGCCACGGCCTGCCGCTCTGGAATGAGGTCAGACCATGTGGAGCTTACAAAGACCCGGATTATAGGAATCATCAGGGCCACCCACAAAGGTAGACTAGTCGCGCCGCCCCGCTGAGCAGGCCGGCGCAGAACAGGTAGTACAGCAGGGTCATCAGGGTCGAGATCACCGAGCAGCGAGCCAGGCCGGGATTGCGGTCAGCGACTCGTCGGTCGCTATGAGAGAGGAGGTAAGCCTCTCTCCCGCGAGACCCTGGACCGTTTGGTGGCCGGTTTGGGCTTTCCCTCTGAAGCGGTCGAGGCCCTGCTCTCCGCCCATCGGCTTCTCCTCTTCCCGCCTGAGCAGGAGGAATCCTCACATATTATAATACCTTGGATTAAGGCGCAGCCCTGGCCCGACGTGAGTAGGGCGGCCGGGCAAACGAGCCAACGCCGCCCCATTTCCAGTTAATTAATTATGCTAGCCGCCACCCGAGACGGTGCTAGTCAGATGACGTTGGAGACCAGCTCGCCGCGGCGGCCGCCGCTGTCCCGGCCAACCACCGCTCCTACCTTCCGCGGGTAAGTTCCCGAATTGCCTTTACCTTTCTGACGCCAAGCGCTTCAGGCAGGGAAAAGACTGCATAGCCCCGGAGGCACCCCGTGGGGGCGTCTCCGAAGCGGAAAGCACAGTCTGAAGCCGCGTTACTGCTTGGCGGCGGGGGCTTCTTTCGCGGCGGGGGTCTCCGCGATCGCGTAGAGATGCCGCCGCCCCCGCAGATAGATCTCCCGGCCCACGATGGCCGGCGAGGCTTCGAAGCCGTCGTCCAGGCGATTGACTGATAGGACCTTGAGCTCGGGGCCGGCGGCGAGGACGGCGGTGGCGCCGTTTCTGCCCACGACGTAGAGACGGCCCGCGGCTCCCACCGGCGAGGCGTAGACGCCTTCGACCCCCTCCAGGCGCGCCGGACCGTAATGCACCTTGCCGGTGGCCGCATCCAGGGCGCTCAGGATGCCGGTGTTGCCCTTGAGGAAGTAGAGCACGTTGTCGTAGAGGAGCGGCGAGGGCACGTAGGGCGTGTCGCGGTCATGGCTCCAGACGACCGCCGGGCTGCCCGCGAGGTCGCCGCGCGCGCCGGCCAGCCGGATTGCCTTCAACGCATTGCCGCGGAAGCCGCTGGTGACGAACAACAGGCCGTTGGCCGAGACCGGCGTGGGGATGGCGTTGGCCGTCATCCCGCCCACTTCCCAGACCACTTTGCCGGTGGCCAGGTCGTAGGAGCGCACCTTGCCGGTGGCGTTGACCACCACCTGCCGCTGGCCGTCCACCTCGACCACGTGCGGGGTCGACCACGAGGTGGATTCGTCACGAGGAGCCCGCCAGCGCTCAGCGCCGGTCTTGGCGTCGAGCGCGACGATGAAGCTTTCGCCTTCATGGTCCCAATTGATCACCAGGGTGTCGCCGGCCAGGACCGGGGTGGAGCCCTCGCCGAAGCCCATGCGCGTCTGCATGTCGCCCAGGTCGCGCTGCCAGAGCACCTCGCCGTCGCTGCTCTTCACGCAGTAGATCCCGCGGGAGCCGAAGAATGCCCAGACCCGCTCGCCGTCGGTGATCGCCGAGGCCGACGCCCAGGTGCCGTCGGTGTGGGTGCCCTCGTGCGGTCGGGCCTTGAGCACCGTGCTTTCCCAGACGGTCTTGCCCGTGGCGCGGTCGAGCGCCAGGACGACGAAGCGCAGGTCGTGGTCAGGAGACGCGCCGCGCTCGCGGAACGACGGCGCTCCCGCGTCCGGCTTCGCCGCGGCCGGAGGCTCGGCGTCGATCGCGGTCAGCAGGTAGATGCGGTCGCCCCAGACCACCGGCGAGGCGTGGCCGCGGCCCGGGATCTCCACCTTGTAGCGGACGTTCGCCGTCTCGCTCCAGGTCGTCGGCGGATCGCCCTGGGGAGCGACGCCGTTGCCGTGCGGGCCGCGCCACTGCGGCCAGTGGCGCTCCAAGTCGCTGGCCGCCAGAGCGGCGCCGAGGGTGAGGGAGGCGAACAGCGCGAAGACACCGGCTCGGATTGGATAGCTCATAAGCGATTCCTTGTACCGCAAAACCGGCCCGGAGGGAAGAGTTGGGTGAGACCCATCACGCCCAGGATGATGCCGAAGCCGGGAGAGCGTTGGCCATGGACAGGGCTCCTTTTTCGAAGGGTCGTCTCGGCTGCGGACGAAACCTTACAAGGGTATACTCTGTGGCTGAGAGGCTGGCTATTTCTGCCATACAAGGTGCCACGATGAGTCGGTCAAGGAGAACCGGATTCATTCTGATGACTCTGGTGATCGCCTGCTCGCGCCCGGAGAAGCCGTTTATTGTGCCTGGCCTAGATGAGGTGCGTTCCGTCAAGGTCTGTCATTTGAAGGATCCGCTCGTGCTTTGGGAACGTGAGATCAGGGATCCGCGGCAAATCAACAAGCTTCTCGTACACTTCAGGAAGCACAACACCGGCTATCGCCTTCATACGCGCCTGGACGACCTGCTCTACTCGCGTCCCCTTGATTACACAATCGTTTTCAAAGGAGAAGAAGGCTCACGTTCACCGCTGATCCTTCATATCGGTTCCAACTGGATGAGTAGTTACTGGATCGGGGGGTACGACTTCAAAAGGGGTCAACCCACTCTCTACCGCTCTCGGAGTCTGAGAAAATCGGAGCTCAAGGAGATCCTCGCGATTGTCAAGGAGGATCATGAGCCGAAAGGTCCTGGATCCTCCGCCCGATGAGGGAAGCATGAATTGCTGGGATTCCGTTCACGACCGGTTCAAAACGACGCCCGGCCAGGTTCCTCCCGAGGTGGAAGACAATCTGCGCATCGCCTGGCCGGCCCTGATCCGTGAGCTTTCGAAGGCGGTGAAGCTTCCAGGGAAGATTCTCGACTTCGGTTGCGGAACGGGAGGCCTGGCTCAGAGTCTCGGGTCCCTCGGCTACACGGTGCTCGGCCTGGATCCCTCGGAGCGCATGATTGCCGAGGCCCTGCCGAAGAGCAGCGATCGGGTGTCGTTCCGCCGTGGCACGTTGCGCGATCTTCCTCCGGAAGCTGTCTTTGACGGGATCGTCTCGTGCATGGTCCTGCCGTTCGTTCAGGATCTGGAGCCCTGTCTTTCTCAACTGTCCGCACGCCTCAAGAAGGGCGGTACATTGGCGTTTGCGGTGTTCAATCCGGAGTTTGTCTCCTTCCACAGCGACTTCACTCGCGCCGGAGATCAGATTCTGCTGCGAATCCAGGCAGAGCCGTTCGAGGTCTACCCGCGAACGGCTGATGATTACCGGAAGGCTTTGACCCTCCTCGGCTTTCGAGAGGCCCATAGAGACCTGCCTCCTTCCCCGGCCGCTCCGGAGGAGATTCCGGAGTATCTGCTGATGGCGTTCCGGAAGGAGGATCGATGAGCTTCGGATCCGGATCGCGGTTCGTGAGATAGAGGGCACCCTCGCGACAGCAGACACATGGAACCGCCCTGCCTGGGCCGGAAACGGCCACCGGGCAGCGGCGCAACGAATCCATGAACCGTCTGTAAAAGGAGAGCGCTCCCATGACACTCTGGAAGGGCATGAAAGCCGCGGTCCTTGCGGCCGCCTTGGCTGTCCTGTGGCAGATCCCCGCCGAGGGCGTCTGCCCCCGCCAACTGCTGGACCGGGCCGACGTCGTCACCAATCCGCCCGGGAACGATTACGACGTCTACTTCACGGACGACGACCCGGCGAGCAACGATTTCTTCACCTTGATGAACGCCAGGCTCATCCGCAACTCGCTGCCCGCCAATCACAACGTGCTCGTCAACCCCCCCTACAGCTTCCGCAACCCCAACTTCACCGAAGACCCCAACGATACGTGCATCTTCTTCTTCGATCCCCAACGCCTCGCGGTGGCTCCCCCCGAGCGTATCGACGTCGATGCGGTCGGCATGATGAATCAACCGGAGCCGTTCACGCGGGCGGTCGTCGGGCACGAGCTTTTCCATCACGTCCAATACTCTTACATCGACTTCAACGAATGGCCTTCCTGGGGGGACTGGACAGTCGAGGCCACCGCTCGGGTCATGGAGGACAAAGGTTTCAACGATAACGACTCGACACCGGCCAACACGTTGTACGTGGGGCAGGTCAACGAGTACCTGGGCAATCCGAATCGGACGCTCATGGACATCCGCTACTCGGCGGCTCTCTTCTGGAACTACCTGACGGAGCAGCTCGGCACCAGCATGGCGGAGCCGGGCCGCGGCGTCGAGGTTATTCGCGATTTCTGGGAAAGAACGGACGGCAATGATCCGGACAGCGTGACCTTTCTGCGCGAGACGATCGAGAGGTTCGCGCCCGGACGGACCCTGGAGGATCTCTTCCTCGACTTCGCGGTGACGAATTTCACCCACGGCCTGAACCTCTCGGCCCTGCCCGCCGCACTGGCGCAGCGTTATCAATACGTTGATGAGAGCGCGGCCGGCGGCGGGACCATGTACAACAACGTTCCGACCACGACGGTCCCCAGCACGTCGATCAACACGGTCCTCAACAGCGACGTGGTCCGCTGGGGAGCGCGATACATCGATGCCACGCCGAGCGGCGGAAACTGCCAAGCGGTGGGGGTCTGGGGCAAGGCGAAGGACAACCGCGTTCTCGCCTGGGGCGCGGTGGCGATCCGCGGCGGCAACCGGGTGGCCGACGTCCAGCGCTCGACCAGCAACTCGTTCTACCGGGCCTGGCTCGAAAATTCCCCCGATCCCATCAACCGCCTCTCCCTGGTCGCGGCGGGCCTCAATGAAAGCGCCGATTTCGACTTCGCCATCGGACAGGGCGAGCTCACCGGTACCGTGGTCCTGCCCACGATGGCCCGCGTGGCGTTCGTCGGCCTGGGGAATGCCCCGAAGCGGTTCCAGGTCCGGCTTCTCCTGCCCGGACCGGCGGTTCTCACGCCTTCGGGAGTCGGCCGTCCCTCGATTCGCGGGCTCGATTCCGCGGTGTTCCGGGTCGAGCTCGTCAGCGCGAGAACCGGGGCCCGGTACCCCGCCACGGTCGTCGCCTCCAGCTACGTGAGCGGCGAATACTGGCTGGCCGTGCAAGCTCCGGTGATCACCAATCCCGCGGACGGCGATCTGTACCACCTGGAAGCCACGGTGGGCGGTTGCCAGGCGGGGCTCTCGAGCCGGAATTCCGTGCTCTACGCGGACGCCCGCCTGAACCAGATGCTCGTCCTCGACCGCTCCTTCAGCATGCACGATCCCGAGCCCGTCGAGGATTCGAAAATCGAGGCGGCCAAAAACGCCGCCCGGCTCTACGTCCACGCCACGGCCGACGACGAAAAGATCGGTCTGGTCACCTTCAACGGCAACGACTCCGAGTGCGACGACGACGCGCAACTGGTGAGAGACATGGTGTCCGCAGGCCCCAATCGGCCCGACCTGATCAACGCGATCAACGGCGTCGTGGAGGAGGGCTGGACCTCGATCGGAGACGGCCTGAAAAAAGGCGCGGAGCGGCTCCGGGCGGCGACGGCCACCCCGGAGGACGTCAGCGTGATGGTTTTGCTGAGCGACGGCATGGAAAACGAACAGGACTTCTGGGCGGATCCGAACCCCGACTGCGGCTCACCGCCGGTATGGGATTCCTTCAAGGCGGGCGGCGTCAACGCCAAGATCCGCGTGGACACGGTGGCTTTCGGCCCGGAGGTGGAACGGGAGCTGCTTCAGAGGATCTCCACGGAGACGCGCGGAATCTTCTTCGACGTGAGCGCCGATCGTCCGGGGGCCGATGCCACCCCGGCCTCGGCCCGGAGCTTCAGCGCCCCGACCGCGGCCAGCCTCGAGGTGCCCAACCGGCTCGCCAACGTCTACCGCACCATCGAGGAAGACACCCACGGCCTCGACCGGCTCCACTTCCGGGCGGACGCGGTGGGAATCGGGATCACCCGCTTCATCCTCCCCGTCAAGGAACGCGCGGGCGGCGGGGTCGAGGACGCCGTCTGAGATCGGCGTGAGCCTGATCGATCGCCGGGGCGGCGTTCCCGGCGCTCTCGTCGAGGCTCTGATCGAGGGCTCCGGCGGGGCCGTCCACCGGCTCAGCCTGTACGACGACGGGCTCCACGAAGACGGGCGGCGAACGACGGCCTCTACGCCAACGTGTATACCCGCACTCCGTTCTACAGCCGGGGCGGCGCTCCGGACTTTCCCCCCGATCCTTCGCGGAGATCGTCGGGCGGCTACACGGTGAGCCTCCGGGCCTCCGGAGTGTCCCACGACGGCGATCCGTTCGAGCGCTTCGCCCTGCGGGGATTCCATGTCTACGAATTTTCCCGAGGACTTCGGAGGTTGCGATCCGGACCGCGACCGCGACGGGCTGCCCGACCGCTGGGAGCTCCTCTACGGCCTGGACAGCACGGATCCGGTCGACGCGGGCCTCGACTTCGACCGGGACGGGCTGGTCAACCTGAAGGAATTCCAGCAGGGCACCTATGCCGTTCAACGCGGATACCGACCGCGGCGGCGAGGCGGACGGCAGCGAAGTGGCCGCGGGACGGGACCCTCTCTACGACAAGGACGACCTGCTCCCCGCGATCGTGGACTACGGCGTCGTGACGCAGCTCATCGACATCCCGGTCCATGAGCCGAAACCCGAAACGAACGTCCTGCACTATTACGACAAGGGCCTGGTCAACGACGCCGTATACCTCTACTACCTGGTGGCCGAGGGCGAGTCCGGAGCCCGGACCGCGCCCACGGAGACCTTCGAGGCGACTCCCAAGGCCGACCCGCTGCCGCCCGCCGGCTGGGTCCAGATCAACCAGGGCGACGTCTTCACGGGGTCGCCCAAGGTCGAGTTGCAACTTGGCACGAGCGGCGACGCGGTCGAGATGCTGATCTCCCAGGATCCTACGTTCGACCGCGTCGCTCCCCAGCCGATCGCTTCATCGATCCCCTACACGCTGACCCAACCCGCCTCCGGAGCCGGCGTGGCCACGGTCTACGTGAAGTTCCGCGACGCCGCGCAGAATGAGTCGATCGTCTACCACGACTCGATCCACCTGGACGTCAACGACGATGTGGACAGCGACGGGCTTCCGGATTCCTGGGAGAGGTCCCACTTCGGTAACCTGACGCGTTCCGGCTCGGAAGACGAGGACGGCGACTCCTTCTCGAACAAAGACGAGCTCCGCAACGGAACCGATCCGAAAGACCCGGCGAGCCCTCCCACCAAACCCTGACCTTGCAAGTCCCAAGGCGCCCGGTACCCCGCCGGGCGCCTTGCTATACTGCACCCCACCATGCTCGAAATCCGCTCCGCCTGTCCCGAAGACGCCGACGAGCTCACCACCATCACCCGGGCCGCCAAGGCTTCCTGGGGATATCCGGAGGAGTGGCTGGCCCGGTGGCGCGAGGTCTTGACGATCACACCGGAATTCATCCAGGAAAACCCGGTGTTCGTCGCGGTCGCCGAGGACGGCAGTCTCCTCGGATTCGTGGGGTTGATCCGCGACACGCCGGCCCGCTGGACGTTCGAGCACCTCTGGATCCGCCCCGGCTCCATGGGGAAAGGGCTCGGCCGGATGCTGACCGTCCACGCCGCGGATTTCGCCCGCTCGCACGGCGTTGAAGAGCTCGCGATCGATGCCGAGCCCTTTGCCGAGCCGTTCTACGCGCGAATGGGCGCGATCCGCGTGGGCGAGGTGGACGCCCCGATCGACGGGCAACCCCGCGTCCGCCCGCAGATGGTGCTCCGGTTGCGCTGAAAATCCTCCCTCCTGACGAGCTTATGAGGAGCGGGAAGAGTAGGGCGCCGGGCGGCGGGGAGCCTCTCGGGCTCCCCCCCTTTAGAGACGGTAAGGAAGGGCGTTGTTGCTCCGAAATCGATAACGGCCCCCCCCTCACTGTAGAGACGCCCCGTGGGGCGTCTCCGAATCGGAGAGGGAGGTCCGAAAAGGGAGAAGGAGCCTCGGCACACCTGCGCTCCGAAGCCTTCCAGACAATTTTTTTAGACGTCCGGAGATTCGAGAAGCGAGCGCGCCTCCACCAGCTCTGCAGCGGAGAGGGCACCGACTCCCTGGGCATTGCCCGTGACGAGGCGGCGGTGGTAGCTGATCTGGCCCAGGTGGTAGGCGAGATGCACGGCGAGCTGCATGAGGAGCTCTCCGGTCTGCAGGTGGTGCTCCCGGATCGGCTCGGGAAATGGTTGGGACATCTGCGCTTCATTGAGGCGTGGGAGCGTCGAGTCGATGGCGGCCTCCGCCTCTGCAATCTGCTCGAGGAGCACAGCGCGCGGAACATTCCGCGCAGCGAACTCCTCGTCGCGGTTCCGGATGTACCCGGTGCCACCGAGGAGAGCCCCCACGTAGTGCCTCAGGTTGCCGGCCAGGTGAAGGGCCAGGGTTCCGGCCGAATTCGGCAGCCCGGGTGGGAGCGTCCAGAGGAGCTGCTCGTCGGGATACGCCTCCAGCTCCCGGCGAAGGCTGTGGAGCTCGCGGCGCAGGAAGTTGCGGATCAGT
>DATEIO010000474.1:0-6792 GCA_035278895.1 Thermoanaerobaculia bacterium | reverse complement strand
GGCCGAGATGGAGCGGCGCTACAAGCTCCTGGCCGAGGTCCACGTCCGCTCGATCGCCTACTACAATCGGGCGATCTCGGACCCCGAGACACAGAAGCGCCTGGCTCTCACCGACTCGGCCGAGGGGCTGTTCACGGCGGCGGACCTCAAACCGATGCCCTACTACGTGGTGGTGATCGACGAGCTGGCCGACCTCATGATGGTCGCCTCCTCGGAGGTCGAGACCTCGATCGCCCGCCTCGCGCAGATGGCCCGGGCCGTGGGCATCCACCTGATCGTGGCCACCCAGCGGCCGTCGGTCGACGTCCTGACCGGCACGATCAAGGCGAACTTCCCCTGCCGCATCTCCTTTGCCACGGCATCCCGGCACGACTCGCGGACCATCCTCGACCAGGTGGGCTCGGAAAAGCTCCTCGGCAAGGGCGACATGCTGATGATGCCCCCCGGCTCCTCGCGCATCATCCGCCTCCACGGCGCCTACATCTCCGAGCAAGAGACGGCGGCGCTCATCCGGTGGTTGAAGAAGCTGGGCAAGCCCGAGCTGGACCCGGACGTCCTCAAAGCTCCCGAGGGGGACGGCAGCTCGGGCGGAGGCGACGGCGACAACGACGACGAGCTCTACGACGAGGCCGCCAAGCTCGTGGTCGCCGAGCGCCAGGCCTCCGCGAGCTTCCTCCAGCGCCGCATGAGGATCGGCTTCTCCCGCGCCGCCCGCCTGATCGACATGATGGCCCGGGACGGTCTGCTTGGCCCCGCCCAGGGGAGCAAGCCTCGAGAGGTGCTGGTCAAGCCGGATTATTTCGAGGAGATCGACTCGGCGCGGCAGGGGGTGGAGGAGTACGAGGAGTAGGGTGCGCTGTGCGCACGTGTTACCAACGTCAAAACGTGCGCACAGCGCACCCTACATAAAAAAGGCCGGCGTCTCCGCCGGCCTTTCCCATTGACAGGCTGTTGAAGCCCTTCCCCTACACCTTCCCCTTCGGCGACGTCCCCCGCTCCACCGTGGGCCCGAGCTCGCGGCGCTGGGCGAGCATCGTGGCGGCCTGGCCGAAGAGGTTCAGGGCCTGCTGGAGCTGCTGGTCGCCCTCGGAGAGGGTGCGGTGGCGGGCCTCCTGGCCGGCGACCGTGTTCAGGAGCTCGGCGCGGATCTGGAGCAGCGAACCGTCGCGGGCCGCCTGCTGGGCCAGACCCTCGGCGACCTGCTCGGCCGTGGCAAACTTTTCCTTGACGAGCCACTGCCGGAGCTCCTCGATCACCTTGGCCTGGTCAGGCTTCCAGTCCGTAGTGACCTTGTTGCGCTTCGCGTAGTCGAGCGCGAAGTTCAGGTAGGCGTTCCGGGAGAGCAGGAACTGCTCGAACTGCGAGAGCTCCTCCTCCTTGATGAGCACGTCCGGGGTGATGCCGCCGCCGCCGTAGACCTTGCGGCCGAGATCGGTGTGGAAGATCTCGTCATCCGAAACGGTCTTGCCGGTCAGCTCGGGCGAGCCCGCGTCGGCGTGGGTGTAGTAGTCGAAGTAGGAGGTGTAGTCCCGCTGGATCAACCGGCCCGACGGGGTGTAGTACTTGGCCGTGGTGAGCGCCAGGCCCGCCCCATAGGAGAGGTTGTAGACGGTCTGCACGAGACCCTTGCCCCAGCTCGGAGTGCCTATGATCATCGCGCGGTCGTGGTCCTGGAGGGCGCCGGCGAGGATCTCGGAGGCCGAGGCCGTGCCTTCGTTGACCAGCACCACCACAGGCACGTCGAGCGCCGGGTACTTGCCGCTCGCCTTGTAGGACTGGAACGAGTCGCGCGTCCGGCCCTTGGTCTCGACGATGACGCTCTCCTCGGGGAGGAACTGGTCCGCCACCTCGATCGCCTGGTCGAGCAGGCCGCCGCCGTTGTTGCGGACGTCGACCACGAGCTGCTTCATCCCGTCCTTCTTGAGCTTGTCGATCGCGTCGGCCACCTCGCGGCCGGTGCCGCGGGAGAACTCGGTGATCAGGATGTAGCCCGTCGTGGGGTTCAGCATGTACGCCTGGCGGACGGTGGTCTGCGGGATCTCGGCCCGGGTCACCGACATGGCGAGCGGCTCATCGAGCCCGCGGCGCACGATGGTGATCTTGACCTGCGTCCCCTTGGGGCCCTTCAGCTTGCCCACGGCCTCGTCCAGGCTCAAGGTGTCGGTCGCCTCGCCCTCGATCGTGCTGATCACGTCGCCCGCCTGAATGCCCATGCGGGAGGCCGGGGTGCCGTCGATGGGGGAGATGACGGTGAGCTGGCCGTTCCGGACGCCCACCAGGATGCCGAGCCCATAGAAGCTCGTCTGCTGCTTTTCCCGCATCCCCTCGTACGCTTCCGGAGAGAGGAAGGTGGTGTGGGGGTCCAGGGTGCGGAGCATGCCGTTGACCGAGGAGTAGACCAGATCCTTGTAGCTCACCTCGGCCCCGTAGCGCTCGTGCGCCACGTTGATGAGCTCCGTGTAAAGACGGAGCGAATCCCTCGCCTCATCGGTGACGGCGAGGAGCCGGTCGCCCAGCAGACCGCCGAGCGCCAGCGCCAGAATGAACAGTGCGATTGCTGCGTTACGCCACGAACGTCTCATACTCATAAGTGTAGCACCCCGCCTTCTGGCACGACTTTTCCATACTTGACTTCGATGGTCTCCGGTCCGATGATCGGGAGTCTGGAGGTTTCATGATCGGCTCCCTCGGTTTCTCAGAGCTCGCATTCATCTTCGTCCTGGCGCTCCTGGTCTTCGGACCCAGGAAGCTGCCGGAGATCGGCCGCACCCTGGGGCGCGGCATGGCCGAGTTCCGCAAGGCGACGAACGAGCTCAAGCGAACGCTCAATACCGAGCTCGCTCTCGAAGAGAACCCGGTGCCCCCCGCCATCCGTCCCCAGATCCGCCCGGCCGAGCCGCCTCGCGAGGTGGTGGCGCGGGAGAGGGCGGCGGACCCGGTCGAGGCGGTCGAGCCCCAGGCCGTGGACCCGCATCCCGTGGAGCCGCAGTAGCCATTCCGGCTCTCCGGCCGATCTCCCATGAACCCCAACCGCCCGAGACTCGCCCCAGCCCCTCCGCCCGAGCCCGAAGAGCTCGCGCGGATGTCGCTCTTCGACCACCTGGACGAGCTGCGCAAGCGCATCATGTACTCGCTGGTCGGTCTCGTGGTCACTTTCGTCCCTTGCTGGATCTACGTCCAGGAGATCTTCGACTTCCTGGAGCGGCCCATCCTGAAGCTCCTGCCGGAAGGCCAGAAGCTTGCCTTCCTGGGAGTGACGGACCCGTTCATTCTGTATTTCAAAGTCGCGGCGCTGGCCGCCGTATTCCTGGCTTCGCCGTTTCTCCTCTTCCAGTTGTGGGCCTTCATCGCGCCGGGCCTCTACCGGAAGGAGAAGCTGTACGCCGTCCCCTTCGTCTTTTTCGCCACCCTGTTCTTCCTGGCGGGCGGCGCCTTCGCCTACTACATCGCCTTCCCGTTCGCGGTGCAGTTCCTGCTCGCCCTGGGTCAGCACTTCCAGGCGGTCATCACCATCGAGCGCTACTTCGGCTTCCTGCTCACAGTGATCCTGGGGCTCGGGCTCATGTTCGAGCTGCCGATCGTCATCCTGCTCCTGGCGATTGTGGGGATCGTCACGCCGCGGTTCCTGGTGAAGTACTTCCGGCACGCGGTGGTGATCATCTTTATCGTCGCGGCCATCATCACCCCCACGCCCGACGTGGTGAACCTCTGCCTCTTCGCCGTGCCGGCGATCCTGCTCTACATCCTGGGAGTGGTGGGGGCCTTCGTGGTGGACCGGATGCGGAAGAAGAGGGCGGCTGCGGAGGCTGAGATCTAGCCGTAACCCAGCGCCTCCAGCTTCCGCTTCTCCTCGTCCGTCTGCTCCCGCGATCTGGGGTCCACCCCCCTCTTCCGGTCCGCCATCCAGCGGGTGAGGAGAGCGCCCAGGTCCTTTTCGGCCGGAAGGCCGCGGCCGGCGAGGTTCTGAATCTCCTGGGGATCTTTTCCGAGATCGTAGAGGTAGGCGCCGTCGGGGACGAGCCGGATGTTCCCCTGGCTCAGCATGTAGCGGAAGTCGCGGGTGCGGACGGTCACGCCCAGCCGGTCGGAGTGCTCGGAGAACACGGCGCGGCGGCCGAGCCGGCCGTCTTTCGTCAGCTCGCGCAGATCGGTGCCGTCCTGCGGGGGAACGGGCAGGCCGGCGGTGGCGACCAGGGTGGGGAAGAGGTCGATTGTCTGGACGAGGCCGCGGAGGACGCGCCCTTTCCGGCGCTCGCCGGGCCAGCGGATGAGGAGCGGGACGTGAGTCGTCGTCTCCCAGAGCCCGATGTGGCGGTAGTTGATGCCGTGCTCGCCCAGGTTCTCGCCATGGTCGGCCACGAGGGCGATCACGGTGTTTTCGAGGAGCCCCCGGCTTTCGAGGAACGCGAGCAGGCGGCCGAGCTGGCGGTCCAAATAGGCCACTTCGCCGTCGTAGAGGTCCTTGTTGCCTGCGAGCACCGGCTCCACGAAGTCGCGGGGGCCGGTCGGGCGGAAGGGGAGCCACTCGGTGACCGGGGAGAGCCCCATGTCAGAGACCGGCCGGAGGCCCAGGGCGTAGGGCTCGGGCGGCGTGTGCGGAGTGTGGGGGTCGAACAGGTGGAGCCAGAGGAAGAACGGCCGGGAGCCGTCCCGCCGGGAGAGCCAGTCCATGGCGCCGTCCACCGGAAGCTCGGCCGCGAAGTGCTCCTCGGCCAGCTCGACCCGGTCGAACCCTTGCCCGAGCCCCGAGTTGTGATCCCCCAGGTGATGGGCCGAGATGTACGCCAGGGTCTCGTACCCGGCGCCCGAGAGGATCTCGGCGAGCGTCGTGTGGCTCGGGGGAAGCGGCGTCTTCAGATCGTAGACGCCATGGTTCTTGCCGTAGAGCCCGGTCAGGATGGACGCGAAGCTCGGATTGGTGACGTTGAACGTGCTGTAGGCGTCGTACCAGACGTCGCTCTCCGCGGCCAGCCGGTCGAAAGAGGGTGACAGGCTAGGCTTCCTTCCCCACGGCCCCAGCGCGTCGGCCCGCAGGGTGTCAAAGCCGACGAGGATGACATTGGGCCGCGCGCCCTTTTTCGCCGGTTCCGTCTCCGGGAGGGCCTTCCGGCTGTACACCGCGGGGCTTCCCCAGAGCACGGAGGGAGCGGGCTGGCCGGGCGCACGCTCAGCGGGGCCGTCTACCTGGAGCAACAGGTCGATTTTCTTACCCGTATACGGGGAGAGGTCGAGCTCCACGGCGGCGGAAGCGATCGGGGCGACCAGTCCGGCCACGGAATCGTAGATCTCGCGGATCTGCCCGGATTCGCGGATGCCTACGCGGTAGGTGCACGGGCATCCCATCTCGCTCCCCAGGGGGACGAAGGAGAAGTAGGCCTCCGCGCCGGGCTCCACCGCAAAGGCCACCCGCGAAGCCGCCCGCTGCCGGATCGCCCGCACCTGCCCCGCCGTCCGCTTCGGATTGTTCACGAGCTGCCGCGGCGGCACGCGGGAGAGGTCCCGAACCTCCTCGCGTCCCAGGTAGGAGACGAGGGGGACGGTGACGTGCGCGCCCGGAGCCATCTGCTGGGGCTTCGCCTCGACCGCGGGCTTCTGCGCCCAGAGATCCACCTGCTCCCAGGGGATCTCGCGGGGAGACCGCTGGCAGCCGACGAGGAGAAGGGCTCCGGAGGAGAGGATCAGGCAGACTCTGCGCACGGCGCGGGGGAGTGTAGCACCGGGGTTAGGCTGAAGGCTGCCGGCGCCACCGCCGGTGCATCCAGACCCACTGCTCGGGGTGTTTCCGGACCTGCTCCTCGATCCGCGCGGTCATCAAGGCCGTCGCTTCCTGGGGATCGTCGGGCAGGTCGAGCGGGGGGTGGAAGGTGGCGAGGTGGCGGCCGTCGGGCAGACGTTCGATGAACGTGGGGATGACCGCGGCTCTCTGGCGCAGGGCGATCTTGGCGGCTCCCACCGGGGTGAAGGCGGGGCGGCCGAAGAAGGGGACCCAGACGCCGTCCACCTTGGTGTCCTGATCGATCAGCATGCCCAGGGCGCCGCCGCGGCGGAGCGTGGTGAGAAGCTGGCGGGCCGCGCCTTCCGTGCCGCGGGCGATCGTGGGGGTTCCGAAGCGCTCGCGCAGGCCCGCGAGCATGCGCTGGAGGCCGGGCTCGTCGAGCGTTCTGGCCACGACCGCCATGCCGAGCCCGCGGCAGTTGATGGTGGCGGCCAGAAGCTCCCAGTTGCCGCAGTGCCCGGTGAGGATGAGGACCGGACGGCCCGCCGCGCGCACCTTCTCGACCTCCTCCCAGCCGCGAACGTCGACGAGGGAGGCGACCTCGTCGCAGTCGCCGTGGAAGAGGTGGAGGCACTCGCCCAGGTTCACCCCCAGGTGGCGGAAACAGGCGCGGCCCAGGCCACGGCGCTCGGCTTCGTTTAACTCGGGGAGAGCGAGGGCGATGTGATCGAGGACGCGCTTGCGATCCCGCCGGGAGACGGTCCAGGCGAGCGAGCCGATCGCGGCGCCGGTCTTCTGGGCGGCCCGCCAGGGGAGACGGCCGATCGAGGCGGTCAGAATCCGCAGAGCGGCTTTGAGAAGGGCCGGCTCGACGCGGGTCTGGACGAAGCTTCGGCGACGCGGCATCAGTCCCCGAGGAGCGGGGCGATCAGGCGGTCCCAGTCGCCCCGGGCGCGCAGGAGAAGCTCGCAGAGCTCCCGCACCACGCCGTGGCCCCCGCGCCGGGAGAGCACGCAGTGGACTCGCTCGCGCACCTCGGGGACCGCGTCCGCCGGGGCGAAGGCGAGGCCGGCGCG
>DATEIO010000473.1:0-2908 GCA_035278895.1 Thermoanaerobaculia bacterium | reverse complement strand
CGCCACGATCCCGGGGTCTGCGGCGCGGGCGAGATGCTCGATGACCTCTCCGGGGTCCTGGCCGGCTTCGGGAAGCTCGCCACCGAGCGCGGCGCGCAGATCCCCCGCCGGCACGGGCACGCCCACGGGCCGCTCCGGAAGCCCGTCCAGGAACTCCAGGGCGATTTCGGCCGTTCTCCGCAACAGGTCCCGTCGATCCATCCTCTCCTCCTAGGGTCCGACCGGACCGCTCTCCACGCGCGGCACCAGCCCTTCCCCGGCCCGCCGCCCTTCCCAGACGGCGCGGGAGATCTCGGCGATGACGCGGTTGGCCTCGTTTTCGTCGCGGAAGCCCTGGGTGAGGACGACGAGGACGTACGGCTTTTCGTTCGGGGGGAAGACGATCGCCGCGTCGTGGTGGATGCCCGTGATGTCGCCCGTCTTGTGGGCGATGGGAATGCCCTTGGGGAGCTGGGCCGGGATCTTCTCGTTGAACTCCTGGGCTTTCAGGATCTCGAGCATCCCGGCGGACGAGCGCTCGGAGAAGCTCTTCCCGTCCACCAGGGCTTCCAGCGCGATCCGGAGGTCTTTCGCGGAGGTGACGTTGTTCAGGCCCGCGTCGTAGGCCTTCTGGTCCTCTACGCCGCGCAGGACGTTGATCTCGTAGGCCCCCAGCTCGCGCATCAGGTCCGTGGCCCGCGAGGCGCCGATCCGCTCGATCAGGAGGTTGGTCGCGAGGTTGGAGCTCCTGGTGATCATCCGCCGGATCAGCTCGGAGAGCGGGCGCGTTCCCCCCACGGCCTGGTAGAGGTCGGGATCGCCGTCCTCGGCCGGGTCGAGCGTGAAGGGCGAGCCGTCCACGATGCTCCGGAACTCGTTTTTCACCGGCAGCGGCTGGTCGAGCTTCAGCTCTCCCCGGTCCACGGCCCGGTAGAGCGCCATCATCACCGGCACCTTCATGGTGCTCGCGGCGTGGAACGACAGGTGCTCCTCGCGGTCGATCGTCAATCCCGTCCCCAGGTGGTGGTAGGACACGGCGATCGGCTGCGTGTAGCGCTGCAGGATGTCGTCGATCCGCCCCACGACCTCGGGCGCGGTGGTGGCGCGCCGGGGCGGCGGCGCCCCCGCGCAGGCGAGGGCGAGGAGGGCCAACGGGGCGAGAGCCGGAAGGAACGGTCGCATGAGAGGTCTCCAGGGGATCAGAGAAGGGGCATCTGCGCCGAACGGCGCGCGTAGCGTTTGACGTAGCCGTCCACCTTGAACTTGCGGCGGGTGCTGTCGGAGCTCATGTAACGAACGGTGCCGAAGACGGGCCTCTCCGGGGCCCAGGGGCGGTCGTAGCGGCCGAGGCACCAGAAGATGCCGCTGTAGGAGTTGGGGTCCCGGCCGTCCAGCGCGTACTTGTTGTTCAGGTGGATCAGGATCTCCAGCGCCTCGCGCGGGGAGGCCGACCACTCGAGCACCTTCTTGCCCCAGAGCATCCGCAGATAGTTGTGGATGCGCCCCTCGGCCACGAGCTGCCCCTGGGCCGCGTTCCAGAGCTCGTCATGCGTGGCCGCGGATTCGAATTCGTCCATGGAATAGAGGTGCGGCCGGCGGTCCTTCGCGTGCTTCGCGAGCGTGGCCTGCGCCCACTCGGGGAGCGATTCGTAGCGCTCGAAGTCCTCCCGGTGCGAGGCCATGTTGTAGCCCACCTCGCGCCAGGTGATCACCTCGTCCAGGAACTTCTCGGCGGGCGCGCTCATCCCCCACCAGCCCTCCTTGGCGCCCCGCGAGCTTCGCGCCAGGCGCTCCGGGCTCCAGCGCTCCCGGGCGGCCAGGGCGGCGAACACCTGGTGCGGGGAGACGTGCCCGAAGTGGAGGTAGGGAGACAGCCCGCTCGTCACCTCCTCGCCCGGGTCGTTCCTCCCTTCGCCGTAGCGGGGAAGACGCTCGTCCAGAAACCGTTCGAGCGCCTGCTCCCCTTCGGCCTCCCCGCCCCGGACCGGCACGGGACAGACGGTGTGGTCGATCGCGAGCTTCGCCAGGGCCGCGGTCTTGCCGGCGAGCAGGTCGGGCGAGGCCGCGGGCCAGCGCTTCGCGATCTCCGCGGGGAGGGCCTTCAACCGGCGCGGCAGCGGGTCGGCCAGGGGGTCCTTTTCCGGCGCGTGCTCGAGATGCTCGGGCAGGACCTTCTGGAGAAAGCGCCGGAAGTGATAGGCGGTCACGAAGTCCTTGTCCGCCGCCCGCAGGGGGAGGAGGCCGTTCGAGTCCACCGCTTCGAGGAGAACGGGCACGCGGGAGGCGGCCGTGGCCACCATGCGGGGGAGGAAGAAGGCCGGGTAGTCGTCCGTCACCACGGCACAGGCCCGCCTGGCGAGCGCTTCGAGGAGCCCCTTGCCCGCCCCGGGCTCCGGCTCCACGTACGGGTGGTAGAGGACGTCCGACTTCGCGAGCTTCGCCGCGTGGCCGGCCATGCCGTCCAGCACGAAGCGGTGAATGCGGTCGTTCACCCAGCGGTAGCCGGCGCGCAGGGGCTCCAGGATCACCAGGGGCTTGCCCATCTCGCGGGCGTGGGCGGCCGCCCTCTCCAGGGCGAAATTCCAGCCGAGGCGGCGGAAGGCGATCATCCAGTAGAGGACGTAGTCGCCCTCCGGACGGAGCGGAGCGCGGTTCTGCGCCTGGATGCGGATTTCGGGAATTGCTGTCACACGTTCTCCCTGGGGGAAACCGGTTCGATCGGGTAGGATATCAGCGCTGCACGGAAGTCTGTCGAACGTCTGCGTCCTGCGGCGGTTGCGCCGTGGCGCTTTTCCCCGGGGAGAGAGAACCATGTCCAACGAGAACCTCATCGGCCGGGCCGACATCGAGCGCATCGAGCGCTTCACGGAATCCCAGCTCGACACCCTGCCCTTCGGAGCCATCCGCCTCGACCGCGACGGCAAGATCC
>DATEIO010000472.1:0-2360 GCA_035278895.1 Thermoanaerobaculia bacterium | reverse complement strand
CGGCAAGCAGCTCCCGCCGTTCCCAGGCGAAGGCCCACTCGGCGAAGGCCTGGCGCACGTCGAGCCGCAGCCGCAACCGAGCCGCCGCGAGGCGGCTCTCAGCGGCATTGAGCCCCTTCTCCGCCGCCTCGCGCCGCAGCGCCCGGCGGCCGTCCAGGGGCGGCGTCCAGGTCACCCCGGCGGTCGTCTCCCGGAGCCCTCCTCCCGGTTCCTCGACGGTGGCCTCGACAGCGGGGTTCGACAGGAGCCCGGCGCGGAGCACCTCGGCCGCAGCCATGCCCCGCTCGCCGGCGAGAGCGGCCACCGCGGGATGGCTCTCGGCCACGGCGGCCAAAAGCTCCTCTTCAGTCACGATCGGCCCGCTCTGTGCCGCGAGGGCCGCGGGGACCCAGAGCAACAGGACGGGAACGGCAAAACGCGCGCGTTGCATGAACGCCTCCTTCAAGCGATTTGGAGAGACACACGTCGGCGATGCCCGGAGGGCACCAAAAGACACCTCCGGAACGACCGGGATCTCAGGAGGCGGGGATCAGATCAGCAGGATACAGAGGAGGTGCAGCAGGGGCGGAGGGTCCGCGCCGGGCGGATCGGCTGAATGAGCTGCCCAGGCGACGGCCGTCTTCGGCGCGGGGAGCGGGTCCGACGGGAGACCGGGAACAGCCGCCCGGAGCTCCGGCACGGACTCGTGCCGGGCCGGAGCCGCTGTCACCAACTCGTGACCGTGGCGGGGCACCCCGTCCGGATGCGGGTGGCCGTGCAGGAGCGCCTGCACCGCCTCCTTGCCCTCGTGGCAGGGCGCCGCGCCATTCTTCTCCGCTCCATCGTCCGCTGCTCCATGGTCATGGTGAAGGACGGCGTGCGCGGCGAGCCACGGCAACCCCGGGGCCACCCAGGCCGTAAGGAGGAGAAGCGTCACGATAAAGCGCGAGGGACCTATCCGCATCCGCGATGATTCTCCCCCGATTTTCAAGTGGCGTAAAGCCTCGCCGTGAATGGCTCAGAAGAACTCGCAGATCGGCGGCCCGCTAAGCGGGCCGTCCTGATGCCCCAGCGAAAGCCTCTCCAGGCCAAGGTCGAGATGAAGAAGTCCATAGCGATACGTCGCACAGCGCACCATGTAGGCGTAAACCATTGCAAAAGGTATGGTTGAACGGTTCTCTTCATCGCCTAGTTGGCGGTTGGGTAACCGCAAGGCAGGCGCTCTTGGCGACAGACAGCCGCAACGCTTAGGATGAGCCCGAGGTGTTTCATGGACCCAGTGACCTTGGAGGTCCTCATCGAGCGCAAGCACCCCGGGATGGCGGCGTTCGTCGTCGTTCCGGCGTCGGCGGTGGCGGCGTGGAGCCTCTCGGCGACGACGACCGTCGAGGGAACCCTCGATGGCATTCTTCTCGGACGCCGATCGCTTCTTCGGTGGGACGCCGAGCGCTGGTTTGTCGAGTTGCGGCGGGAGACGCTCAAGGCAGCCGGCAAGGTGCCTGGCGACCGGGCGGCGCTGGTCATCTCGATCGCGTCTTCGGACCTCCCGGCTGAGCTTCAGGCGCTGATCGACGGCGTCCCCGAGGCCCGCGTCCGCTGGGAGGCCCACACCCGTGCGCAACAGCGCATGCTGCGGGAAGAGATCCTCGCGGCGAAGTCGTCCGCTACGCGGGAGCGCCGAGCACGCCGTGCTTTGCTTCCTCCCGAACGTCCGTGTCCTGCGCGGTCGGGTGTGAACCGAAGGATGGCGTCCCCGCGGACGTGCCGGAGGCGACGTGGGAGACGCAAATCGAGGTTCGCGAAAGGGATGGCGTACCCGCCTTCCGCGGTCCGGCCGTGAACGGTCCTCCCTGTGAACGCTTCGTCTATCTCACATGGACGGGGCGCAAAGGCGCTGGTCCCCAGGAAATGTTCCGGCGGGCGAAGCTGCGTCTCGACGCGATCCCGTCCGAGGTGCTCGCCAAAGCGCTCGAGTCCGGCTTGCTGCTCGGAGATCTCCAGCTCACCGCCCTCGATGGAATGCCGGTCTGCGCCTCGGTACGCCCGCCTGCCATCGAGTGGTCGGCCTGAGACCGAAAGCGCGTAGGGGTTAGCGACTGCCCAGCGCGCTAAGGAGGGGAGGACGCCGCCAAAGGCCACTGAAGTTGAGGTAAACCTCTCCTCTGATGCTGTGCCGAGGTGCTGGACCGTAGTGCCGGGAATCGTTGCTGGCCGCGCGGTTCGAGCCGAGGAGGAAGTAGTGATCCTCCGGGACAAGGACAGGTCCGAAGTGCCGGTCCGCCGGGGATATCACCACCAGATGGTCTAGGCCGGACCCCCGCTCTCGGGCAAGAATGCTCCCGGGCAGGATCTCGGGGGCCGGAGCGATCCGACCATAGCGC
>DATEIO010000471.1:0-26839 GCA_035278895.1 Thermoanaerobaculia bacterium | reverse complement strand
GTCGTACTGCGGCGGGACCTGGGTCTTGAATTCCTGGCCTGCTTCGCCCGCGTCCCGGAACTTGCCGGTCACCTGCTGATTCCGGATGGTGACCTCGGCGACCTTCCTCTGCTCCACCTTCTCCATGAACTGGGTGAAGGTCAGCTCCTGCTGGGCGGACTTGCCGCCCTGGAACGTGTTCCAGAGAAGGATCACGACGACGAAGATCGCCATCCACAAAAACAGAGTCTTGAGAGTAGAGTTCAATGCTCGCTACCTCGTAGGGAGCGCTCCTGTCCTGGAGCGCCCGTTCTTTTCTTCGTTCAGAAGGGACTCATCATCCCTTCCCAGGAACAACCAAACGGCCGGAGCCCCGATTCCCGGGCTCCTTCTCAGCTCTCCTCGGAAAGCCGCCCCACGAAGGGCAGGTTTCCGTACCGTCCTCGATGCTTCAGGCCATACCCCACGAGGAGGCCCCCCTGGCGCTCCGCGGTGAGGGCCCGGTAGTGCAGATCGAACTCGGTCTTCCTCTCGTCCGGCATGTCGATGAGCGCGGCGAAGCGGACCTCCCGTGCGCCATGGTCCCTGAGCTGCTGCTCGAGATACGGCTCGGTCACCCCGGAAGAGACCACGTCCTTGACCACGAGCACGCTCTGCCCCGCGATCTCCAGGGGGATCGGGTAGTGGATCCGGACCACCTCGGCACCACTGCCGTCCTCCGGCTCCCCCTGGCGCACGTCGATGAGCTCGTAGCGCACCGGCCGGCCGATCGCCCGCACCAGGTCGGCCAGGAAGATGACCGAGCCGCCCAGGAGCGCCACCAGCAGAGGGTCCTCCGCACCGAGGTCCCCTTCGATCTTACGCCCCAGGGCTTCCACGCTTTCGCGGATGACGCCGGCGTCGAACAGGGGCTCGATGTTCGAAGGGAGGCTCTCTCTACGGTCTGGGCTCATCGTGTCATGACCTCGGCGACCCAAGCGGTCGTTTCCCCGGCGCGCAGCCGGAAGCGCTCTTCGATCGTCACGCCCGGAACCCAGGCGATACGCTCGCCCACGCAGAGCAGAGGCAACCGTTCCCGCTGGTGCCTCGGGATGCGGCGGTCGACGAGCACCTCCTTGAGCCGCCGGCTGCCGCTCGCTCCCAGAGGATGGAGACGATCTCCGGGGCGCCGGTTGCGGATCGTGACGCGATCTCCGTCCACCAGGGGGAGCGACAATCCGGCGCGGCAGGGAGAGCCTGAAAACATCCACGGCTCGACTGGAACGCGCCTCAATCCGACCCTGACGGCGAGCTCCGGGATGTCCAGCGCTCCCGGAATCTCCAGAGTATATGTGAATTGAGGCACCCTCTCGCGCTCCTCGCGGCGGGCGAGAACGAAGAGGCCTCCCTGAACGGCCCAATGCCAGCCGCCGCCGCAGTCGCACCCGGCCCCGCCGTGGGCGATCTGGCGCATCAGCTCGGCCCGCGCCGCGGCCCCCGCGGGGTATGGAGCCCCGGCCTTGCGGTGGAGCGCCGCGAGCGCGAAGGGCAGGAGAGGCTCGGGGAGCATCTCGAGCTCCCGCCGGTCCACGGCGATCCCGCCCAGAGCTTCGCGGGGCGAGAGAACCGCTTCGAGGCGCCGCTCGACCGCCTTCGCGGCCCGGCCGGCCTTGCCGGCGAGCCGGGCGAGGCGCTCCGGAGTGTCCGCCGGGAGGCGGGGAAGGAGCGCATGGCGCAGCCGGTTCCGCGGCACGGCGAGATCGCGGTTGGTGGGATCGTCCACGGGGGAGAGCCCCGCCGCGCGTACGGCGCGGGCGAGCCCGGCCCGGGGGAGCGCAAGAAGAGGACGAACGACCGCGCCGTGCACGGGCCGGATGCCCGCAAGGCCCGGGACGCCGCTCCCGAAGAGGAGCCGCAGGAGCACGGTCTCGGCCTGGTCGTCCCGGTGGTGCGCGGTGGCGATGAAGCGGGCGCCCGTCTCCTGCCGGACCTCCTCCAGGAACCCGTAGCGCACCCGGCGGGCCGCGGCCTCGGGGCTCTCCCCGGATTGGCGGAGCGCCGGCACGTCGCGCCGGGCGGTCACGAAGGGGACGGAGAGGGAGGAAGCCAGGCGCGCGGCGTCGCGGGCCCTCGCCAGGGAGCCGGGATCCATGGCATGATCAAGATGGGCAGCGATCGCGCGAATACGGTGGCGGGAGGCGAGCCGCGCGAGCCCCAGGAGGAGGGCGGTCGAGTCGGGGCCACCGGAAAAGGCCACGACCACGCCGTCTCCCGGGCCCAGCGGGGCCTCGGTCCGGAAGAACGCCTCCAGGATGTCGTCGATCTCCATGGGGTGGAGAATGGTGGCGGTGACGGGACTCGAACCCATGACCTAGCGGTTATGAGCCGCTCGCTCTAACCAACTGAGCTACACCGCCAAGGAAAGAAACAGGGATGCTGCGAGGAGGGTCAGACCGCCCCCTTCCATCGCGGGGGGGCATTATACAGCAGGAAGCCGGGCTGCAAAGCGGCAACCCGGAGCGGCCCCATTGTCGCCGGGCGCTCCGGGCATCAGCCGAGGCAGATCGCGCTTCAGCGCATGACTTCCTGACAGCTACGGAACTGGCCGAAAAACTCCTGCATGGACGTGGACAGTGCCGGCTCATTGAGCCGGTAGATGACATTCTGACCCTGACGCTGGTCGACGACCAGATCGGCCTCTTTCAGAACCGAAAGATGGCGCGAAATCGTGGGCTGCGACAGGTTGAAGTTGCCGACGATCTCCCCGACGGTCCGCTGGTGGCCCTCGAGCAGCCGGAGGATCTCCTGCCGGGTGCCGTCCGACAACGCCTTGAAGACCTTGGTCAGATGCCTCTCCTCACGCCGGAAATCCTGAATGCTGCTGCGGTCGATGTTCGCCATGGCCCTCTATCTCCTTGATGCGGGTTGATTCTCCGCCTCGTCTGTGAACACATTGTAGAGAGGCTATACTTGAGAATGACTTGGTTCTGCGCCAAGTAAGACCAGGGCATGTGCTCAGTAACTGAGCATGGAGGTGCAAACTTCTCTATAACCAAAATTTAGGGGTTTGGGAGGAGGCGCTCCCGGGTAGCTCCAGGAGCCCAAAACGGGACAGGGCTCCGAAAAAAGGAGCCCTGTCGGAGGTGGGAAGGCGGGAAAAGACCGGTCAGCCGCGGGAACGGTGGTAGCGGTCCGCCACCGCCTTCCAGTTGATGGTGTTCCACCAGGCGGTGAGGTAGTCGGGGCGGCGGTTCTGGTACTTCAGGTAGTAGGCGTGCTCCCAGACGTCGACGCCGAGGATCGGGGTCTTCCCCTCCAGGAGCGGGCTGTCCTGGTTCGGGCGGGGGATGACGTCGAGCTTGCCGCTGTCCACCACGAGCCAGCCCCAGCCGGAGCCGAACTGATTGGCCGCGGCGTTGGTCAGCTTCTCCTTGAAGGTGGTAAAGCCGCCCAGGTCGCGCTCGATGGCGTGGGCGAAGTCGCCCGTGGGCTCGCCGCCTCCACCGGGCCCCATGATCTCCCAGAACAGGGAATGGTTGGCGTGGCCACCGCCGTGGTTGCGCACGGCCGTGCGGATGTCTTCCGGAACCTGGTTGATACCGCGCAGGAGCTCTTCGAGCGGCCGGTTCTCGAGCTCCGGATGCTTGCCCAGCGCCTCGTTCAGCTTGGTGACGTAGGTCGCGTGGTGCTTGTCGTGGTGGATCTCCATCGTCTTGGCGTCGATGTGGGGCTCGAGCGCGTCAAAGGCGTAGGGCAGCGGGGGTAGCTGGTGAGGCATCGTGACGTCCCTCCTTCTCTCTCTCGTTGGGTCAGGATGGCGTGATCTGAGGCGTGGGGCGGGGAGAGCCGCCCTCGCGCCGTATTCTGTCACGAAAGGAGAGGCCCAAAAACACCAAGGCCCCCGGGGAACGGGGGCCAGAGCGGGAGAAGCAGGAGGGAGCGCCGGGTCTAGCGCAGCTTCTCTTCGACGAACTCGACGTGCTTGCGGACCTTGGGGTCGTACTTTTTCATCCGCAGCTTCTCGGTCGAGAGCTTCTTGTTCTTGGTCGTCGTGTAGAAGTAGCCGGTACCGGCCGTCGAAACCAACTTGATCTTGTCGCGCATCGAACTCTCCAGGCTAGAAGTGGCGGGGCCGACGGGGCTCGAACCCGCGACCTCCGGCGTGACAGGCCGGCGTTCTAACCAACTGAACTACAGCCCCGCGTTTCCTTGAGAAGCGGCTTCACGCTTGGTGGGAGGTGAGGGATTTGAACCCGCGACCCCCTGCGTGTAAGGCAGGTGCTCTAACCGCTGAGCTAACCTCCCCGCCGCCAAAGGAGCGCTAATGGTACGGAACCTCCCCGGGCGTGTCAACAGGGGATTTCAAAGATCGTGTCCCTCTTGCGGAGGTTTCCCGAACCGGGTATAAACGTGCCCGGGTTTCGGAACGAAGAATCGGAAGACGGGTCGCCGTCTCTCGAAAGCCGCCTTTTCTCCCGGCCAACCCGAGGAGAAAAGGAACATGGCTACAGCATCGATGGAACGCCGCGTCCTGCGGCGGAGCTCTTGGCAGAAGGCCGGCGAAGCGTTCTGGGAGGAGATGGTCCGCCGTCACGGCGAGCGGCTGAAGGTCCGCATCCGGGTCGTGCTGCGCGGGGCCGGGGTCGAGCCGGCCCCGGAGCGGGTGGAGGAGCTGGTCCAGGAGGTCTATTTCCGCCTCCTGTCGCGCGGGTTGAAGCAGTTGGACCGCGGAGTCGACAACCAGGACCGGGTCCCCGCCTACATGGCGAGGATCGCCGAGCGCGTGGCGATCGACGAGGTCCGGGATCACCGGGCGGGACGGCACACGAGGGTTCGCTGGGTGCCGTTCAACCCGGAAGACGTCCTGGCCGATTCCTCCTCGAATCCCGAGGACTGTTTCCTCCGTGCCGAAAAGCGGCGGCTGTTTCTCGCCCGCTGCCGCGCCGTCGCGTCGCTCGCTCTCGGCCGGGAGAACCGGCGGCGCAATTTCCGCATCCTCCACCGGGCCTTTCTCGACGGGTGGAGCAGCCGCGAGATCGCCCGGGCCGAAGGGAGGCTCGCCCCGAGCACGGTGGACACGGTCGTCTCCCGGGCGAGGCGGCTGCTCGAAAAGCGGCTCGGAGTCGCGATCCCTTCGCGATGAGACTTATATGATCGGCCCATGATCCCGATCCACACCGACTCCCGCTGCCTCGCGCACCGCGTGCCCCACGGCTATCCGGAGCAGTCCGAGCGGCTCTCGGCGGTGGTGGACCACCTTCGGGGCCGCGGCTTTCCCATCGTGGAGACCGCGCCGGGAGAGGAGGTCCGCGCCACCGCCCGCGAGGCCGTGCTCGCCATGCACGACGAGCGCTACGTGGACCGTTTCGAGCGCGCCTCCGGGCGCGGCGACTCGCTCCTGGACTCGGGAGACAACCCGCTCTCGCCCGGCACCTGGGAAGCCGCCTGGGCCGCGGTCGAGACGACCGTGGCCGCCGCCGATCGCGTGGCCGCGGGCGGGCGCGCCTTTGCCGCGGTTCGCCCGCCCGGGCATCACGCCGAGCGGGAGGCCGCCATGGGTTTCTGTTTCTTCAACAACGTGGCCGTGGCCGCGGAGCACCTGCGCCGCCGCCACGGCGCCTCCCGGGTCGCCATCTTCGACTTCGACGTCCACCACGGCAACGGCACCCAGCATCTCTTCGAGGCCCGGGCCGATATCTTCTATGCGAGCACCCACCAGTACCCCTTCTACCCCGGCACCGGCGCTGCCTCCGAAACGGGCTTCGGGCCGGGCGAAGGCGCCACGCTCAACGTCCCTCTCCCTGCCGGCACGGGAGACGGCCGCTACGCCGAGGCAATCCGGGGTGTGGTCGTCCCCGCCCTGCGGAGCTTCGCGCCCGATGTCCTCCTTCTCTCCGCGGGATTCGACGCCTGGCAGAACGATCCTCTGGGAGGGATGCGGGTGACGCTCGAAGGCTTCCGGAGCTGGGGGGAGTGGATGCGCGAGCTGGCGGACGAGGTCTGCGGAGGAAGGGTGCTGGCCGTGCTCGAAGGGGGGTACGACCTGGGGAATCTGCCGCTGCTGGTGGAAGCGCACCTTCAGGGGCTGGGCTAGTCCGACGAACACGGACCTCCACGGACGCTCGTTTCGCCTGTCCGTGGAAGTCCGTGCCAGTCCGTGTTCGTCCATGTTCTTCTATAGACGAACTCCAATGATTGACTTTCCTCCGGCAATGCCCTTAGAATGCCGGAAAGTTCACGTAATACTTCAAGGGTAGCCGGACAATTCGCGTCCTGCGGCTGCTTCCGACGATGTGGAGGAGATTGGAGCGATGAGGCGCAACGTCATCCTTGCAGCGTTTTCTCTGGCCCTGCTGTCCTCGGCTTCCTGGGCGGCCCAGCCGTTCGGCTCGTTCGGAGGGAAGGTAGGGGGCGGTAACTCCGGCGCGGGGCTCCTGCCTCTGCACGGGTGGGCCCTGGACGACAACGGCATCGAGTCCGTGGACGTCCTGGTGGACGGCCTCGTGGCCGGCCGGGCGTCGTACCAGCGCGCCCGGGCGGGCGTCACCGACCGGTTCCCGGGCTATCCCGACTCCGCCCTCCCCGGCTTCGCCTACGAGCTCGATACGACCCGCTACCTGAACGGCCTCCACACGGTCTCGATCCGCGTCAAGAGCCGCGCGGGTGAGCTCGTCACCCTGGAGCCCCGGGTCTTCGAGTTCCTGAACGTGGCTCACAACCTGGCGCCGTTCGGCTCGATCGAGTTCCCCAAGGCCCAGGCCGAGCTGCGCGGCAACTGCAACCTGGCCGACCCGGCCCGCCGCTACAGCGTGGTCGCCGGCCATGCCCTGGACGCCGGCGTGCAGGACGACGACTACGGCGTTGGCTACGTCGAGCTGCTGATCGACCGCGCCGTGTGGGCCAACACCGAGACCGACTGCCGGTTCTCGACTCCCGAGGGCGGGCTCTCCGACTGCTACGGCATCCGCCGGCTGGACATCGAGCGCATCTTCCCCGGCCTGAAGGACAGCCCGCACAGCGGCTTCCGCTTCGTGCTGGACGTCGGCGTGCTCATGCAGTTCTTCTTCTACACCCCGGGCAGCCACGTGCTCACCGTGCGGGCCGGCGACCACGCCGACCAGGTGCGGACCATCGCCGAGATCCCGGTGACCTTCATCTGCGATGAGGACCTGGCGAACGAAAACTCCTTCGGCGACATCGACCTGCCCCGCCGCGGCCTGCTCTACAACGGCGTGGTCCGGGCTTCCGGCTGGGCCCTCGACTGGGAGGGCGTCAACACGGTCACGATCATCGTGGACGGCCACACGATCGGCAACGCCACGCTCGGCTTCGCCCGCGCCGAGGTCCCCTCTCTCTACCCGGGCTTTCCGGAGAGCGCCGCCGCCGGCTGGGAGTTCTCGCTCGACACCACGGAGCTTTCGAACGGCCAGCACTTCATCGAGGCGCTGGTGACGGACGATCTGGGCGCCACGACCTACATCGGCAAGCGCCGGTTCGTGGTCAACAACGTCATCGAGTAAGCCGGGGAAACCCCCGGCCGCAACCCGACGCCCCGCTGCCCGGCGGGGCGTTTTCGTTTCCTATATGATCCACGCGCCATGCCGGCGCTTGAACGCCTCGTCTTTTTCGGAACCCCGGAATTCGCCGTCCCCACCCTGGCCGCCTTAGTCGAGGCGGGGAGGACGCCGCTCTGGGTCGTCACCCAGCCTTCGAAGCCGGCCGGGCGCGGTCAGCGGGTGGAGGATCCCCCGGTCGCCCGGTGGGCGCGCGAGCACGGGCTCCCCGTGATCCAGCCACGGAAGGTCCGCGATCCGGAGTTCCTGGCCGCGATGCGCGAGCTGCGGCCCGACGTGGCGATCGTCGTGGCCTTCGGGCAGATCTTCCCGCGCGAGCTTCTGGACATCCCGCCGCACGGCTGCATCAACCTTCACGGCTCGCTCCTTCCGAAATACCGCGGCGCCTCACCGATCCAGGCCGCGGTCGCCGCCGGAGAGACGCGGACCGGGGTGACGGCCATGCTGATGGAAGAAGGCTTGGACTCCGGCCCCATCCTGCTCGAAGAAGAGACGGAGATCGGACCCGAGGAGACCGCGGGCGAGCTCTCCCTCCGGCTCTCTGAAATGGGCGGCCGCCTCGTCGTGCGGACGCTCGACGCGCTCGCGCGCGGCGGCGTGACGCCCCGGCCGCAGCCTGCGGAAGGCATCACCTACGCTCCGCGCCTCACCCGCGAGAGCGGCCGGGCGGACTGGAGCCTGACGGCCCGCGAGCTGTCCGACCGGCTGCGCGCCTTCACTCCCTGGCCGGGCATGGCCGCTTCCCTGAAAGGCCAGCCCGTGAAGATCGTGCGCGCGCGGCCTCTCCCCGGCGCAGAAAGCAACGAGCCGGGCACGCTTCTCGGCCTTCGCGACGGCCTTCTCGCGGTCGCCTGCGGGAACGGCACGGTGCTCGGCGTCTCCGAGCTGCAGCGGCCGGGAAAGCGGGCGCTTCGGGCCGCCGATTTCGCCAACGGAGAACGATTGCGCGCCGGAGAGCGCTTCGACTGAGCGCGCGGGCATGTCCAAACGCCGCTCCCCCGCGCCTCCCGCCTCCCAGACCGGATCCGGCCACAGCCGCCGCATGCCTCCGCGCCGCACCCCGCAGGACAACGTGCGGTCCGCCGCGGCCTGGGTGCTCGAGCGGACCCTTCAGTCGCACGCGCCGGTCGACTCCTACCTCCAGACCGCTCTCGAGCGCTTCGACGAGCGCGACCAGGGATTGCTGCGCGAGCTGGTCATGGGATCGCTGCGCTGGCTGCGCCGGCTCGACCAGGTGATCGCCGCGGCGAGCAACCGGCGCTTCGAGCAGATCGAAGCGGCCCTCCACGCGCCGCTGCGCATCGGCGCCTACCAGCTCCTGTTCCTCGACCGCATCCCCGCGCACGCGGCCGTGCACGAAGCGGTGGAGCAGGCGCACCAGGTGACACACAAGGGGGGCGCCTCTTTCGTCAATGGCGTGCTCCGCTCGATCGCGCGCTCGCCACACCTCGAAGACTGGCCGGTCCGTGAAGCCGATCCCGTGCGGCGTCTGGCCATTGAAAAGAGCCACCCCGATTTTCTGGTCGCCCGCTGGCTCGAGAGCTTCGGCCGCGAAAGAACGCTCGAGCTCCTGGACGCCAACAACCGCGGCAAACCCCTCCAGCTCCTCGCCTTTCGCGACCGCGGCGGCCGCGAGCTTCTGGCCGAGACGCTGATCGACGAGGGGCTGGAGGTCGAGCCCGCCTCGCTTTCCGCGCTCGGGCTCACCGTGCGCCGGGGCAACCCCCTGGCCTCGGCGGCGTTCGCCCGCGGGGATTTCTACGTGCAGGACGAAGCGAGCCAGGCCGCCGCGCTGATCCCGCTGCCCCAGCCGGGCGAGACGATCTTCGACGCCGCGGCGGCGCCGGGGGGAAAGACGTTCTCTCCGCTCGCGTGGGAGCCGCGCGTCCGTCCCGTGATGGCCGACGTCTCGATCGCGCGCCTCGCCGTGCTCCGCGCGAACCTGAAGCGCCTGCGCCGCCCCCTGCCGCTCGCCGTGGCCGACGCGGGTCTGCCGCCGTTTCGCGGCCCGTTCGACCGCGTCGTGCTCGACCTGCCGTGCACAGGCACGGGCACGCTGCGCCGCCATCCGGAGCTCAAGTGGCGGATCAGCGAGCCCGAGATCGGCCGCCTGACGCAGCAGGGCCTGCGTCTCCTGACCGGCGCGGCTCCCCTGGTCGCTCCCGGCGGCCTCCTCGTGGCCATCACCTGCTCGCTCGAAAGAGAGGAGAACGAGGACGTGGTGGCACGCTTTCTGGCGACGGCCCCGGGCTTTGCTCCGCTCCCCCTGGAAGGACTCCTGGAGACTCCGGCCGGGGGCTTCGTCACGGGGCCGGGGACGTGGCGCGTGCTGACCGGCGGGGACCACGACGGCTTCTCGGTCAGCGTGCTCACCAAATCCCCTGTTTAAGGGGCTTCAAAGCCTCTTGGCGTATTGACGGACCCCCCTCCGTTGCCTTATCGTTTCTGCCAGTCACTTTCGTTCAAAAAAACGACTTCAAGGAGGAGAGGAATGGCTGGCAAGGCTGACCTGGTCAATAGCATTGTGGACCGTGTGGAGGGCCTGACCCGCAGGCAGGCGGTCGAGGCGTTCGACGCGGTTTTCGACGGCATCCGCGAGGCTTTGAAGGCCGGTGAGGGCGCCAAGGTCCCCGGCTTCGGCAGCTTCTCGGTCGGCGAGCGCGCCGCCCGCAAGGGCCGCAACCCCGCGACCGGCGAGTCGATCAGCATCAAGGCGAGCAAGAGCATCCGCTTCAAGGCGGGCAAGGACCTGAAGGAAGCGATCAACACGAAGAAGCGCGGCCGCAAGTAGCCGGCAATCCCCTCCCCGCGAGATCGAGGAAAAACGATGAGCCCTGTGGCGCCCTGCCGCCACGGGGCTTCGTCGTTTATCGGATGTGCCGGTACAGCCGCGCCAGGCGGTGCGGAGAAACCCCGAGGAAAAACAGGAGCCAGATGAGCCAATTCGTGGCCACGGTCCGCACCGTGCCCTGCTCCAGGAAGCGGCGGGCGCCGGTTGTCACCGGGGCTTCGATCAGGGCGAGCCGCTTCATGCGGCGCAGCTTCAGGGCGAAGTCCAGGTCTTCGAGGATCGGCCAGTCCGCGAAGCCGCCCAGCCGGTCGAACGTCTCGCGCGTCGCGAACTGCGCCTGATCGCCCAGGGGGAGGCGGGTCAGCCGGGTGCGGAGATTGATCAGCCGTCCCCCCAACCGCTGCAGCGGGCGGTCCACGTCGAAACGAAGCAGGAAGCCGCCGCCCGAGGCTCCGTTCGCCACGGCTTCGCGCACCGCGCGGGCGGCTCCTTTGGGGAGCGTCGTATCCGCATGAAGAAAGAGGAGGAGGTCCGCGGTCGCTGCCTGGGCTCCGCGGTTCAACTGGCTGCCGCGCCCCGGCGGGCCGGTCACCACGCGGGCGCCCATTTCGCGGGCCCGGTCGACCGTGCCGTCCGTGCTCCCGCCGTCCGACACTACGACCTCGTCGGCCACGGCGAGCGCCGCGGGCAGACTGCGGCACAGCGCGCCCTCCTCGTTCAAGGTGGGCATCACGATGGCCAGCCGCCTCGGTTCCAAGATGCCGGGATGCTAGCATACCGCCACCTTTGGAGGCCCCGTTTTAAGATGAGCTCGCCAGGTTCCTTCAGCCATCTCGATCCGCACGGAAATGCCCACATGGTGGACGTTTCCGAGAAGCCCGTCACCCGCCGTGTGGCCGAAGCCTCCTGCCGGGTGCTGCTCTCCGCCCAGACCTTGATCCGGCTCGCCAATCTCCCCAAGGGAGACGCCTTCGCCGTTGCGCGCCTGGCCGGCATCCAGGCCGCCAAGCGGACCCCGGAGCTGATCCCTCTCGCACACCAGATCCCGCTCGATCAGGTGGAGATCGACATCCAGCCGATCCAGGATGGCGTCGAGATCCGGAGCCGCATCGTCGTCACCGCCAAGACCGGCGCGGAGATGGAGGCGCTCGTCGCCTGCTCCACGGCCGCCCTCGCCCTCTATGACATGGTCAAGGCCCTGGAGCGCGGCGCCGTCGTCACCGACCTGCGCCTGGAAGCGAAAAGCGGCGGCCGGACCGGCAGCTACCGGAGGGACGCATGAGAGTCGCGACCGGTCTCGACCGTCTCCTTGCGGACCCCTCCGTCCTCGCCGGGCGGCGCTATGGCGTGCTCGCCCACGGCGCCTCGATCTCCGCGGACTGCCGGCTGATCCACCGCGCGCTCGCCGCGAGCCCGGCCGGCCCGCCGCGCGCGCTCTTCGGCCCCGAGCACGGCTACTACGGCATTGAGCAGGACATGGTCGCCGCCGAAAGCGGAAACGATCCATGGACGGGTGCGCCCATCGTCTCCCTCTACGGCGACTCCGAAAACACCCTGCGGCCGTGTCCCTGCGCTTTCGCGGGCCTGGACCTCCTGATCATCGATCTCCAGGACGTGGGCTCGCGCTATTACACCTATGCCGCGACCGCCGTGTGGGCCGCCGAGGCCGCGCTCGCCGCCAACTGCGAAGTCTGGGTGCTCGACCGTCCGAACCCGCTGGGCGGCGCCGTCGTCGAGGGCGATCTTCCCAGGCCGGGATACGAATCCTTCGTGAGCGCCTTCATCCTTCCCGTCCGCCACGGGCTGACGCTGGGCGAGCTGGTGCTTCTGGAAGCCTTGCGCCGCGGGCTCCGCGGAGGAATTCGTGTCTGGGAAATGGAGGGCTGGCGCCGCGGGATGACATGGGACGAGACGGGCCTGCCGTGGATCGCGCCATCGCCCAACATGCCGACGACGGACACGGCCGTCGTCTATCCCGGCGGCTGCCTGGTCGAAGCCACCGAGCTCTCCGAAGGGCGCGGCACCACGCGTCCGTTCCAGCTCACCGGCGCGCCGCACCTCGATCCGGCCGCGCTCGCCGACCGTCTCGCGGCCTTGAGCCTTCCCGGCGTCGCCTTCGTGCCCACGTACTTCCGGCCGCAGTTCCAGAAGCACAAGGGCCATGTCTGCGGTGGCGTCGAGCTGGTGGTGACGGACCGCGGCGCCTTCCGTTCCTACCGCGCCGGCGTCCTCCTGCTGGACGAGATCCGCAAGCTCTCCCCCGGCGAATTCGCCTGGCGCCACGCCCCCTACGAATTCGTCTCCGACCGCCCCGCCATCGACCTCCTGACCGGCGGCCCCGAATGCCGCGAAGCGATCGAGAGCGGAGAGGGCCTGGAGGACTGGATCGCGAGTTGGGCGCGGGACGAAGAGGAGTTCCGGCGGGAGTGCGAAGAGATCCTTCTCTACCGGGAGACCGAGTGAAGACGCCCTATCTCCTGCAGGTGGAAGACTCTCCGGAGACCTTCCGTCCCCTGATCGACGCGGCGCGCTCCCAGGGAATGCGGGTCGGCTGGCTGGAGCTCGGCGCTTCGTCCGCGCCCGTTCCGGAAAGCCTGGGCGCCGCCGCGGATTCGGGCGTGTTGCGCGCCGTCGCTGTGGGGGAGGGGAGAGCCGTATCGGTCAAGCCCCTGCGCGGCGCGCCCGTCCTGAAAGACCTCCTTCGCGAGCATTTTCAGGGCTGCGTTCTCGTTCTCGTTCGCGGCCGTTTGGAAGGTGCCCCCGCCTTGACGACGGACGGAGACGGCTGGCGGATTTCTCCACCGGGCCTCGCCTCCCGGCGTTCCTCCACTGAAGATTTCATCGCCTCCTTGCGAAAGCCGAACCCGTCCGGATCATAGTCTTCGGCGGCGCACTGAAGATTTCCGTTCTACCGGAGCCGGCGGGGGAGGAGGAGGGGGCGCGTTCTCCGGCACCCGCGAGGCGATCCAGAGCGCCAGGTCCGCCAGCTCCTTGGCCTCGTCGGGCCGGTGCGGCGCAGCCTTCTCGCTCGCTTTCCAGATCTGCTCGGCGAGAGCCCAGCTTCGGGAGGCGTGGAGGCTCGGCTCGATCATCGCCCGGCGCTTTCGGATCGGAAAGCGTTCGAGCGCCGTCCAGATCTCCACCGCTTCGCGCCGGGCCTCCTCGGGAGAGGGCGGTGTCTCCCGGCCGTTTTCGAGCTCCAGGAGATAGGGGGAGAGAGCGAGGAGCGCGGAGCTCAGGATGGTCCGTTCGAGAGACGTCACTTCGGGGGAGGGAATCCCCCTCCGGCGCGGCCGGGCGGCCAGGCCGGCGGCGTAGAAGCGGCGGAGATGGAGCACCTGCTCCCAGGGGACTCTAACCGCCTCCGCGATCCGGAGCAGGGCCTCCTCGGAAGGTACCTGTCTGCCGCTCTCGAAGCGGGAGATGTCGGCCTGGGGGATCTTGGAAGCCCGGCTCAGATCCACCTGTTTCATCCTGGCGTGCGCGCGCAGGAAGACCACGACCAGCCGCCGGACCTCCGGATCCTCTCGTTGCGCCATTGGCAATCCCTCTCGTGTTCCCCACATAAGCTATGGTTCCCAGGCGCGCCTTTGAGACACGGGACGCGGTTTCATCCCTGCTCCGGTCGTGAGACTAGGGAAAAAGGGGTCATGAGGGCATAGCTTAAAGGATTTCGCGCCTCCCTGTCTCGGCCCCCAGGGGACGGAGCGCTACACTCCGGCCCCATGGGAGTCCGAAGGCGCTCAAAGGATTCCGAACTGGGATTCGTTTACGGTGAGGTCTGGAGGGAGGACGTGTCGCGTAGAGCGCCCCGTCCTTTACTTCAATTCGGTTCGTCGAGGATCACGGCAATCGAATTGGCAACGGCAGCCTTCTCAAACCAGCGCTCCAGCCGTTCCGGGTCTTTCTGCGCCAGGATGCGCTCGCGAACAGCATCTGGCACCGCGATACCGCGAGCCCGAAGCATGGTCAACAGGAGGTGAGCCGCCTCCTCGGTACGCCCCTCGGCACGCCCCTGTGCAACGTATTTCTTTGCAAAATCACTCTGGTATTCGTAGCCCTTCATCATCGCCTCCAGCGACCGGCGGGCCGCCTCGTTGAGAGAATTGTATACGAGATCGTAGTAGAACCTGGCCCTTTCGTCGTCGATCCCCTTGACCACGGGCAGCACCGCGGCGGCGATGGTTGCTCCCTCCCGGGTATCGCCGTGCGCTATTACGGAGAGCACCCCGAGTTCGGGGCGGCGAGCCGCCTCTTCGGGGTCCGTCACGACCGGAACGGCGGTGCGGCGCAGCACTGGCGGGCGCAGGACAAAACCGGGAACACCGATCTCGATCGGTTCCGCGCACCAGCCGGCGACGGCTGGCTCAGGCGCGACGACGAGCAGATCCGCCGGGCATTCATGGATCGCGCGCGAGACCGTCACATAAGCAGGCCAGCTCAGGCGCTTTCGAGAATCGATCGCGAGTTGGACCTCGACGATGATCACCCGGACGGGGACCTCGCGATCGAGCAGGACGACAACGGCATCGGCGCGATATTCAGCAGGCTGAATTTCTGTTAAATCTGTTGAAGCGAGGCGAGCTTCCGTATAGGCCGGAAGCGAGACGCCCAGCACTTCGGCCAGGATCTCGGCGGCGAGCGAGGGACGATTCTTGAACAGATCCACGAGGATCTCGTGAGCCATGGACGGCATGGGCAGCGATCCTCGCACGCGGGAGGAGAAGGATCAAGGCTCGGCGTTCGATCACTGCGTTCGTTATGACGCAACCCTGTAGACTGGATTAACATTAGATGCGCCTAATTGGGGATCATGGATGAGTTATCGTTGTTGGTCCAGAAATATAGTTGTCATTGTCGACCCGTCTGCTAACATTCAAAGATGATCACGCTCACCCCCATCGGCTATGTCAGCTCACCGCTTACGCATCGGGAACACGCTCCGAAACAGGGAGACGAAGGAGCACCCGAAGCGTGGCTCGTCTTCGAGCCTGAGCTCAAGGCTGGTCTTACGGACTTGCGAGCAGGAGAGGAGGTCCTGGTCCTCACGTGGCTCGACCGAGGCGACCGCCAGACACTCCAGGTTCATCCCCGGGACGACCGGAGCGCTCCTCTGCGTGGCGTGTTCAGCACGCGCTCGCAGGACCGGCCGAACCCGGTGGGCATCCATCGGGTCCGGATCGTCGAGCGCGAAAGCCCTCTCCGCTTCAAGGTCCTCGACCTCGAGGCCCTGGACGGGACGCCGGTTATCGACGTGAAACCAGTTCTGGATCGCTTCAAGGAGCGTTGAATGCATGGAACGGAGCTTCTCTGCGGCGTCTTCTAGGGATCGTCGTCGCCTGGATGGGCATCTGGTGGGCGATCCTCGCCGCGCTTCTCGCCCCGCTACTGCCGGGCCATGGGTTGCCGGTCCTGGCGGCGGCGCTCGCCGCGGCGGCTCCTCTCCTGGTCTTCGCCCGGATGCGCTCGCGGGGGATCTACCCCTCGGCGGCCGTTCGCCTGTGGGTCTTCCGTCCGTTCTGGTATGTCCAACTGGGCCTCCCGCTGATCGCGGCCGCGGGCGTGATCGGCCTTCTGGCCGGCGCTCCTTTCGGCGCTGCGGTGTCCACGGCCCGGTGGGCGCTTCTGATCGCGGCGTCGACCTTTGCCGTGGCCGCCGTGGCGGGCTACTTCGGATCGCGGTGGTTGCGGGTGAAGGAGATGGACGCTTCCTTTCCGGATCTCCCCGAGGCTCTGGAGGGGATGCGGATCGTGCAGATCTCCGATCTCCACGTGGGGCCGCATACGTTGCGGAGATATCTCGCGGCGGTCGTCCGGAAGGTCCGGGACGCGCGGGCCGACCTGATCGCGATCACGGGCGACCAGGTGGACGACTACGCGCACGACGTCGTCTACTTCGCCGAAGCCTTTACGGGACTTTCCGCGCCGCTCGGAGTCTTCGCTGTTCCGGGCAATCACGACATCTACGCGGGATGGTCCGCAGTGCGTAGAGGACTGGAGGAGATGGGGATCACCGTTCTCGTGAACGACGCCGTCGAGGTCCGGCGGGGGACGGGCTCCTTCTGGCTGGCGGGCACGGGAGATCCGGCGGCCCGGGGACATGGGGCGGCTCCCGACCTCTCCCGGACCCTGGCGCGGGTCCCCAAAGGGGCGTTCACGATCGTGCTGGCCCACAACCCCGCGCTCTGGCCGGGGCTCGCGGAGCGTGGCGTCCACCTGACGCTCAGCGGACACACGCATTACGGCCAGTTGTCGATTCCCAGCCTGGGCTGGAGCATGGCCTCTCCGTTTCTGGAGCACGCCATGGGGTCCCACCGTCTCGGAAACTCCCTGCTCTACATCAATCCCGGAACCAACTACTGGGGTTTGCCCTTTCGGATCGGCGCTCTCCCCGAGATCACGGTGGTGACGCTCCGGCGCTCCGTTTGATATCCACTCCGCACGTAGCGGAATTCCGTTGTCTCGGCGCATAGACGGTCCGGCGGCCGTCCCCGTAGACTCTCTCGAAATGACCTGGACCCGCTCGATCGTCCTGACGACGCTCCTCCTGTCCCTGCCGGGCTGCGCCGGAATTCGGCCGCGCCCGGCTCGCCCCAATCTCGTCGTCGTGCTCTCCGACGACCACCGCTGGGACGCCCTGGGCGCGGCAGGCAATCCATCGGTGATCACTCCCGTGATGGACGGCCTGGTGCGCGATGGCGTCTATTTCCGGCAGGCGACCGTCTCGGTCTCCCAGTGCCATCCGGTTCGCGCGAGCCTGCTCACCGGCCTGCCTTCCTTCCAGCACGGCGTCTACTCGGTCCAGTACCAGGAGCCCGGGGTCGAGGAGACGATCTGCCGGCGGGAGACGGTCGCGAGCCTGTTGCGGAGTGCCGGGTATCGCACGGTGGCCGTCGGCAAGTGGCACGTTCCCGCACCCCCCTGGGAGTGCGGCTTCGAGGAGGCGCGGAACTGGCTGCCGAACGGCAGCGCCAAATATCACGATCCCGAGCTGGTCCACGGAGTCGCGGACGAGGGCAAGACCGTCTCCGGCTTCACGCAGGAGATCTTTGCGAACGACGCCGTGGATTTCCTGCGCAGCCGGGAGGCCAAGGCCCGTCCGTTCCTGCTCTGGCTCGGCTTCACCGCGCCCCATTTCCCCTACGAGCCCAATCCGGAGCGGATCGCCGCCCTCTACGCCGGGAAGAGCGACGAGGAGCTTCTCCCGCCCGGGTTTCCGCGCGACGTGGCGGCCAACGACTGGCGCCACTACAACGAGGCGGTGAGCTACCTCGACGAGCAGCTCGGGCGCGTGCTCGCGGCGCTTCGGGAGACCGGGCTCGCCGAGCGGACGGTCGTGGTCTTCCTCGGCGACAACGGGTACATGATGGGCGAGCGGGGGATCGGCGGGCCGGGCTCGCGCGCCAACGGCAAGCAGGTGCCGTACGAGAGCTCGATCCGGGTTCCGTTCGTGGTGTCGGGGCCGGGGCTGCCGAAGGCGCTCGTCTCGGACCTCCCCGTTTCGAGCCTGGACCTGCCGCCGACGCTCCTCGCCCTGGCCGGCGTCACGGCGCCGGATTCCTGGCCGGGACGCGACCTCAAGGCGGCGCTCGCGGGAAAGCTCGAAGTGCGCGAAGCCTTCACCGAGTGGTCGGACGAGGAGAGCGACGCCTTCGGCAACCTCGCCTTCCGCGCCGTGCGCACCCCCACGCACAAGCTGATCGTGTGGAAAGACCCGGCCCGCGGCGACGAGCTCTATGACGTCGCCGCCGATCCGGCGGAAGCGAAGAACCTGATCGCCGACCCGGCGGCGCAGGAGGTGCTGCGCGACCTGCGCTCCCGCCTTGCGGCGTGGATGCAGCGCAACGGGGATCCGGCGCTCGCCTGGCCCCCTAAGGCCTCGTAAACGCCACCGGCCCGTAGACGGTCGCGGCGCACGAGGCGTCGAGCCCCTGGACCGAGGCGCGGTCGATGAAGTCGCGGATCAGCTTGTCCGTGCACTCTCCGGCGGCGCCGTGGCTGCCGCGGGCGACGACCACGTGCAGACGGTTGGTCATGGAGCGCGCGGCCTCTTCCGCAAGCTCCGGCGGGGTGACGGGATCGCGCTCGCCGGAGATCAGCAGCACGGGCACGTCCGAGCGGACCGGAGCCTGGGCGTTCTTCTCCAGTTTGCCTCGCGGCCACACCTTGCAGACCGCCTTCTGCTGGCGGACGCGGTAGTCGCCGAGGTACGTTCCCGCGGTCTTCTGGCGGATCATCTCTTCGGTGATGAACGGCAGGTCTTCGGCGCAGGTGACCGAGAAGCCCAGACCCCAGTCCAAACCCTCGGTGATGTTCAGCCGGCGCTCGATCGCCATCTGGACGAGCGGCGTGAGATTGCCCTGGGCGGCCTGGCGGATCTGGAGGGGCAGGTTTCCGACTCCCTGGCCGTACAGGAGGAAACGGATGCCCTCGGCCACCAGGCCCCAGGTCGGCTGCACTTCCTGCCTTCCGCCCAGATGCGGGTTGGGAAGGGTCACCTTCACGCCCTTGTCGATCCGCTCCTTGAGCGCGGTGAGCTCCGCTTTCGTGTCAGGGAACGCGGCTTTGCATTCCGGCTGGGCGGCGCATTCGGCGAGCAGGAGGTCGAGCGACCGCTGGCCGGCCCAGGCGTGGGCGAGCGGGATGTACGAGTTGAGCGGAGCGACGCCGACGAGCACGACGCTGCGCACCGTGTCCGGGTGCCGGCGCCAGTAGACCTGGGCCACGCGCGTGCCGTAGGAGCTGCCGGAGAGGTTGATCTTGTCGTAGCCGAGCCACTTGCGAACGTCGTCGACGTCGTCCGCAAAGGCCACCGTGGTGTATTGGCGCAGGTCCGCGACCTTCTCGAGCGTCTGGCGGCACTTCTTGACCGCGTCGAGCGGGAACAGGTCGCCCACGGCGCGGTGGAGGTCCACGTGCTCGCCGTAGAAGGAGCAATGGAGCGGGTTCGACCGGCCGGTGCCGCGCTGGTCGATCAGCACGACGTCCCGCTTCTGGCGCAGGGGGCTCCGGGAGTAGAGCGTGGCGGAGCTTTCCACGATCGCCTCCCCGGGGCCGCCGCCGAACACGAAGATCGGATCAGGCAGCTTGTCCGGCCCCAAGGCGGGGAGAATGACGATGTTGAGCCCGATCTTTCTCCCCTTCAAGCTCCCGCGGTTCTCCCGGACGGGGTAGACGGCGCACTGCACCTCCTTGTCGTAGCCCGGGATCCGGCACGGACGGGGCCTGACCTCGACCGCCTCGACCGGACTGGTGGGGGCCGGTGGCTGAGCCGCTCCAGCCCAGGGGAAACCCAGAAACAGGGTGGCGAGGATGGCGGCGCGGATCGACCAGCTTTTTCGTATCAAGGAGCTCCTCCCGGGTAAGATCGTCTCTCCCGTGCGCATTATCGCTGCGGGCCGGCCCGGCTGCAAAAAAAGTCTGGACCGGCCTGTCGATTTCGCGCTCCTGCTCTCCAGCGGGGATGTCGATCTGCCGCCAGCCCGTTCGACTAGATTTCAGACGAGACGCCTGCCGGGAGAGATCTCCGCGGGCTCCTTGATAGGGAGGTGAAACGTGTCCAAGCTGCGCTTCAGAATCTCGATGTCGCTCGACGGGTTCGTGGCCGGTCCCGACCAGAGTGTGAAGAATCCCCTCGGAATTGGCGGCATGCGTCTCCACGAGTGGGTCTTCCCGCTCAAGGCCTGGCGAGAGGTGCACGGCCTCCCAGGTGGAGAGGTCAACGAAAGCTCACAGGTCGTCGAGGAGTCGCTCATCCATATCGGAGCCACCGTGATGGGGCGCAACATGTTCGGCGGCCACCCCGGCCCCTGGAACGCGGAGAACCCGTGGAACGGCTGGTGGGGAGACAACCCACCGTTCCATCACCCGGTCTTCGTGCTCACGCACTATGCCCGCGAGCCCCTGGAGCTCGAAGGCGGAACGACCTTCACGTTCGTCACCGACGGCATCGAATTGGCGCTCGAACAGGCAAGGCGGGCCGCCGGCGGCAAGGACGTCGTGCTTGCCGGCGGAGCGAGCGCCGCCCAGCAATACCTCAAAGCCGGCCTCGTGGACGAGATGGAGATCAACCTCGTGCCGACGCTCCTGGGCAGCGGAGAGCGGCTGTTCGAGGGCGTCGGCGACGATCTGCACGGCCTCGAGCTCGTGCGGACGGTCGCCACGCCCAAGGTGACGCACCTCAAGTTTGTGCGGCCTTAGCTCTGCTGGGAGCGCCGGCATCCCTGCCGGCTTCTACTGCACTTTGGTTATATGGCTGCGCTCCGAAGGGCGGGGCGAGGGGCTTGGTACTGTGGCTGGGTCTGGCTCTTGACATCTGTAGCCCGGAAGCTACACTTGGAGCATGCCTGTCAAGGTTACCCAGGTCTACCTCGACTGGATCAACTCCTTGAAAGACCTCGCTGCCCGCGCACGAATTCAAGTCCGCGTTGACCGTCTTGTCCACGGCAATCCCGGCAAGCATCGCGTCCTGACCGACAGCGTGTGTGAGCTGAAGATCGACTTCGGCCCTGGGTACAGGGTCTACTACACCGAACGTGCCGGGGCCCTGATCGTGCTCCTTGCCGGAGGAGACAAGTCGACCCAAGCCTGGGACATCAAGACCGCCATGACTCTCGTCAAGAACCTATAGGAGTCTCACATGATGGCGAAGACTGAAAAACCCAGTAAAAAGGCCATGCCGAAGACCAAGACCCTCGCGTATGACGTCGCTGAACAGCTTCGTACACCCGAAGAGATGGCCGCGTACCTGGATGCCTGGCTCGAAGAGGCTCCGGACGATGCGGCGGGCATTGCTCGGGCTCTTGGCGATATCGCCCGTGCACGCGGCATGACGCAGGTCGCACGCGATGCCGGGCTCAGCCGAGAGAGCTTGTACAGGGCGCTCAGCGAGGACGGCAACCCCAGTTTCGCCACCATCTTGAAGGTAGCTCGCGCACTGGGTGTCCGCCTGCACGCTCGATTGGCGTAGAAGCAAAAAAGTTTGGATCGGCCTGTCGATTTCGCCGTCCCCCGTTCGACCACTGAGTAGAGAGAGGCAGAACGGACGGTCCGGACGCCTCGCTCCCAAATCCAGGAAAAAACAGGAAGGAGATACGACGATGCGATTCATGGTTCTGGTCAAGGCGAACGAGGAATCCGAGGCGGGCGTGCTTCCGAGCGAAGAGATGCTGACCGCGATGGGCAAGTACAACGAAGAGCTGGTGAAGGCCGGGGTGATGCTCGCGGGCGAAGGGCTCCACCCGAGCTCCAAAGGCGTGCGCGTCCGCTTCTCGGGAAACGAGCGGACGGTGACCGACGGGCCGTTCCCCGAGACCAAGGAGCTGCTCGCCGGCTTCTGGATCCTCCAGGCCAATTCCAGGGAAGAGGTGATCGAATGGATCAAGAAGGCGCCCATGGACGGCGGGACCGAGCTCGAAATCCGCCAGATCTTCGAGGCGGAGGATTTCGGGGATCTCGTGGACAAGGTGCCCGAGGTCTTCGAAGCGGAGCAGAGGCTCCGGGATCAGATGGCGAAGAAGTAATGGTTTTCAACGGCCCGCCGTGGAGCCGCGGCGGGCCGCGATCAAAACGTTTCCATACGGCGTCCCCATCCCCATCGGCTCCTCGTCGGTTTGCAATCCCAGCCTCTCCAGCAGCTCTCGCCATTCCGCGGCGCTCCGGTAGTGGAAGCGCTGTTTCCAGTGCCGTCTCGCGAGCGCCATCAGACGCTCCTGCGCGCGGGTGGCGGTAAAGCGCCAACCGGCCGCGGCGTCGGCGTCGCGGATGAGGAGGACGCCTCCGGGCGTGAGGATCTGTGCGATGCGGGCGAGGAGCTCCTCCTGCGCTGGGGCAGGAAGGTAGTGGAGGACGTCCAGGAGAAGCACGGCTTCGGAGGAGGGGAAATCCGCGTCCCGCAGGTCGGCGGTCTCGATCGTGGCGCTGTCTCCCAGGGCGTGGCGGGCGGCTTCGGCGTCTTTCGGGCGGCCTTCGATGCCGTGGAGGTCCAAGACGGGCGGCGGGGCCCAGTCTTCGGGGTACTCGCCGTTTTCGAAAAGCTCCCGGGCGGTCCGGAGGAGGGCGAGGAGGATGCCACGGCCGCAGCCGAGGTCCAGGAGGCGGCCCTGGGAGGGGAGGACGCCGCGGCGGAGGAGATTGAAGTAGACCGGGTCGTGGCGGAGCTTGCCGCGCACGAATTCCCAGTTGAACATGCCGGTGTCGAGGTAGCGGTAGGCCGTGCGCTCGACCAGCGCTTCGACGTGCGGGTGCCGCTGCCTGCGCCGTGCGGCCCAGAGGGTGAAGAGGCCGAAGCCTGCGGCGAGCACGGTTCCCACGACGGCGCTCCCCAGAAGGAGGTCCACGAAGAACTGTTTGAGCTCCAACTGGCGGATCTCCGCGGGGCGGATCGACAGCAGGTCGGCGCCGCGCAGGAAGCGGCCGAGCTGCAATTCGGCGAAGACGAGGAGGGGCCAGACGCCCGGGAGGCTCACGTGGGCGGCCAGGTAGGTGAGCGCCCGGTTGAGCTTCAGGAGCTTCGCGAAGAGGATGCAGAGAGCGAGGTGGAGGCCGTAGAAGGGCGTGCAGCCGATGAAGACGCCCAGGGCCACCGCGCCCGCGAGGCGGTTCGGCGAGCCCCCTTCGGTGCGCAGCCGGTAGAGAAGCTCGCGGAAGTACTTCCTCTTCTTCCCCTTCACGCCTCCTCCCCCGGGGCGTCGAAGGGCACCGAACGCAGCCCGCGCGCGGCCAGGGCGTCGAGCACGCGGGGGAGGGCTTCCAGAACGCCCGGGTTGCCGCCGTTCTTGAAGGCGTTCCCGTCGTGGAGGAGGAGGACGTCGCCGGGAGCGAGGCCGTGGAGGAGGCGGCGGGCCACGGCGTTCGGGTCCTTCTGCACCGCGTCGAAGCCGCGCCGGGTCCAGGAGACGAGACGGAGCCCGGCGCCGTAGAGCACCCAGTCCACGAGCGGGTTTCTCAAGCCCGCCGGAGCGCGGAAGTAGCGGGGTGGCCGGCCCGTGGCCGCTGCGATCACCTCCTGGGCGCGGCCGATCTCGCGGCGGAGGGCCGGCGGCAGGTAGCAGGCGAAGCCGTTGCCGTGGCTCCAGGTGTGGTTTTCCACCCGGTGGCCGCGGCGGGCGATCTCGGCCGCGAGGCCGGGGTGGGCCGCGACGCGGCGGCCGATGCAGAAGAAGGTCGCGCGGGCTCCGGCCCCGTCCAGGAGGTCGAGCACGCGGGGGGTGACCTCGGGGTCGGGGCCGTCGTCGAAGGTGAGGCAGACCTCGCCCCGCTCCGCGGCGCTCGCGGGGAGATGGGTCAGGTTTTCACCGACGAGGCCGCCCCGGGGCCAGAGGCTCGCGGCGGCCAGGACGACGTGGTTCGCGAAGAGCGTGCCGGCCACGGCGGCCCAGTGCCGGGGAGCGAGCGCCAGGGCGGCGAGACCCACGGCGTGGAGGCCGAGCGAGCCGGCGAGGAGCGCGGGGGGCCGGTAGGGGCGGCGCGGGTCAGCCACGGGCGGAGTCGCTCGTCAAGGCCCGGAGCGCGGGTCGATCGAGCTTGCCGCGCGGGGTGCGGGGGAGCTCCGGGACGAGGAGGACGCTCCTCGGCACCTTGTGCGCCGAGAGATGCCGGCGGCACCAGGCGACCACGTCCTCGGCGGTGACGCGGCCGGGAGGGCAGGCGATCACGGCGCGCAGGATCTCGGCCGGCCGGCCCGGGAGCTGGACGCCCAGCACGGCCACCTCGTCGACTCCGGGGAGGCTGCCGATCACGGTCTCGATCTCCCGCGGGTTGACCTTCTTGCCCTTGATGTTGACGAGGTCGTCCACCCGGCCGGAGAGCGCGAGCTCGCCGTCCTTCCACGTGGCGAGGTCGCTCGGCCGGAACCGGCCGTTGTCCAGGCGGGAGTCCCCCTCGGGGACGTAGCCGGTGGCCACGGCGGGGGAGACAACGGTGATTCCGTGGTCTGCGTCCAGATCGATCCGCACGCCGGAGACGGGCTCTCCGACCGTCCCCCGCTCGGCCGCTCCCCCTTCGCGGTCGTAGCAGATGCCTCCGCACTCGCTCGCGCCGTAGAACACGTGGACCGGGATGCCGAAGAGCTCCCGGAAGCGCGCGGACGTGGCCGCGGAAAGGGGGGCTCCGGCCGTGATCACGAGGCGGAGGCCCTCCGGGCGGGGCGGCGGCTCGGCCATGCGGACGAGGGCATCCACGTGGGCGGGCACGGTGGGGAAGAAGGTGGCCCCGGTCCGCGCGGCGGTGGCAAAGGGGTCGTAGAGGCTCTTCTCCTCGGGGAGCACGAGCATGGCACCGCGCACGAGCGCCGGCACCGTGAGGCTCGACAGGCCGTAGGAGTGGGAGAGCGGGATCGTGGTCAGAAACCGGTCCTCCCGCCGCAGGCCCATGCTGGCGGTGAGGGCGGCGTCGTCCGCGAGGAGGGCGGACGAGGGCGTCGCGATTCCCCGCGGCAGGCCGGTCGAGCCCGAGGTGAGCTTCACCACGGCGGCGCCGGGGAGATGGAGGGACGCGCCGTCCGTCACGGTCCATTCCCAGTTTTCAGGGCCGCCCGGCCAGCCGGTCCGGCAGCGCAGCAGAGCGGCGGCGCCGAGCGCCCGGACGATCCGCAGGGCCTCGGCGTCGGGCGTCTGGGCATCGAGGAGGAGAGCGGCAAGCCCGGCCCTGCGCACGGCCAGGAACGAGGCGAGGAAGCCGGGCCCGTTCGCGGCGGCCAGCCCTACGACGGCTCCGGGGGGGAGCCCGGCGTCCAGGAGAGGCCGTCCGGCCGCGCGGGCAAGGGCGTCCACGTCGCTGACGGTCGCCTGGCGCTCCGGGGAGACGACGATCGGGGCCAGCGGGTCGCGGCGGGTCAGGAGCTCGAAAGCCTGAAGGATTGGGTCGGGTGTCATTTGGGGGGAATATTGAGAGGCCCGGCGTTCCTTTCGAGCGAGAGGGCGATCCTACCAAAGGTCCCCCAGGCACGGAGCATAACTCGTTGAATCGCTTGAAAAAGGATCGTTGGGATTGCCACTTCCCCCGCAGGCACGCTAGCATTGTGGACCCGGGTGTATGGAGCCTGCGGAGCTGACCGCACGGGTGGATCTCGTGGAGGGGCGGGGCTGCGCCCGGTAACCGATCCCGAGAACGTGCGGCCGGAGTCGATCATGGAGTCACGATTTACGGCCGGCGAGCGGCCGGATCCAGAGGTTTTCGTTATGTCGGACGTCGTCGCCACCCCTTTACGGATCAAGCGCCTGATCGTCGAGAGCCTGCACCTTGAAGGGATGCGGCCGGAGATGATCGAGGACGAGGAGCCCCTGTTCGGCGAAGGGCTGGGCCTGGACTCCGTGGACGCGCTCGAGCTGGTGGTGGCTCTCGAAAAGGAATTCGGCATCAAGATCAAGAGCCAGGAGATCGGACGGGAGGTGTTCTCCTCGGTCTCGTCCCTGTCTCAATTCATCGAGGGGCGTACGTAGCCCCCGCGAGGCGTCCTGACATCCATGGAACGTGAGGCCACGGCTGCCGGCCGGCGCGTCGCGGTGAGCGGCATGGGCGCCGTGTGCGGGCTTGGCTGGGGAGTCGGCCCCCTGTGGGAGGGGCTGCGCTCCGGCCGGTCCGGCATCCGCGATTTCCGCCGTTTCGACCACTCCCTGCACAGAACCCATCTCGCCGCCGAGGCGGACGATCCCCCCGCGGGCTTCGTGCGCTCCTTCCCGGGCTGGCGCCGCCTGTCGCTCTCGGACCGCTTCGCCCTCTTTGCGGCGGCCGAGGCGCTCTCCGAGGCGGGGCTCGCCGTGCCTTTCGACCCGGAAGGGGATCCTGCGGCCGGGGTGTGGTTCGGCAGCAGCACGGGGGGGATGTACGAGGGCGAGGGGTTCTTCGCCGAGTTCTTCGCGAAGAAGGGGCGGCGGGCCCGCCTCTCCTCGCTCATCTCCCACCCGGTCAACGGCCCGGGCGACGCGGTGGCCCGCCATCTCGGAGTGACCGGGCCGGTGCAGACGGTCTCGTCGGCCTGCTCGTCCGGCGCGCTGGCCCTTGCCGCGGCGCTCGACGCGGTCCGCTCGGGCGAGGTGGACGTGGCGGTCGCCGGCGGCTCGGACTCGCTCTGCCAGCTCACCTACGCCGGGTTCAACGCTCTGCGCTCGGTGGACGAGGAGCCGTGCCGGCCGTTTCGCGCGGGCCGCGCCGGCATGTCGTTCGGCGAGGGTGCGGCCGTGCTCGTCCTCGAGCCGCTGGAGCAGGCGCTCGCGCGCGGTGTGATCCCGCTGGCCGTGCTCGCCGGCGCGGGGGCCTCCTGCGACGCCCATCACATGACCGCTCCCGACCCCAGCGGGCAGGGTGCCGCCGCGGCGATCGAGGCGGGCCTGCGCGACGCCGGCTTCCTGCGGGAGGAAGTGAGCTTCGTCAACGCGCACGGCACCGGCACGCCGCTCAACGACGCCGCGGAATGGAATGCGCTGCGGCAGGTCTTCGGCGAACGGGCGGGAGAGATCCCTGTCGTCGCCACCAAGGCGTTGCTCGGGCACCTCCTGGGCTCGTCCGGTGCCATCGA
>DATEIO010000470.1:0-2426 GCA_035278895.1 Thermoanaerobaculia bacterium | reverse complement strand
ACCACCTGCACGAGGCCGGAGGAGATAGGAACGGCGGACGGATCGTTTATCATGGCATGTCGCAAAGGTGCCAAAGGACACAAGTATGAGCGACCTTACTAAATACACTGATTCTCGGGCAGCGCATGACCCGGAGTTTGCAGAAGACCTCGAGGTGGGCTACGAAGACTTCAAGAAGAAAGCGCTTCTCCAGCAAACTCTTCGGCCTCCCAGAAAGGCTTCAAGGCCCCGGAAATGATCAGGGGAACCGCGCCCGGCACGGTCCCCCTTTCAGCTCACTCCCCCTTCGCCGGCATCTTGAATCGCGCGGGATCGATCTCCGGATTCACCTGGACCTTCTCCACGCTTGTCGCTACGAAACGGATGCTGAACTGTTCCTCGAAGTGGTGCGGGAGGACGAGGCCGTCGACGGTTCGGAAATCCGAATAGTAGGTCCAGCGCTCGTTTTCCCGGCCCATGTCGAATTTGCGGTCGAAGCGGGCGATCTCGAGATAGGTTTTGGGATCGAGATACCAGGTTTCCTTGGAGCCGTCCTTGCGGGTCACGTCGAGCTTCAGGGCGGGCTGACCGTCGACGTCGCCGGCCCCGAGAAACTCGACCTGGTTTCCCTTGGCCTTGGCGTCGATCAGCGGGCTTTCGTACTCGGCTTCCCGCTTCGCGTACTTGACCACCTCTTCCGGGACGGCCTTGGGCTCGTCGGCTCCGGTCAGGGGATTGATCGACCAGGCGGCGGCGCCGTCGGTCGCTTCCACGACCTTGCGGCCGAGGAGGGTCTTGTCGACTCGATATTGATCGGGCCGCTTCCATTCGACGACGAAGGGGCCTTCCTGGCTGTAGGCCTCCAGGGTTCCGGAGACGGTAAGCGAGCGGACGGCACGCCAGCGGTCGAGGCCGCCCTTGGCCGCGACGTGGCGGTCGAGCACTTCATCTACGGTCTGGGCGGAGACCAGGGCCGGCACGGCGAGAGCCAGGAGCAAGAGGCGGAGGGAGGCGGTGCGGATCATGTTCGTCGATTTCCTTTCCGCGTCTTTTAGCCGGCCGCAGGGGTCTTGGCCGGAGCGGCCGGGGTTTTGACGTCCAGGACGATCATCTCGTCTTCATCCCGCAGGAAAAGCTTTCCATGGGAGAGGGTCGGCGCGGTCCAGGTTTTTCCTTCCATGGCCTGGAGCTTTCCCTTCTCCACGTAGCCGGAGGGGATCGCCTCGGCGAGCGTGAGGACGCCGCGGTCCGACAGCACGAAGAGGAGGCCGTCGGCCAGGATCAGCGAGCCTTTGCCGAAGCCGCGCTGCACCCACTTCTGCTCGCCCGTGGCCGCGTCGATGCACTTCAAGGTCGCGTTGTCGAAGCCGTAGATGTGGCCCTCGTGAAGCACCGAGGAGCTGAAGTGGTTTTTCATCAGCCGGTTGGCCCACACCTCGCGGACCGCGCCCTTGCCGTCCGCCGCCTTGCTGATTTCCAGAAGCACGGCGCCGGCGTCGTCGGATGCCGAGGCGAAGATCCGGTTCGGCGGGATGAAGAGGGGCGAGGCGATGGCGCCGCCCTTCCAGGCGTATTGCCAGTAGACCTTGCCGTCCGGAAGGAGCGAGACGACGTCTCCGACCATGGTGCGGACGAAGACGTATTGCCGGACCCCGCCCACGGTCACCGCGAGCGGTGAGGTGTAGCCGGCTCCGCCGTCCAGGGCAGTCCAGCGCGTCTTGCCCGTCTTCTTGTCCAGGGCCACGACGGCCTTGCCCGCGGCGCCGCCGGCTTCGAGGACGAGGAGGTCGCCGTCGATGAGCGGCGAGGGCGCGAAGCCGCGGTTGGGCAGCTCGCTGCCGAACTCCTTGACGAGGTCCACCTCCCAGATCTTGGACCCGTCCGCCTTCTTGAGCGCGTAGAGCTTGCCGGGGGCCGCCAGGGCGTAGACCACGTCGCCGTCGATCGTGGGCGTGGACCGGGGGCCGTTGCCGAAGATCTCCGGGAATACGGGGCTCAACGGGGTGCGCCAGATCTCCTTGCCCGCCGCGTCGAAGCAGAAGGCCGATTCGGTCTCCCCTTCCACGGCCATGGTGTAGAGACGGTCGCCGGAGATCGTGATGCTCGCGAATCCGGAGCCCAGAGGCTTTTTCCAGAGGACCTTGGGACCGCCTTCCGGCCAGCTCCGGAGCAGCCCCTTTTCCGGGGACGCCCCGTTGCGCTCGAGGCCGCGGAACTGCGGCCAGTCCGCCCCCGCCGACGGCTCGGCCGCCGCGGCAGAGGAAAGCCCCATCCCCAGGAGAAGAACGGCGGCGAGGAAACCCGAAGCTCTCGACGACATCATCATTTGAGACACCTCCTCTTCATGAGATGGAGGATAGTACGCGGCGAGATGAGGAAAGTTTAGTCGGCCGCCCGCCGGCTCACCATCCACACCCCCAGGAGAATCGCGAACCCACCCGCCAGCG
>DATEIO010000469.1:0-3643 GCA_035278895.1 Thermoanaerobaculia bacterium | reverse complement strand
GCCGGTGCCGGAGACGGCGTGGATTCCCGAGACCAGCATCAACGTGCCGCCGGGCACCACCCGCGACGTCGAATTCATCGCCGACAACCCCGGCGACTGGGCCCTCCACTGCCACAAGGTGCACCACACGATGAACCAGATGGGGCACGGCCTGCCGGTCCTGACCGGGGTGGATCAATCCGGGGTGACCGAGAAGCTCAACGAGCTCGTCCCCGGCTACATGCCCATGGGAAGCACCGGCATGGGAGACATGATGGACATGGGCACGCCGCGCAACTCGCTGCTGATGGGAGCGGGCGAGGGACCGTTCGGCCCGATCTTCATGGGTGGCATGTTCACCATCCTGAAGATCCGCGAAGGGTTGAAGAGCTACGGCGAAGACCCCGGGTGGTACGAGTACCCCGAGGGGACAGTGGCCTCGCCGGTGGGAGGGAAGCAGGCGGCCGCGCCGGCCCGCACCCTCCCGCAGCGCCCGCCGGTGACCCCGAGGACGTTCGACGCCGTCAAGCCCAGCGGGGGCCACGGGGGCTCCCACCGGCGGTAATCTCGCGCAGGGTCATTCGTTAACCCGCCTTCAGATCTTGACCCGCCCTGCCTGGGCTCAAAACTGAGCCACGCTCCCGGCGAGCCCGCTCGCCGGGGCGGGCTCTCGTCCGTAAATCCTTTCCCTGTTTATACTTGTATTCCTCCTAAACAAGCTCCCACTCTCTGGCACCACCCTTGCCCTGGAGGGACGCCACGCATCACCACCCGGCCGTAGATCTACGGCAGGAAAAACCCTGGTGAGTCCCCTTTGGGGAGAACAAGGAGGTTTTCATGAAGCGTTTCGTTTGGTTGGCTGTGTTCGCGCTGGTTCTGGCGGCGATTCCGGCCGGAGCGTCGACCTTCGTCGCGTTGACCCGCGGCGAGTTGGTCGCGCAGTCGAATGCGGTGGTCGAGGGTGAGGTCCTGAAGATCAATTCCTTCTGGAGCCCGTCGGGCCGCCTGGTCGTGACCGAGGCGATGGTCCGGGTGACCGATACGATCGTTGGCGAGGCGCCGAGCGTTGTCATCGTCAAGACCTTCGGCGGTCAGGTCGGCGGCTACAACGTCGAGGCGCACGGCTTCCCGCGGTTCGGCGTCGGCGAGCGCGTCGTCCTCTTCCTCCAGAACCAGGCCGACGGCACCGCCGAGGTGACGGGCTACCGGCAGGGTCAGTATCGCGTCGTCCGCGAGGCCGGCGTCGAGATGGCGATCCCGACGATCGAGCCGGGCGTGAACCTCGTTCGCCCCGACGGCGCGACCGTCGCCCGTCCGAAAGCCCAGCGGCTCGACGCCTTGAAGGCTTCGGTCCGGGCTGACTTCGAGCGCACCTCCCGCATGGCCAACTAGCTCTTTGGAGAGGAGAAATAAGAAATCATGAACAAGACCAAGATCACCCTGCTCGTCCTCCTCACCGCCATGGTGGTGAGCTCGGCGTCCGCCTACGTGCTCCTCTCCCCGCGCCGCACCTGGGCCGCCGTCCCGACGATCATCGTCGACAACCGCGGCCAGTCCACGATCACCGACGGTGACGGCGGCGCGACCCGCACGGTGAGCGCCATCACCTCGACCGCGGCCTGGAACGGCGCCGGCTCCGGCAACGTGGTCGCCGCGGTCAAGGGCTCGGTCGCCGCCTGGCGTCTCGGCGACAACATCCCGATGCTCAACTTCCGGGACCCCGAGCGCGCCTGCAAGGGCACCTGCCTCGCGGCCACCTTCACCGGTTTCTACAGCGGCGGCACGATCAACGACGCGGACATCGTGACCAACACCCGCTACGACTGGACTTCGGCCGGCGAATCGGACGGCTGCGCCTCCGAGTTCTATATCGAGGGCGTGATGGTGCACGAGGTCGGCCACCTGCTCGGCCTCGGCCACAGCAACGTCACCGGCTCCACGATGTATCCGTCGGTCGCCTCCTGCAACAACAACCCCGCTTCGACCGAGGCGGACGACGAGGCCGGCATCAACGACCTCTACTAGTTTTCTTGAGCTGAGCTCCGTTTTCGTGGTTTGCCGGGGGACCCTTTCGAGGGTCCCCCGATTTGTTTTGGCGGGATCAGTGGGCCCCGTGTCCCTCGCCCCCGGCCGGGTTGCTGCCCGGCACGGCCTGGCCCGTCGGGGCGACGGGCTCGCCGGTGGGAGCGGGGGGCGGCGAGAGGGGAGCCGCGGCGGCGGGCTGGGGCTTGGGCGCGTTGTCGGCCAGCCACTTGTCGAAGTCCGCCTGGGCGTGGATGGTGTAGTAGCCCTGCATGCGGTAGTGGGTCAGGCCGCAGAGCTGGGCGCAGGCGATCTCCCAGCAGGTCTTTTTCGCGGCGCAGGTGGGAAACTGCGACTCCTGCGGGGTCACCTGGGTCGGAGTGAAGTAGACCGGGACGACCTGGCCCGGGATGGCGTCCTGCTTGACGCGCATCTGGGGCAGGAAGAAGCTGTGGATCACGTCCTTGCTGGTCAGGTAGATCAGCGCCGGCTTGTTCACGGGCAGGTGGAGCTGGTTGATGGTCGTGATGTCGTCCTTCCCCGCCGGGTCGGTGGGGTCGAGCCCCAGGGGGTTGCCCCCGGCGGTGACTAGCTTGACGTCGGTACGGCCGAAGACGCCGTCCGCGCCCGGGTAGTGGACGTTCCAGGCGAACTGCTCGGCCACGACGCGGAGCTCGACCGCCTCGCCCTTCGCGGGCGCCGCGTTGACCCGCTTGGCCCAGATCGGCACGGCGAAGATGACGAGCAGGAGGACCTCGATGAGCACGACGCCCGCCTCGCCGTAGGTGGAGAACTTGCCCTTGGCGCCGGTGTAGCTCGCGACCGGATTCCGGCCCTTCCGGAAACGGAACAGGCAGTAGAGATAGAAGAGGCCCCAGCCCACGAAAAGAATGAGCATGAACCAGTGGACGATGGCCGTCAGGTTGTCGAGCTCCGCCCCGTGCGCGGACGCGTTCGGGGGGAAGTTCAACGGGAGACCGTAGGTCTTCTCCATCACCGTTTCTCTCCATGGATGAGGCGCAGCCGAGGCTGCGCCGACTGCTCGAGTTTTTTGGAACGCTTCCGGAAATCCCAGATCATCCGCCCGACGCCGACCCACAGGAGCCCCACGAAGCCGACGAGCACCAGGATGGCGTTGTTCATCCCCTTCGTCTGCGGCGAGTCGGCGGCGCCATAGCAGGTGGCGCAGGCCGCCGCGGCCCGGGGGAGGGCGAGCCACGCCGCGGAGGCGGCGAGGCCGAGGACGATGCGGGCACGGGCGAGCGTCTTCATGGCTGCCTCCTTCATTCGTCCGGATCGAGGTCGCGCAGCTTGCGGCGCGCTTTCAGGCCGTAGAGCACCAGGCCGAACCCGATCGCGAAGAACAGGATCCCCAACGCGAGGTCGCCCAGGCTCTTCGTGGCCAGATAGCTCTGGAAGCCCCACACGCCGACCCAGGCCGAGAGGAGCACCGAGACGGCGATGAAGAACAGGTGGAACGACCGCAGCGACAGGCTCATCAGTGACCCGTGACGTGGTCGGTTGCCGTTGGTTGACCCGGGACGTGGTGGTCCGCCGTGCTGTTCCAGTGCCAGAGGGCCGGAATGGCCATCAGCACGATGAAGAAGGCGACCGTCAGGATCAGCACCCAGTAGATCGCCTT
>DATEIO010000468.1:0-22532 GCA_035278895.1 Thermoanaerobaculia bacterium | reverse complement strand
GCGCGGGTGGCGGGTTGGGTTGTTCTGTCCCTGAAAAAGGCGGGATAACTGTAGCGCAGATTCCGCCCGCCCGGGACCTCACCCCTGTCCCCTCTCCCATCGCCCTCCCCCCAACCGGGCATAGGCGCTAACTTTGTGGGTCCTGGAGGGGGAGGTGGGGGCGCCTCCTGAGGCGCAGGCACGTAGCCCCGGGGTTTCAACCCGGGGCGGCGGAGTGGCCTGGCCTTCCAGCCACGGGTTGAAACCCGCGGCTACGTGCCCGCACCCTCCTCCGGAGGGTGCCAGCCGTATCCAAAGTTAGCGCCTATGCCCCAACCGGGAGAGGGGGACGCCTGCATAGGATGTTGCCGTAGGGTGCGCTGTGCGCACCGTCGACGTTGCTGGTGCGCACAGAGCCTGTGAATTTTTTGTGTAATCCCGAGTGAGGTGAGGTATAAGGGGTTGCATGAAAGAGGAACCTGGAGGCTCGCCGTCGCTGAAGGATCTTCGTTTGCGTCAGCCGAACCGGTCTCAAGTGGAGCTCAAACCCCAGAGTCCTGAGGATCTGGTAGAGGAGGATGATCCGGTTCGGGCGATCTGGGAGGTGACGGGGAAGCTGGATTTGTCGGGGTTCTATACGGAGGTACGGTCTCGGCAAGGCCAAGCGGGGCGGGACGCGACCGACCCGCGTCTACTGGTGGCTCTCTGGGTGTACGCAGCGACGCAAGGAGTGGGAAGTGCTCGCGAGTTGGATCGGTTGTGCGAGAGCCACAGAGCGTATCAGTGGCTGTGCGGAGGGGTGAGCCTGAATTACCACACACTCAGTGACTTCCGGGTGGGACACGCTGAGGCATTGGACCAGTTGCTGACGCAGTTACTCGTGGTGCTGGTGGAGCAGAATCTGGTCAAGGTGTGGAGGATCAGCCAAGACGGCACGCGGGTGAGGGCGTGTGCGGGCGCGAGCAGCTTTCGTCGGCGTGACCGCCTCAAGGCTTTGTATGAGCAGGCCAAGGCTCACGTCAAAGAGTTGAGAGAGCGTCTGGAGGACGCGGGTCAATCGGCGGGTCTGTCGGCGCGGCAACAGGCGGCGCAGAAGAGGGCCGCCTTAGATCGTCAGCAGCGTATTGAGAAGGCGGTGAGTCGCCTGCCGGAGTTGGAGGAGAAAAAGCTGTCGCGCAAGACGGCCAAGGACAAAGCGCCGAAGTTGTCAGAGTTGCGGGTCAGCACGACCGATGCTGAGGCGCGGGTGATGAGGATGGGCGATGGCGGGTATCGTCCGGCGATCAACGTGCAATTGGCCTGCGATGCTGACTCGCGAGCGATTGTCGGGGTCGAGGTAAGCAGCCAAGGGTCGGATGCCGGTCTGAGCAAACCGCTGCGGCAACAGGTCGAGCAGCGGACGGGGCAGAAAGTGCGGGAGCATCTGGTGGATGGGGGGTACCTGAATCTGGCGGAGATCGAACGAGCCGAGCAGGAGCAGGTCAAGCTGTATGTGCCTGCCAAGGTGCCCAAGAACCCGGAGAAGCGGTCGAGTTGTTACGAGCCTCGCCCGAGGGACAGTGAGGCGATCCTGGCGTGGCGTCAGCGGATGAGCAGCCCGGAAGGGCAAGAGATTTATAAACAGCGAGCATCCACGAGCGAAACGATCAACGCCGATCTGAAGTGCCACCGGGGCCTCGGACAACTGACCGTGCGGGGTCTCGACAAAGTCCGGTGTGTTGTTCTGTGGTCGGCTCTGGCTTACAACCTCCTGCACTTCGCTCCCGCCTTGCTCGGATAGCTCCTGGCTGGGGTCCCTCCCAGTCACTTGAGTAACTTCCTTTCCCCTGCCAAGCTCCTCCGCCAGCCCGGAACTGGAATCTCCGGTTCTTCCGACCGAGACCCCTATCTGCCTTCCCTGGCCGGAATCGGCCAATTCCCGTGATTCCCCAGAAAATTTCACAGGCTCACAGCGCACCCTACAAGCACCGACGCTTCGAAGGAGCTCCCCCTCTCCCGGGGAAAGGGAGGGCGATGGGAGAGGGGGCCAGGGGGTGAGGTTTCGGGCGGGGGCGCCTCACCCCAGCCGCTGGAGCGCCTCTTCCAGACGCGGCAGCGCCGCTTCGATGTCCCCCGGCGAGACCGCGCCCACGCTCAGGCGGAACCACCCTTCGTCCTCGGTTGCGCCGAAGGCCTGGAAGGGGATGACGCCCACGCCGGCCGCTTCCAGCACGTACTTGCGGACGTCGTCGTTGGTGCGCAACTCCTGGCCGTCGGGAGTGCGGCGGCCGAACGGATGGATCCGCGCGGTCAGGTAGATCGCTCCCATGGGCGGGATGCTCTCGACCGGAAACCCGCGGCTTTTCAAGCCCTGGAGGCCGCGGTGGAGCAGGTCCAGCCGCACCTGGACCTCGCGCAGGAAGGCTTCGTGGAACTCCCGGATGCCCTGGGGATCGTCGAGCAGATCGACGGTCGCCACCTGCTCGGCGCGCGGGGCCCAGGCGCCGATGTGGCCGAGCACGTTGGACATGCGCGACATCACGTCCACCGGCCCCGCGCCCCAGCCCACTCGCACGCCCGTGGCCGCGAACGCCTTGCTGATGCCGTCCACGAACAGGGTGTAGCGCGCCATCTCGGGCAGCAGCTCCTGCGGGGTCACGTGCCGGGTATCCCCGAAGCAGAGCATCCAGTAGATCTGGTCGTAGAGGAGGTAGAGCGGCCGCTCGCCGCGCCGCTCGCGGGCCTCGTTCTCCTCGAGCACCGCCTCGCAGAGGCCCAGGAGCTGATCCCGGCCGATGACCGTGCCCGCGGGGTTCAAGGGCGAGTTGATGCAGAGGAGGCGCACTCCGGGGAGCAGGCCCGTCAGATCCTCCCGGGTCGGCATGAAGAGCTTCTCCGGGCCGCACACGACCGGCACGCCCACTCCCCCGATGAGGTGGGTGTAGTGGTTGTTGTTCCAGCTCGGCACCGGGTAGATCACCCGGTCGCCCGGATCGCACAGCGTGCGGTAGATGCAGTAGATGACCGGCCGCGCGCCGCCCGCGATGAGGATGGACTCGACCGGGAAGCGCAGGCCGAGCTCCCTCTCGTAGAACCGCACCACCGCCTGCCGCAGCTCCTGGATGCCGGAGGACGGCGGGTAGTTCGTCTCGCCGTGCTCCAGGGCGGCCTTGATCCCCGAAGACAGCTTGGCCGGGATCGGGAAGTACTGCGGATCGAAGTCGCCGACCGTCAGGTTGCAGATCGGCCGGCCCGAGGCCATGAGGGCCCGGATCTCCCCCGCGATGCGGAGGATCTCCGAGCCGATCAGCCCCGCGGCCATGGAGGAGACCCGGCTCCCGGGCGTCGGACCGGGATTCCGGGCGAGCGTCGTCAAGTCGAGGGCGGCTTGGGTTTCCATCTGGTGACTATGCCAGGAGTGGGCCGCCATTCAAAGCCCCCCGCCCGGTCGAGCCCCGCCTCCAGATCCGCCACGAGGTCCTCCGCGTCCTCAATCCCCACGGACAGCCGCAGCAGGCCGTCCCCGATGCCGGCCAGGTGCCGGGCCTCAGCGTCCATCGAGGCGTGCGTCATGGTCGCGGGATGGGCGATCAGACTCTCGACGCCGCCCAGCGACTCCGCCAGCGCGAAGTGGCGGAGGCCGCCGAGCAGGGCGCGGACGGCGGGGACTCCTCCCGCGAGCTCGAAGCTGACCATGGCACCGAAGCCCCTTTGCTGCCGTGCGGCCAGCTCGTGGCCGGGATGATCCGGCAGGCCCGGATAGTGGACTCTCTCCACCGCGGGATGAGTCTTCAGGAGATCGGCCACCGCGGCGGCATTCTCCAGATGCACGCGCATCCGGGCGTGGAGGGTCCGCAGGCCCCGCAGGGTCAGATAGCTGTCGAACGGCGCGCCGGTGATCCCGAGGCAGTTCGCCCACCACGCGAGATCGGTGTGGAGCTCTGGGTCTCGCGCGATCACGGCCCCGCCGACCACGTCGCTGTGGCCGTTCAGATACTTGGTCGTCGAGTGCACCACGAGGTCGGCGCCGAGCTCGATCGGCCGCTGGAGGGCGGGCGAGAGGAACGTGTTGTCCACCGCCACGAGCGCGCCGGCCGCGGCGGCTCCCCGGCAGACGGCGGCGACGTCCGTGATGCGCAGCAGTGGATTGCTCGGCGTCTCCACCCACACGAGCCGCGGCCCCAGGGCGAGAGCGGCGTCCCGCTCCGCGGGATCGGAGAGGTCGGCGAAGCGCACGCGGAACGCGCCCTTTTCGGCGCAGGCGGAGAGCAGGCGATGCGTTCCGCCGTAGCAATCGAAGGGCGCCACCACGAGATCCCCGGGCTTCAGAAGCTGCAGCACGAGGTGGATCGCGGACATGCCGGTCGAGGTCACGACCGCCCCGGCGCCGCCCTCGGCGCCGGCGAGCGCCGTGGCGAGCAGATCGCGCGTCGGATTGCCGGAGCGGGTGTAGTCGTACGGCCGGGGCTCGCCGAAACCGGCGAAGGTGAAGTTGGACGACAGGTGAATCGGGGGGACGACCGATCCATGATGCTCGTCGCTGCACAGGCCGGAACGCACCGCGGCGGTGGCCGGGCGGCAGCGGGTGAACGCGGAATCGGGAGTCGCTGAGAGAGACGGGAGCCGGGTCATCTGGAATCCTCCTGTGTCTCTCATCGGACGCCTACGGAGGACCGCCAGATCATCGCCACGACCAACGAGGGGAGCTTTGTCCCGTGGCTCTCATCTGCCGGCGAACCGAACGGTTTGCCGTAGGAGTTGGCACCTTCAGGGAGTGGTGAGCTCCCCGGGTTGCCCCGGCGTCTTCGGGCCTATTCCCTCAGCCGGTCTCGATGAGTCTTTTTCAAGATAGAGGCAGGAGCCGGGGGAAGTCAAGAGGCGGGGTTTGATCCGCGCCGCAATCCTTCGGAAAGGTTTTTCAACCCAGTCGCCACGTCTCCCGGCTTCACCGCAAAGCCCAGCCGGAAAAAACGCCGATCCTCAAAGAATTTCCCCGGCACGATCGAAGTCTCCCGCCCGCGGAGCCAATCGTGGAGGGGCTCGCTGTCTTCTTCCTTCTTGAGCCGCGGGAAGACGCACATCGAACGCTCCGGGACGACGCAGTCGAGCCATTCGGCGTGATCGGCGAGGAAGGCGCGGATCTGGGCGATGTTGGGATCGAGGAGGGCCCGGCTTCTCGCTTCGAAGTGTGGAAGGTGCCGGAAGGCGGCCACGGAGAGGCTGTCTCCCGGCATGGAGTCCACGGCTTCCATCAGATCCTTGGCTTTCCGCATGCGGTCGGCGAGATCGGGCGCGGCGAGAATCCAGCCGCAGCGCAGCCCGGAGAGGCCGTAGCTCTTGGTGAGGCTGTTCGTGGCTACGACGTGGTCCCCGAGGTGGACATGGGAGGGCGGCGCCTCTTCGAACCAGATGTCCCGGTAGACCTCGTCGACGACAAGCGTGGCCCCGGCATCCGCGGTGACGCGGGCGATCTCCCCCATCTCTTCCGGCGAGAGGAGCACACCGCTCGGGTTGTGGGGATTGGCCAGGGCCACGAGGCGAACCCGGCCGTCCGCGAGCTGGCGCCGGAGGTCGTCCGGGTCCGGCCGCCAGCCGTTTTCGAAGCGGCGCTCGAAGCGGCGGAAGCGGGCGCCCAGGAAGCCCAATGCCGCGAGGATCGGCTCATAGACAGGGCGCTCGACGAGCACCTCGTCACCGGCGTAGACGAGGGCGGAAAAGGCGAGGAAGTTCGCGCCCGAGGTGCCCGGCGCGGTCACCACGCGGTCGGTCGGGACCCCGTATTTCGCAGCGATGGCTTCCAGGAGCGGCGGATAGCCGTCCCGGTTCGGACCGTTCACCAGGAGATCGCCCGGCTCGAAGGGGAGGTCCTCCGTCGTGCATCCCAGAAGACCACTGTTCGCAAGGTTGTACCGGGCCGCGGCGTGGTCCTTGGCCCAGCGCATGTAGACGCTGCCCTTCAACGCCGCCTCCGTCTCCAGAAATCCCAGAAGAAGTAGACGGGAACGCCCAGCAGGAAGATCAGCGTCCCCTTCAATGCGTTCGCGAAGTCGGTAAAGAAGATGTTGATGACGATGCCCGCGCCCGCGAGGGTGAAGAGGATCGGAACCCACGGGTAGGCCGGCACCGGGAACGGCCGGGGCGCATCCGGAAGCTTCCGCCGGAAGACGATCAGGGCGAGGCCGGAAAAGGCGAAGAAGATCCAGTCCGCGAAGACGGCGTAGGAGAGGAGGCGGTCGTAGCTGTTGAAGAGCGCGTAGACGGCCGCGATCCCCCCTTGAAGGAGGATGGCGGCCGTGGGCGCCCGGAAGCGCGGGGAGAGGCGCGCGAGTGAGCGGAAGAAGAGGCCGTCCGCGGCCATGGCGTAGTAGACGCGGGGGGCCGAGAGGAGCGACAGGTTCAAGAAGCCGAAGGTGGAGGCCACGATGAGAAGACTGATGACCCTGGCTCCCGTCTCCCCCATCAGACGCTGGGCTACGTCCGCGGCCGGCGTAGAGGTGGCCGCGAGGCCCGGCGCCCCAAGCACGTGGACGTAGGCCACGTTGGCCGAGACGTAGACCGCGATCACGCAGAAGACGCCGATCAGAATGGCCCGCGGGAGGTTCCTCTGCGGCTCCCGCACCTCTTCGGAGACGTAGTTGAGGCTTTGCCACCCCCCGTAGGCGAACATGGCCGGCACGAGCCCGGCGAGAAAGGCCGAAAGGAGAGGCAGCCCGCCCGAGAGCCGGTCCGGCACCAACGGCTCGAAGGTGATCCCCGACTTGCCGGTAAGCGCAAAGGCCCCCACGATCAGGGCGGCCAGCGCCACCGTCTTCCCGAAGGTGATGACGTTCAGGAGCACCGCGCCGGGCTTGATTCCCAGGGCGTGGAACCCTGCGACGGCGAGGAGGATGGCCGCGGCGAGCCAGGGCACGGCGCCGGGAGGAAGCGCCACGAGCCGCCCCACGTACTGCGCGAAGGCCACGGCCACCGCTGCCGTGGCTCCGGACTGGACGATGAGGAGCAGCGCCCATCCATGGAGGAACGCCGCGAGCGGATGGAACGCCTCCCGGAAGAAGGCGTATTGCCCGCCCACCCGGGGCATCACCGTGCTCAATTCCGCGAACACCCACGCGCCAAAGAGCGCGATCACCCCGCCCGCGATCCACACCCCGAGGATGAGGAACGGCGTCTCCACCTTCTGTGCCACCACGTAGGGGTTGATGAAGATGCCCGACCCGATGATCCCGCTGATGACGATCATCGTGGCGTCGAACAGGGTCAGACGCCGGGCGAACCCGGGGGCGGAGGGCGGGGCGGTCTCGACGGGTGTGTTCAAGCGGGAGAAGAGTATCGCGTTTCCCCTGGCAAAGACATTGCTAGGACTCAATATCGGCGCTTTCCTGCAGGCGAGCGCCGAGGTTGTTATGAAGTTGCACAAAAGACCCGCCTTTTCGCGGGATGCCGATCACGAATCCCCCCGGACAGGACCCCGCAGGATCGGAGAGGACGACAAGCCGCAGAAGGCACCTCCGGAGCAGAGGGTCTCCCGGAGCCTCCTCTGGTGGATCCTGGCGGCGGCCTTGCTGCTCATCGTCGCCATCGTTTCCCGGCACTTCGACGAGTTCCTCCGCCGGACCCTCGAGACCAAGATCAACCAGCGGCTCCACGGCTACAGCGTCACCCTGGGAGGCGCGCATCTGTCGCCTTTCAACTTCTCGCTGACACTACGGGACGGGGTCATCCGCCAGCAGGCCCACCCCGATCCGCCGGTCGCCGCGATCCCGCGCCTGACGGCGAGCGTCGAGTGGAAGGAGCTCCTCCGCTTCCACCTGGTGGCGAACGCCGTGTTCGACCGCCCGAGCGTCCACGTGAACCTGCCGCAGCTCCAGGAGGAGAACAAAGACGAGGTGGATGTGGAGGACCGGGGCTGGCAGGACGCTCTCCAGGCGATCTACCCCTTGAAGTTCAACCTGATCCAGGTGCGGGAGGGCGCGATCGTCTACGTGGACAAGGACCCGAAACGGCCGTTCGAGATCACCCACTGGAACCTTTCGGCGGAGAACATCCGGAACGTCCGCTCGGCTCAGGGGGTCTATCCCTCGCCCGTGCGGACCGAAGGGGTCCTCTTCGGCACCGGCCGGGGCGTGCTCGAAGGGCATATGGACTTCTTGTCGAAGCCGTACCCCGGCATCCACGCCCTCTACAAGCTGGAGAAGGTCCCTCTGGAGCGCCTGGGGATGATCAGCTCGCGGGCGAACCTGGAGATCGAGGGCGGCATCCTCGACTCGAACGGCGAGTTCGAGTACGGCCCCAAGCACCGGGAGGCCCACATCGAGGACGTGACCATCCACAAGCTCCGCCTGGATTACATCCACACCGCGGCCACGGCCGGCGCCGAGAAGGAGCGCGCCGCGCAGGCAGCCGAGGTGGCACAGGACGACACTCCGCCGATGCCGGTCAAGATCGACCGCTTCCGGCTGAACGACAGCCTCGTGGGCGTCGTCAACCGGAACGCGGACGATCCCTACCGCCTCTTCGTGTCAAACGCCGACCTGACGGTGACCAACCTCTCCTCCGGGTTCAAGGGGGGGCCGGCCGTGGCGAAGCTCACGGGCAAGTTCATGGGGAGCGGCACCGCCCGCGGCTCCGCGACCTTCCGGGAGGACAACAACGGACCGGACTTCGATATGGCGATCGCGATCGAGGGGGCGTCGCTCCCGTCGATGAACGACCTCCTGCGCTCCTACGGCAAGCTCGACGTGGTGAAGGGGACTTTCTCGGTCTACTCCGAGATCAGTATCCAGAACCGGCAGATCAAGGGGTACGTGAAGCCCCTGATCAAGGACGTCGACGTCTACGACTCGAAGCAGGACAAGAAGAAGCCGGTCCTCAAAAAGATCTACGAGAAGATCGCGGGCGGGCTCTCCCACATCCTCGAAAACCAGCCCAGAGACGAGGTCGCGACCGTGGTCGACCTCTCGGGCACGCTCGACGATCCGAACTCGAGCATCTGGGAGGTGGTCGTCCGGCTCGTCTCGAACGCGTTCGTGAAGGCGATCCTGCCGGGGTTCGACCACGAGGTGGAGAAGGCGCAGAAGGACTAAGGGCCGGGGCCTAAGGTACAATTCCATCCATGAGCAATCGTCTATGGATGGCGTTGCCCTTCGGCCTCGCCCTTTTCGCCTCGGCCGCCCTGGCCCAGCCTCCGGCCGGGCATGGACCCTATTTCCCCGCCAGCTCTCCCTGGTATCGGGACATCTCCAACGCGCCGGTGGACCCCGAGTCCGCGACGGTGATCGCCTGGCTCTCCAATAATGGTATCTGGACGGGCAACGTGAATCTGTTGCCCCCGGCGCGGATGCAGATCGACTTCTCGATCGAGGTGCTGGAGGCGGACGCCACGGCCCCGCTCCAGGGTTTCACTTCCACGGACGACTTCTACGATCCTGACTGCGACCAGGTGCCCGTTCCCCTGCCAGCCGGCGGGGCGATCGAGGGAGAAACCGGTTACGAGTGCGCGGGCGACGGGGACTGCCACCTGATCGTCGTCCACAAGCCCACGCAGCAGCTTTACGAGATGTGGCGGGCGAACGTCGAGGGGGGCACCTTCTACGGCGGCTGCCTCGCGGTGTGGGACATGTCGGTCACCTATCCGGCGGACGGCCGTGGCGAGCAGTGCACCAGCGCGGACGCGGCGGGCTTCCCCATCGCTCCGCTCCTGTTCAGCGCGGACGAGGTGGCGGCCGGGCAGATCAACCACGCGATCCGGTTCATCCTGCCGAACAGCCGAATGCGCGACGAGGTGTACGTGCACCCGGCCACGCACTCGACCTTCGAGACCAGCGGTCCCCCCTCGGCGCCTCCCTATGGGGCGCGCCTTCGCCTGCGGGCGGATTATCCGCTCCAGAACCTGCCCAACGAAGGGGCCCGGGTCGTGGCGCGGGCGATGCAAAAGTACGGCATCCTGCTGGCCGATGGCGGCAACATCGCTTTGACCGCCCAGAGCGACCGCTTCACCACGGCCAAGTGGGACGGGCTCCTGGGACCGCACGACCTCGCGATCTTGAAAATCACGGACTTCCAGATGGTGGACGGCGGCACGCGTTTCGATTGGACAGGGGACTGCAGCCGGAACGCGATGTTCTATGATGGATTCGAGCCGGGAACAACGTCGAAGTGGAGCCACAAGACTCCGTAAGGGATGCCATGAACCGCCGGGAATTCACCAAGGGCCTCCTGGGAACGATCGCCTCGTATTCGCTCCTCGAAACGCTCGTCTCGCGCGACCTGTTCGCGGACGCGATCAAGCCCGTGGTCGGCCACTGGGTCGGCGGGCTCCATGAGGTCAGCCGGGATTTGAGGACGGGGACGATCTCCCCCGCGATGTGGCAGGCGAAAATCAAGGAGCTCTTCGACCGCGTGGAGCTGTCCGAGATGCTCCGCTTCATCGACTTCGACAAGCTGATTGCGGGCTTCGAGTATCCCGACCTGGGCGTGAACACGAAGCAGATCCCCTTCCCGAAGCTCGAAGGCGTCCCGGAGGACCTGGCCTTCTACCGAAAGATTTTCGGCATGAAGAAGGACCGGGCCATCATCCCCCACGGCCACAAGAACATGGTCTCCTGCCACTACGTGCTCCAGGGGGAGTTCCACCTGCGGCATTACGAGAAGATCGAGGAAGACGCCAGCCACATGGTGATCGAGCCGACGATCGATCAGGTCGCGAAGGTGGGCAGCCACTCTTCGATCTCGGACGAGAAGAACAACATCCACTGGCTGAAGGCGAACACCGAGACCGCCTTCACCTTCGACGTGCTCGTGGTGGATCTGAACGGCGACAAGTGGGACGTCGACAACATCGATCCCTACGGCGCCGAAAAGATCGCCGGAGGCCGGCTCCGGGTTCGAAAGCTCCCGCTCGAAGAGGCCCTCGCGAAGTACGGGCACGACATGCACCACTGAAGCCATGCTCGAAGGCGCAACCGCTCTCCCGACGATCGAGACCGAGCGGCTCGCCCTTCGCTGGCTGCAGGACGAGGACGTCCCCCGCCTGTTCGAAATCTTTTCGGATCCCCAGGTGATGCGCTACTGGAGCAGCCCGCCGCTCCAGAACGTCTCCGGAGCGGAGGCGCTGCTCCGGGAGATCCGGCAGCTCTTCGCAGCCCGTACGCTCTTCCAATGGGGCGTCGCCTTGAAAGAGGACGACCGGGTGATCGGCACCTGCACGCTCGCCTCCCTCTCCGCGGCGCACCGGCGGGCCGAGATCGGCTACGCCCTGGGCCGGGCCTGGTGGAGGAAAGGCTACATGGCGGAAGCGCTGCCCGCCCTCCTCCGCTTCGCCTTCTCCACCCTGGATCTCCACCGCATCGAGGCAGACGTCGATCCCAGGAACCTCCCCTCTTTGCGCTCTCTCGAAAGTCTGGGATTCCGCCGCGAGGGCTATCTGCGGGAACGCTATTTCGTAAGCGGGGAGTGGCAGGACGCGGTGCTCTACGGGCTGCTGCGTCCGGAGGCGGCGCCGGAGCTCACCCGATGAGCAATCCCGCTCTGACCGACGAGCAGCGGGCGGTGCTGGCCGCGGCGGCGGAGCGCATTGTCCCTTCGGACGACGGCCCCGGGGCCGCGGAGACCGGAGCGGCGGCGTATGTCGAGCGGCTCCTGGAGACGGCCCGCTTCCGGGGCTGGGCGCCGCTGTTCGCCGAAGGTCTCGGCCGCTTTCAGGAGCTGGCCGGGGAGCTCTGGGGCCGCCCCTTCCCCGCCTGCTCGCCCGAAGAGCGGGACGCGGTCCTGCACCGCTTCCAGGAGCAACCCGACCGCCTCCACCGCGCCTTCTTCCGTCAGCTCGTGGTCTTCACGCTGGAGGGATTCGTCCGCAACGACCTGGGTGTGAGCTATCTGGGCGCGCCCGAGGCCCGCGCGGGCCACTGCCTGGGAAAGCCCGTCCGGTGAGATCGGGAATCCGCGACGCCGTGATCATCGGCAGCGGCGCCGGGGGCGGTCCTCTGGCTCTCGCGCTCTCGCGGGCGGGGTTGGACGTCCTCGTCCTTGAAAAGGGGCCGCGCCACCGGCCCGAAGACTACCCGGCGGACGAGCTGTCGGTCAGCCGGCACCACTTCTTCCTTCCGTATCTGGACGGCGAGCCGCACACGGTCGTGACGCCGAAGACCACCCGGTCGGTGCGGACCGAGCTCGGCTGGATCGCCACCTGCGTCGGCGGCGGCACGGTCCACATGGGCGCCTTCCTCTACCGCTTCCACCCCGAGGATTTCCGTATGCGGAGCCGCTTCGGGCCGGTGGAAGAGCTGGCCGACTGGCCGTTCGGCTATGACGAGCTCGAGCCCTACTACGCGCTGGCCGAGCGGGAGGTGGGCGTCGCCGGCTTGGCCGGCGTCAATCCGTTCGAAGGCGCGCGCTCGGGCCCCTACCCTCTGCCGCCGCTGGACAGCCATCCCATTACGCCCTGGCTCGAAGAGACGTGCCGGCGGCGCGGGCTCCACCCGTTTCCCACGCCGCGGTCGATCAATTCGCGCCCTTATCAAGGGCGTCCGGCCTGCGTGTATTGCGACGCCTGCGCGGGCTACGGTTGCCGCGTGGGAGCCAAGGGGAGCACGGCCGAGGCGCTCCTCCCCCGGGCGGAGGCGACCGGCCGCTGCGAGGTGCGCCCGGGTTGCATGGTGCGCGAGGTCACGGTGAATCGCGAAGGACGGGCCACGGGATGCGTCTATCTGGACGAGGACGGGCGGGAGCACGAGGTGGCGGCGCGGACCGTCTTCGTCTGCGGCTCGGCGGTCGAGTCCGCGCGCCTGCTCCTCCTCTCGCGCTCTCCCCGCTTTCCGGACGGCCTCGCGAACGGCAGCGGCCGGGTGGGACGGCACCTGCAGTTCCATGGCGTCACCATGGGCAGCGCCCGCTTCCGGATCGGAGACCATCCGGACCGGCCGCTCGCGCCCTGGCATCCGTTCCTGGGCGTCTCGGTGATGGACTACTACTTCCTGCCCGAAGGCGTGAGCGAAATCGCCAAAGGGGGATTGCTGCGCTTCGACATGCAGCCCGCCACGCCGGTCGCCACGGCCGAGGCGCTGGCGACGGCGTCCGAGCCCGTGCTCTGGGGGATGGACTTGAAGCGGCGCCTCCGGGAGCACTATCAGGAGCACCGGGAAGTGGGCTTCGAGGTCTTCCACGATTTCCTGCCCAACGACCGTACCTTCGTGGAGCTCGACCCCGAGGTCCGGGACCGCTGGGGCCTGCCGGTCGCCCGCATCCACCTGGACGTGCCCGCGCACCACCGCGTCGCGGGCCGCTGGGTGATGGACCGCGCCTTCGAGATCCTGGACGACATGGGAGCGGTGGATCTGAAGCCCTCCTCCATCGGTGGAACCTCGGCCTATCTCGTCCACGGCACCTGCCGCATGGGGACCGATCCCGAGAATTCGGTGCTGGATGAGAATTGCCGTGCCCATGAGGTCTCCAACCTCTACGTGGTGGACGGCAGCTTCATGCCCACCTCCGGAGGCGCGGCTCCGACGCTCACCATCCTCGCCAACAGCTTCCGCGTGGCCGACCACGTGATCGCCCGCTGGAGGGAGGGGGACTTCAACGAGAAGTAGACATAATCGACATCTTCTATTATGCTTAATGTATCATAGCGTCTGCTGGATATTCCCAAGACGGGGAAGTTCCACAGCTCGTCAAGGAGGATTCGATGAAGAAGATCGACGTGGTCCGTGCCTGGCGCGACGAGGAGTACCGCAACAGCCTCACCGAGGAAGAGCGGGCCTGCCTGCCCGAGAATCCCGCGGGTGCGGCGGTGGTGGAGGACTCGATCCTGAAAACCATCAGCGGTGGTTGTGGGATCACCAGCACCAAACCTGCCTACTGTTACTCTCGGGATTGCTTTCCGGGTTCCACAGCCTATGATTCCTGTGTTGGACCGGGTGAAGTGTGCCCGTAGATATCTTCTAGTGGCGTCTGAGCGGGGGGCGGGCCTATCGGTCCGCCCGCTGCTTTCTCGCGAGAGGGTTTGACGCGCTCCATGCCCGAAATCTTCGATACTCCGGAGTGGTTCGAATCGTTGACGCTGACGGAGCGCGCGGCCCTCCTGGGTGAGGAAGGCGAGAAGCCCCCTCCGGAAAGAACCGAGCGCGCAGCGCGGAAGGTGAACCGCTGGAGGAGCGAGGCAGACCTCCTCGACGACGTTCTTTTTACCGAGCGCTTCGCCTTGGAGGGCCTGACTCCCGACCGTCTTCTGCGGATCCTAGCCGAGCCCGCCTCCGGCCTGCACCGCCGGGCGGCGTCTTCTCCCGCATGGTTGGAACGGCTGGCGCGGACGTTCTCCCGGCCCCCTTCCGAGAACAACCGCAACCTCGGCATCCTCGAGTTGCTGCGCCCCTTGATCTCCGATGTCCACGACCGCGTCCACGACCGGTTACGACAGATCGAGGCTCTCATTGAAACGGGAACGGTTGTCGCGAGTCTCTTGGGGGTCCTTCTGAAGCGGCTGCGCTGGGCGAGCGAGCGGACCCTCGCGTTGGAGCTCCACGCCAGCCGCCTCGAAGGAAAGCTCCAGGGCGACACCCCGGAGGAGCGGTTCGCCTGCTTCATTTCCTCTCTGAAGCAGCCCGGTACTGCCCTGGAGATCCTGCAGCGCTACCCAGTCCTGGCCCGCGATGCTTGCCGCCATGCCGAGCAATGGGCCGAGACCAGCCTCGAAATGATCGAGCGCTTCGCGGCGGACCGGAAGGAGATCGTCCGCCTCTTCGCCGGTGGGGAGGATCCGGGTGCCCTCGTCAACGCGCAGATCGGGCTTAGCGACCGGCATGCCGGCGGGCGCTCCGTGGCGATCCTGGAGTTTCATTCCGGCTTCCGGGTCGTCTACAAACCCAAGCCTCTGACCATCGATCTCCGTTTCCAGGAGCTGGTGGCGTGGCTGAACGATCGGGGCGCCACTCCTCCTCTGCACAGCCTCAAGATCCTGGACCGGGGCTCCTATGGATGGATGGAGCACATTGCGGCGTCCCCCTGCGCGACGATGGACGAGGTGGAACGGTTCCATGAGAGACAGGGGGCCTGGGTGGCTCTGTTCTATGCCCTGGAGGCGATCGATTTCCATCACGAAAACCTGATCGCTGTGGGCGAGCATCCGGTGCCGATCGATCTGGAAACCCTGTTCCAGCCCATGCTTGCCGATCAGACGGCCAGCGGCCCCGGCTCTGTCCCCGCGGCCTACACGGTCCTTCGCAGCGGCCTCCTTCCGAGACGATTCTGGGGGAACGCCATGGAGGCCGGAATCGACCTCTCCGGCATGGGAGCGACGGGAGGTCAGGATGTACCGATCAAGCGGATCACCGATGAAGGCACGGACCAGATGCGCTGGGCCCTGCACCAGACTCGGCTTGAGGTTGTTGCCAGCGTTCCAACCTTGAATGGTGAGCCGCTGAACCTCTGGGAGCATGGCGAGGCCGTGCTGCGCGGCTTCCAGTCCATGTACCACCTTTTGTGCTGCCACCGGGAGCAGCTCCTCGCTCCTGAGGGCCCGCTTTCTTCGTTCGCGGGCCTGCCGATCCGGACGCTCTTGCGCGGCACCACGGTGTACGCTCATCTCCTCCACGTCGGACATCATCCCGACTACCTCCAGAGCGCTCTCGATCGCGATCGTCTCTACGATCGGCTGTGGCTGGACGCAAACCGCTACCCGCGTCTGCGGCAGGCGTTGCAGGCTGAGCGGGACGACCTGATCGTTGGCGACATCCCCCGCTTCGAGGCGATGACGGATTCCACCGACCTCCTGCACCCGAAACGCGGCCGGATCGAAGGATTCTTCGCCGAGCCAGGGCTGGAGCTGGTCCGCAAACGGCTCCGGACGATGGGCGACGACGACCTGGAGCGGCAGAGCTGGCTCGTGCAGGCAGCCCTCGAGGCGACCCGCCCCGTGAGCGAGCGCCGGACTTGGACGCCTTCCCCGCTGCCGAAGCCAGGGCCGGCCGGGCCCGAGCGCTTTCTCGCGATGGCCCGCCGGATCGGCGACCGCCTTTCCCGGTTGGCGGTCGAGCAGGACGACTTCGTCACCTGGTTCTGCCTGGAGGTCTCGGACGACGGCTGGCGTCTGGAGCCCATGAACGCCAGCCTGTACAGCGGGCTCTCCGGTATCGCTCTCTTTCTCGCCCAGCTTGGACACCTGACGGGCGACGAGCGTTCCGAGCGCCTGGCCCGGCTGGCCGTGCACACGATCCGGCGGCGGATCGAAGCCGATCCCGAGGTCCTGGTGCGCCCCGGAGCCTTCAGCGGCTGTGGCGGCGCCATTTACACCCTCACCCACCTGGGAGTCCTCTGGCAGGAGCCCAAGCTGCTCGATGAGGCGGAGAGGCTGGCCGCGCGGATCGAGGCCAGTCTCGAGAAGGACAACGCCTACGACGTGATCGCCGGGGCCGCGGGCGCCATCGTCCCGCTCCTGGAGCTTTATCGTCACCGCCCTTCAAAAACGATCCTGGACACTGCGGTCCGATGCGGCGAGCACCTCCTCACTGCCGCCATCACCGACGAGCGCGGCCAGAGCTGGCAGTCCATGCCCGACGTGAGTGAGTTGCCGCTGACCGGCTTCGGCCACGGGACGGCCGGTATCTCCTGGGCGCTGGCGCGGCTCGCACAGGTCACCGGCGAGGAGGGCTTCCGCGAAGCCGCGCGGGGTGCCCTGCGGTACGAGCGGAGCTGGTTCTCTCCCGAGCGAGGGAACTGGCCCGATCTGCGGGAGAGCCGCGAGACCTCGGAAGGGCGCTCTTTCATGTATGCCTGGTGTCACGGCGCGCCCGGCATCGGCCTCGGGCGGATCGGCTCCCTGCCCTGCCTGGACGATCCGGAGATGCACGGCGAGATCCGGGCCGCGGTGCGGTCCACTCTGGAGGAAGGGTTCGGCTTCAATCACTCCCTCTGCCATGGGGATCTGGGCAACCTGGAGCTCGTGCGGGAGGCCGGACAGGCTCTGGGCGATGAGGAGCTGACCTCCGAAGCCGGCCGGCTCGCCGCCCGCATCCTCGCCCACATCGAGATGGAAGGGCCCCGCTGCGGCGCCAGCGTCACGACCGAGATCCCCGGGCTCCTGGTCGGCCTCGCGGGAATCGGCTACGGGTTGCTCCGGGCCGCGCACCCGGACTGTGTTCCGTCCGTTCTGCTTCTGGAGATCCCGAAGAAAGCTCTCTGAAAAGGTTTTCTCTACCGGGACACGAGCGCCTGCAGCACGCTCTCGATCCGGCGGCGGTGGCCCGAGCCCGCGGCCTCGAAGGAGATTCCCACGGTGCTGTTCGCGCGCCAGCGCACGATGCCCCGTACGGAGAGCAGGTCGGCCCGGCCGGGGAGGCCGAGGGTGAAGACCACGGGGTCTCCCGCTTTCCAGGACGTGGGGGGCTGGCCGATGCAGGCGCCGCCGTTCGAGAGGTCGATCAGACGGACGCGGTGGCTCTCCCCCCGGCCGGTCTTGATCACCACGTCCCGGTCCACCCAGATCCGCGGCTCCCTGCGGTTGGAGGGCGCCAATCGGGCGCGGGCGCGGCTCGTCTGCCGGCGGACGGCCAGCATGCGCAGCAGGGTCTCGGCCATGGAGTTTTCCCGCAGCAGCTCCTGGAGCGGCTCGAGAGGGATCCACACCACCGTCGCCGTGCCGAAGGCCCGGGCCGTAAAGTGCCGGGCCGCGCCGTCCATCACCTCGGATTCGCCGAAGACCTCTCCCGCGGCCACGTCGAGCACCCGGTCCACGGGCTGGCCCGGCGTCTCGTTGCGGAGCAGCACGCCCCCTTCGGCCACCACGTACAGCCCATCGCACGGCTCGCCGGTCCGGTAGATGACCTGATGGGCGTGGCAGGTCTCCGGCTCGGCCCGGGAGGCGAGAAGGTGGAGACGGTCTTTGCTAACTCCCGCAAAAACCGGAAGGTTCTCGACGATTTCTTTGGCGGACATGAATGTCACGGCATCGTGACACGTCCACCCGGGAGGCGCAAGGGCAGCGCTATCCCTTCCAGGACGGCGGTGCTTCCGTCCCCGCGTAGACCGGGGCGAGGAAGACGGTCTCGAAGTCCGGGCCGGCGACGGGAATCGCGAGAGCCACCTGCCAGTAGACGGCGTCCGATCGGCTGAGGTCCGTGCCCGGGAGGTCAGGAGGGAGATCGAAGGCGACGGAAAGCTCCTTTAGCCGGTCGCCGGCCGGGGGGATCTCCCGGATCTGCTCGTAGATGGAAAACGCCTCCTGTTGGGACCCGAATCCCGCATCCTCGACGCAGCGCAGCGTCGCCCGCACGGCTCCCCGGACGCGCAGGGCCCGGCGGACGGCGAAGGTCCCTTCAAGCCGGCCGCCCACAAACGCGGGGAAAGTCGTCCAGCGCATCTCCGGCCGGGGGTGGCGCAGGGCCTGCCACATCTTGTGGAGGGTGTCCCACAGGATCAGCGCGCCGAAGAGGTCGAAGAAGAGGACGATGGCCCGCAGCATCCACGGACTGGGCGAGAGGAAGACCATGTTGAAGAGGCCGAACAGGAGGAGGATCGCGGCCCGGCCGAGCACCATCCCGCTCCCCGGGGCCGAGTAGTCGGGCGGCATGCCCTCCGGCTTCCAGGGATAGTCCGCGGTCCACGGATGCTTCCGGTCCCCCGTGGACCGCATCCGGCGCTCCTCGCTCTTCACTCCTGTGAGCTGGATCTGGAGCATGCGCAACGCGACCAGGAAGAAGGTGGCACCGAACGCCATGGCGACCAGGAAGAAGCGGGGATCGCCGTTCGCCTGGAGCGACTCCTTGTAGGGGCCCCAGGTCCCCAGGGCTCCGAAGGTGAAGATGGCCAGGCCGACGGCGAGGAACGGGAGGAAGAAGCACCCGCCTTCGGACTTCCGCCAACGGCGGAGGAACCCCCGGCCGAAGGCGGAGCCCTCTCCCGGCACGGGCACGACCGACCGCGGCGGGGCGTAGATGCGACTGCGCGAGCGCGACTCCTGGAGGACGGTCATGGGCTCGTAAGTCCGGGGCCGGATGCTACCACCGTCCCGGGTTACAATCCTCGGGAAGTCTCGCGAGAAGAGCTTTTTCTTTCACCCGGAAGGACCCTCACGGAGGAAAGACGGATGAAACTGGCGCTTGCGAACCTCAAGGGGGGAGTGGGAAAGACGACGACGGCGGTCAACTTGGCGGCGGCGTTCGGGCGCAACGGCCTGACGGCGCTGCTGATCGACCTCGATCCCCAGGCATCGGCGAGCTTCTCGCTCGGGGTGCCCCGGGCGGAGGTGGAGGCGTCGTCGGCCGAGGTGATCACGGGCGAGGTCCCGGTCACCGAGGCGATCCTCGAAACGGCCTACCCGGGGGTCCATCTCCTTCCCGGCTCTCTCCGCCTCGCGGGCAAGGACCTCGCCCTCGCCCGGGAGGACGACGCGGACAAGCTCCTCAAAAAGGCGCTGTCCCCCCTGCGGAAGCGCTACGACGTCGTGGTGATCGACTGCCCGCCGGGGCTCTCCGTCTTCACCGTGAACGCGCTCGCCGCGGCCGACGCCTTCGTCGTGCCCGTGGTCCCCCACCGGCTCGACGTGGAGGCGCTCGGGGGCTTTCTCGAAGCCGTGGACTCCACCCGGAGCCGGATCGGCCGCAAGGCGGAGCTTCTGGGCATCCTCCCCACCATGGTGGACCACCGCACGCAGGTGACGGACGAGGTCGTGGCCGAACTGCGCAAGACCTACGGCTCGGTGGTCTTCCGCACCGAGATCCCGATCAACGTCCGCCTGGCCGAGGCGCCGGGCGAAGGCCGTCCCATCTTTGACTTCGCGAGCTGGTCGACCGGGGCCTTCGCCTACGGCAAGCTGGGTGCCGAGGTGCTGCGCCGGGCACGCAAGGCCGGGCTGGTCTAGGAGGCTCTATCGTGGACCCGATCCTGACGCGTCCTGCCCTTCTGCTCCTCGCGGGCACCGCTCTCCTCGCCACGGCATGCGGCGGCCCCGACTACCCCACCCTGTTCCAGACGGAGATTGCGAAACCCGCCCTGGAGTGCATGCATCCGCGGGCGGAATTCCAGTCCGCTCGGGACGTACAGGTGGAAGGGGACGGTGTTTTCACGGGATCGATCCACTGGCGCGGCCGGCTGCTCGACAACAACTACACGACCAAGGTGCGGGTGAAGATCGACAGCGACGTGGCCACGGTGTACCTGCTCGAAGAGGACTCGCTCATGCCGGCGAGCGAGCAGACCTGCCAGGTGGCGCTGCCGCCGGGGTGAGGGGGCGCAGAGCCACGGACGAACACGGACTTTTCACGGACTGGCACGGACAGCCGACGCCGGGAGTCCGTGAAAGTCCGTGTTTGTCCGTGGTCGTCCGTGCAGGAGGCTACCCCCCCTTCTTGTCTTCCTCCCGGGCCTTCACCAGCGTTCCATCCTTCAAGTCCCGCAGGGCCTGGAAAGGCCCTACCACCACGGGCGTGCCCTCCGGGAGGCCCTTCACCTCCACGTCCAGGCCTCCGATGATCCCAGTCTCGACGGGAACGAACCGGGCGCGGCCGTTTTCGAGGGTGAAGACGCCGGAGCGGTCTCCTCCTTCGGTGGCGGGGCGGAGGACGACGGACTGGAGGGGGAGGGTCAGGGCGTTCTTCGCTTCCTGGGCGAGGATGCGGACGTCGCAGGTGAGGCCCGGCCGGAGGGCGGGGTCGGGCTGGTCGAGGCGGACGACGACGCGGAACTCCCGGGCGGCGGCGCCGGTGCCCGTGACCGGAAGCGCGCTCGCGCCGATCTCGACGACGTGGCCGGGGAGCTCGCGCCCAGGCACGGCTTCCAGCGTGACCCATGCCTTCTGCCCCGGGGCGAGGCGCAGCACCTCGGCCTCGGCGACCTTGACCTCGGCGTTGATCGAGGAGAGGTCCGAAAGAGTCATCAGGATCGTGCCGGGCTGGTTCTGGACGCCCATGACGACCATCTCCCCCTCGCGGACGGAAAGGCGGGTGACGACGCCGTCGATCGGGGCCGTGATCTCGGTCTTGGCGAGGCTGTCCCGCGCCCGGTCCACCTGGGCCCGGCCCTGGGCGACCCGGCGGGCCGCGGCCTCGGCCTGGGCGCGGGCGGAGTCGGCGGCGGCGATGGCCGAGTCGAGCTCCGCCTGGGGGAGGACGCCGTCCGCCCGGAGCTTTTTGGCGCGCTCGAGGGCTTGGCGGGCCTCCTGCTCGCGGGCGGCCGCGGCGGCGACCTCGGATTGGAGGGCCCGGAGCTGGGCCGCGACGGCTTCCACCTCGCTCGCGGCCTGGGCGGGATCGATGCGGGCGAGCACCGCTCCCCGGCGCACTGCCTGCCCTTCGACGACCTGGAGATCGACCAGCCGGCCCATCACGGACGAGCCGATGTCCGCGTAGCGGCTGGCCACGATCTCGCCGGACGCGGTGACGAAGGATTGGAAATCGGGACGGCGGACGACGGGCTCCACGTCCACCACGACGGGCTTTTCTCCCCGCGAGCGCACGAATAGAAAGCCGGCGACCGCGAGGATCGCCACCACCAGCGCACCACACCCCAGGCGTTTCACGGCGGCGAAGTCTAGCACGGGCGATCCGGTGCTAACCTACCCGCCGGTCATGAGCCCTCTGCGATTCGTCCGGTCTCTCGCCGACTCCCTGCGCCAGGCGATCGCCACCTGCGCCGCCCATCCGCTGCGGACCGCCCTGGGCGCTCTCGCGATCGCCGTGGCGGTGGCGACCCTGACGCTCGTCGAGACCGCCATCGACGGGCTGACCGTGTTCGCGGAAAAGAGCGCCGCCCGCGCGTTCGGGAGCGAGACGTTCGTCCTCGCCCAGGCCGCGTCTCCGGGACAGCTCTCCCGCCGCGAGCTCGAGCGCAAGCTTGCGCGCAATCCCCCGATCCGGAGAAACGACGTGCGCTATCTCGACGCCTACGCCGGGGACCGGGTGATCTACGCCGCCTCGACCCAGAGGACGGCCGACGTCACGGCCGGGGCGCGCAAGTTCGAGAACGCGAGCGTCACCGGCACGGGCTCGCGGCTCCCGGAGATCCGCGATCTGGGCATCGATCAGGGGCGCTTCTTCCTCGCCGAGGAGGAGACCCGGGGGGCCCAGGTGGCGGTCGTCGGCTACGACGTCACGGAAAAGCTCTTCCCCGGGGAGGACCCGCTCGGCCGCACGGTACGCCTGGGCGGACGCGGGTTCACGGTGATCGGCGTCCAGTCCCGGCTGGGGACCTCGGGAGGCGTCTCGCTCGACCGCTACGTCTGGATCCCGCTCCCCGCCTACGAGCGCGTCTTCGGCGCCGCCCCGACCCTCCAGGTCTCGGCCCGGGCGCCCGAGGGGGGTTCTTTCGACCTCGCCCAGGATCGAGCCCGCGCCACGATGCGGGCGCGGCGAAGTCTCGCGCCCGGCGAGGAGGACAACTTCGACGTCCTCACTCCCGAGACGGCGCGGAGCTTCGTCCTGAACCTCGCCCGCCGGATCGGCGCAGCGGCTCCGATCCTCTCCGCCATGGCGCTTCTGGCCGCCGTGGTGGTCGTCACCAACACCACGCTCGTGTCGGTGGCGCAGCGCACCTTCGACATCGGCGTCCGCCGGGCCGTGGGGGCCACGCGCGGACAGATCGTGCGGGAG
>DATEIO010000467.1:0-2270 GCA_035278895.1 Thermoanaerobaculia bacterium | reverse complement strand
GGCCGCCCCTACAGAATCCCCTGTGGTATCTGCGGCTTCTTTTCCTGGCCCTCGCCGTCCTCGCCGGCTGCTCGGAGGACGTTCCCCGCGAGGTCGTCCAGAACCTGATCGCCGCGCTGCCGCGGGCGGAGGTGGTCCGCGAGCCGGGGGTGGTCGATCTGGGGACTCCCGCGGCGCGGGAGCTTCTCGTGCGCGGCTGGGGGCCGGACGAGGCGGACGGCGCGCGGCGGTTCGTGTGGAGCGAGGGTCCGGAGTCCGAGATGGAGGTCTTCCTCGCGGCTCCGCGCGACCTGCCGGTGTCTTTCCGCTGCACCCCTTTCGTTTACGACGGCGCTCCGGCGCAAGCGGTGACGCTCCTCGCGAACGGAGTGGAGGTGGCGGAGGTGCCGCTCGCGCCGGAGGAGGGGGAGCACACGGTGGAGATCCCGGAGCGCTCGCTGCTCGCCGGGAAAAACCGGCTGACCTTCCGCTATGCCTGGACGCGCTCGCCCGCGGAGGTGGGATTGGGCGGAGACCGGAGGAAGCTCGCGGTCGCGTGGGATGAGGTGCGTTTCGGCACGGGCGTGGACGAAGCCGCCCGCGTGCGCGCCGCGGGAGACCGGCTGGCGATCCCGTTCGGGCACCGGATCGACCTCTTCCTGCGTCTCCCCGAGGGCGCGGCTCTAGCGCTCGGCGGGCTGAGCTCCCGGGACGGCCGGCCCGGGACGCTGGAAGTCTCCGTGCAGCCGGAAGGGGAGGAGGAGCGGCGGTTGGAGGAGCTGGAGCCGGGGGACGGGCCGGCCACGGTGGAGCTCGACGATCTCGGCTCCGGGCCCGTGCGGCTTTCGCTCACCGCCGTGCCCGAGTCCGGGCCGGGCCGGCCGGGGAGCGGCCTGGTCGTGCGGGCTCCCGGGATCGTCGCACCGGCCGGGGCAAAAAAGGCGGCTCCGGCCGTGGCTGCCGGGGCCCGGCGGCGGGCGAACGTGATCGTCTACCTGGTGGACACGCTGCGGAAGGACCATCTGGGGTGCTACGGCTACCCCAAGCCGGTCTCCCCGCACGTGGACGCCTTCGCGCGGGAGGCCACGCTCTTCAAGAACGCCGTGGCCCAATCCTCCTGGACGCGGCCGTCCGTGGTCTCGATCCTGACCGGGCTCTCCCCGAAGACCCACGGCGTCCACGGCCGGCGGGACGCGCTGTCCCAGGAGGCCATTACCCTGGCGGAGGCGCTGCGCGGCGCGGGCTACCGGACGGCGGCGATCGTCACCAACGCGAATGTGGACCGCAGCTTCGGGCTGGGCCAGGGTTTCGAGTCCTACCGGCTGCTGCTGCATGGGCGGGACACGGCGGAGAACGTGACGGCCCAGGCCGCGGAGCAGTTGGACAGCTTTGCCGGCTCCCCCTTCTTTCTCTTCCTCCACACGATCGAGCCGCACACCCCCTACCAGCCGCCGCCCGCCTTTAGGGAGCGCTTCGCGGCCGGCGTGCCGGAGGAACTGGGGAAGGTGCGGACCCTGAAGGCTCTGAACGCCCGGCAGATCCCGGTCACGCCCGCGCGCCTCCAGGGGCTTCTCTCCCTCTACGACGCCGAGATCGCGGCGAACGACGCGGCCTTCGGCGCCCTGGTCGCTCTCCTGAAGCAGCGCGGCTTGTGGGACGAGACGATCGTGGTGTTCCTTTCGGACCACGGCGAGGAATTCCACGACCACGGCGGCTGGGAGCACGGCCGGACGCTCCACACGGAGATGCTCGACGTGCCGCTCCTCGTCCGCCTGCCCGGAGCCGGGAACGGGCGGACGGTGGACCGGCTGGCCCAGCACGTGGACGTGATGCCCACGCTGCTCGACGCCCTGGGGATTCCAGTCCCCAAGGCGGTCGAAGGGCGGAGCCTCCTGCCGGCGATGACCGGGGCAGAGGAGACGTCCGAGGAGGAGGCGGCCTTTTCCTGGCTCGACGTGGACGGCTTCCGGTCCGCCTCGGTCTCGACGCCCGCGTGGCGCTTCATCGAAGACCGGGCCCCCCGGGCCGAGCGCTCGCTCTTCGCCCGGCAGGACGACCCGGCGGAGAAGCGCAACCTCGTCCGCGAGCGGACCGTCCGTGCAGGGTATCTGCGTTCGCTCCTTCGGGACGCGGAGAGCGGGGGAGCGCGTCTGCGGGCCGGGAAAGGAGACATCGACGAGGAGCTCGAAAAGCAGCTCCGGGCCCTTGGGTATCTCCAGTGACTGCGTAAGGCCCGATTCGGAGTATCGTTAAGTCTCTGGAGGACAATCAGGATGAGACCGATCACCGCC
>DATEIO010000466.1:0-16522 GCA_035278895.1 Thermoanaerobaculia bacterium | reverse complement strand
GCTCCGCCCCCGCCGCCGGCCCCGACTCCGCCGCCTCCGCCTCCGCCGCCGCCGGCTCCGGCGCCCCGGCCCGAGGAGCGGGTGACGGTCAACTTCACCCCGGGCAGCGCGCGCCTCTCGAACATCGCCAAGGCGAAGCTCGACGAGGTCGCTCTCAAGATGAAGCAGGACCCGGACCTCCGCGCCCAGGTGATCGGCTACACCGACGCCTCCGGCTCGGCGGATGCCAACCAGCGGATGAGCGAGCAGCGGGCCCAGGCCGTGAAGAACTACCTGGTCACCCGCCACGGCATCGATCCCAGCCGGATCACGACCGAGGGCCGCGGCTCCGCGGATTCCACGGGCAATGCCGAGGACGATCGCAGGGCGGTCGTCATCCTGACCGTGCAGTAACGGCCAGGACCTCCGCTCGAACGCCAAGCCCCGCCGCGAGGCGGGGCTTTTTCTTTTTTACCCTGGAGCTTCTTCCGCCGTGCTCCCCAGGCTCTCGCGCCGCAGCGACACGATCGCGCCCAGGAGCCCCGCGAGCCCCCCGAGGCCGATCAGGACCGCGATCTGGGGGATCGTGAGGAAGTCCGTGGCCACGACCGAGGCCACGAGGCTCTCCCGGCTCTGGGTCTCGACGGCCCGGTAGGCGCCGTAGAGCGCGCCGCTCGCCACCATTCCGCCCAGGAGCCCCTGGAGAAATCCTTCCACGTAGAACGGGCCGCGGATGAAGAACTCCGTGGCGCCCACGAGGCGCATGATGCCGATCTCCTCGTGGTGGAGGTAGGCCGTCAAACGGATCACGCTCGCGATGGTGAAGATCGCGGCCGCCAAAAGCCCGCCGGCCAGAGCGATGCCCACTCCGCGCACCACCGCGACCGCCGCTTCGAGCTGGCCCAGCCACTCGCGGTCGTCGTCCACCAGGGTGACCTCCGGCCGATGACGCCAGCCGTCGATCCAGCGCGCCACCTCGGGCGAGCGGGCCGCCTTCTCTCCGATCCCCACCTCGATCGAGGCGGGCAGAGGCTCCTCCTCCCACCCCGCGACCAGGTCCGCCAAGCCAGGGAAGACCTCGCCGAAGCGCTTCCGCGCCTCCTTGGGGGTGACGGCCTCGACCGACGACGCCCACGCCGGGCGGCCGGCCTCGGCCGCGAGCTTCCGCAGCTCCGCCTCCCCCGTCTCCGGCCGGAGATAGATCACCACCCGCATCTGCCCCCGCCAGGTCTCGACCGACCGCGAGAGGTTGCCGGAGACCAGGAGAAACACGCCGCCCAGAAAGAGGCTCACGGCGATGGTCAGGACCGCGAGAAGGCTCACCTTCCAGCCCCGCACGAGGTTGACCAGCGCCTCGCGGAAGAAGTCGCGGAGGGCCTGGAGCAGCGTCACGGCGCCGGCTCCTCCGCAGTCTCCTCCACCGGTGCCGGCGTCTCTTCCTCCTCTTCGACCGGCGTCAGCTCGGGGGGATCGCTGCCGTGCAGCTCCTGGTCGGCCGCCAGGTGGCCGCGGTCGAGCGTGAGCACCCGCCGGCCCACGCGCTGGATCATGTCGCGGTCGTGGGTCGCGAGGATCACGGTCGTCCCCCGGAGGTTCACCTCCAGGAACAGGCGCACGATCTCGCGGGAGAGGTCGGGATCGAGGTTCCCCGTGGGCTCGTCCGCGATCAGGATCTCGGGCTCGTTGATCAGGGCGCGGGCGATCGCCACCCGCTGTTGCTCGCCGCCCGACAGCTCCAGGGGAAAGGCGTTCAACCGGTGGGCGAGCCCCACCCGGCGCAGCGCCTGGTACGCCATCTTCTTCCGGGTATTCAGATCGTGCCCGAGGATACGGGGGAGATAGGTGACGTTCTCGAACACGGTCTTCCTGTGGATCAGGCGGAAATCCTGGAAGACGACGCCGATCGTCCGCCGCAGGTAAGGGATTTTGCTTCGCGGGATCGAAGAGACGTTCCGGCCGTTGACCAGGATCTGCCCCGAGGAGGGGACCTCCTCGCGGAAGATCAGCCGCAGGAGCGTGGTCTTGCCCGCGCCCGAGGCCCCGGTCAGGAACACGAACTGCCCCCGGGGGATCTCGAACGTCAAGTCATCCAGGGCGGACTGGCCGCCCGGATACCGCTTGGAGACATGGAAGAACTGGATCAAGCGCGAAGCCCTGGCGGGACTTTCAATCCGTCGTCGGCCCCGTCACCGCCTCGCGCTCCAGGGCCTCCTTCAGGAGGAGCTGGACCGTCTTGGGCTCGGCCCGCCCGCCCGAACGCTTCATCACCTGGCCCACGAGGAAGCCGATCGTCTGCGTCTTGCCGGCGCGGTACTGCGCGACCGGGCCCGCGTGCTCCTCGACCACCTCCTCGATCCACCGCTCGATCTGCGAGGTGTCGGAGACCTGCCCGAGGCCGAGCCGCTCGACGGCCGCCGCCGGCTCTTCGCCCGTCAGAAGGATCGCCGCGAACACCTCCTTGGCCGCGCTGTTCGAGATCTTGCCGGAGTCCACGAGCCCCACCAGGGCCGCCAGGTGCGCGGGCGCAATCGATTCGGAGATCCCGATCTTGCGCTCCTTCACGTCGCGCAGCACCTCGCCCATTACCCAGTTGGCGATCCCCTTGGGATTCCCGGGAAGCGCCGCCACGGCGGTCTCGTAATAGTCCGCGAGCTCGCGCGAAGTGGCGAGCAGCTGGGCGTCCGCGGCCGGCAGGCCGTAGCGCTCCGCGAAGCGGGCCCGCTTCTGCCAGGGCAGCTCGGACAGCTCGCCCCGGATCGCCGCGATTCGCTCCGCCGTCACGACCAGGGGCGGCAGGTCCGGCTCGGGGAAGTAGCGGTAGTCGTGCGCCTCCTCCTTGCTCCGCATCGTCCGGGTCACCCCGGCGTCGGCGTCGAAGCTCCGGGTCTCCTGAGCCACGCGCCCGCCGCTCTCGAGCACCTCGATCTGCCGCTCGATCTCATACTCGATCGCCCGGCCGATGTTCCGGAAGGAGTTGACGTTCTTGACCTCGGCCTTGGTCCCCAGGCGGGTCTCGCCCTTCCTGCGCACGGAGACGTTCGCGTCGCACCGCAGGCTCCCCTCCTCCAGGCTGCCCGAGCTCGTCCCGGTGTAGAGGAGCACCTGGTGGAGGGTCTGGAGATAGTCCTGCGCTTCCGCGGCGCTCCGCATGTCCGGCCGCGACACGATCTCGACCAGCGGCACGCCGCAGCGGTTGTAGTCCACCAGGCTCTGCCCCGGGAGCGCCGCGCCGCCGGGCAGCTCATGGAGAAGCTTGCCCGCGTCCTCCTCGAGGTGCAGGCGCTCGATGCGCACGCTCTTGTCGTGGAGCATCAGCGGCAGAGCAGCGTTTTCGGCCAGCGGCTTGTCGAACTGGCTGATCTGGTAGCCCTTGGGGAGGTCCGGATAGAAATAGTTCTTGCGGGCGAAGACCGACCGCTCGCGGATCTCGGCGCACAGGGCGAGCGCGAGCTTGACGGCCAGGTCCACCGCGTGGCGGTTGGGAACCGGGAGCGTGCCGGGATAGCCCAGGCAGACCGGGCAGACGAGCGTGTTCGGCGGCGCCCCGAACCGGTTGGGGCAACGGCAGAACATCTTGGTCTCGGTCAGCAGCTGGACGTGGACCTCCAGCCCGATGACCGCCTCATACTCGGGCGCCATGGCGCGGCTAGTGTACCGCAGCCAAGCTCCCGTGGGCTTGCGCTAAAATTTCAGAAACCCGGAGCCGCCGCCATGATCGCGTTCCTCACTCTCCTCCTCGGCTTGACGACCGGCGCCATCCCCATCCAGGTCACCGTCGACGGGCCGGTAGCCGCGGTCGAGTACGTGCTGGATGGCGCGACCGTGGCGCGGGCCGGAGCTCCTCCCTGGAGCGCCACGATCGACTTCGGCCACCTGGAGCCGCACGAGCTCGTAGCCCGCGCCCTGGACGAGAAAGGCAACGAGATCGCCCGGGCCACCCAGTGGCTGAATGTCCCGCGCCCTCCGGCCGAGGTGGAGATCGTCCTGGAGCCCGGCGCGGACGGCGCCCCCGCCGCGGCCCGCCTCTCCTGGCAGAGCCTGACGGCCGCGCATCCCGCCACCCTCTCGCTCACCCTGGACGACCGGCCCCTGATCGTCCAGGACCGGCGCGCGGTCCTGCCCGCTCTCGATCTGAAAGCCCCTCACATCCTGACCGCCGAGCTCTGGTTCTCCCCCACCATGGTGGCCCGGAAAGACGTCGTCTTCGGCGGCGAATGGGGAAGCCAGATCTCGACGGAGCTGACCGCCGTGCCGGTGCGGGTGGCCCCGGGCCGGGAGCTGCCCGCGGCCGAGCGGCTTCAAGGGTGGTTCACCGGCAGCGGCCGCCCCCTTCCCGTGGGTGCGGTCGACGACGGGCCGGGCCGGGTCGTGGTCGTCCGCGTGCCGGCCGAAACGGAGATGCTCGACAAGCTCATCCCGCCGGCACAACGCAAGGACTACCGGAGCCTCGAGAACTGGCGCAACGAGATGCGCCTCGCCGAGAACGACACCGTCCGGATCTTTTCCGCCGACGCCAACGTCTACCACGGCTCCGGAATCCCCACGGAGCTCTTCGAAGGCTCCCGGGACATGACCTCCGCGGAAGGCGGCCTGCTCTGGTTCCTGATCCGGAACACGCTCCGCTCGACACCGGATGCCGACCGTGGGCGGATCGCGGACGCGGTCGCCGTGGCCGGGCTCTACGCCGCAACCGGCAACTACCGCCGCGCCGTGGTTCTCATTCTGGAGGCGGACGCGAAAGACACCAGCCGTTACGACGCCGCGGCCGTCCGGCGCTACCTGGACTCGATCCACGTCCCCCTCTTCGTCTGGAGCCTGGGAAATCCGAAGAAGAACCCCGCCCTTGCCGCCTGGGGCGACGCCGAGGTCGTCTCCTCGATCCCCCGGCTCTCGAAAGCCGTTTCAAAGCTCAAGGAAGAGCTCGCCTCCCAGCGGATCGTCTGGCTCGAAGGGCGTCATCTCCCGCAGTCGATCACCTTGACCCCCGAAGCCCAGGGGATCGAGATGCTCACGAAGAGGCCGGGGGGATAGCAAAAGGCCCTCCCCTCCGAGAGGAAGAGGGCCTTTGACCGTCCTCTGGGGGAGACGATCCTTCTAGTAAGAAGCGACGTTCAGGCTGTACCGCGAACGGAAGCGGTCCGAGCGCACCATGTCTTCGACCACCCGGGCCAGCTCGCCGTTGTTCATCCGGCGCAGGTCGGCGTCCCACTGCCTGCGGTCGATCCGCGAGCTGTCGACCCCGAGGACGTTCTTGTAGAGCGAGAGCAGGCGCTTCTCGTTGCAGACGCCGTCCCTCTCGTAGAGGCGGATGCGGCTCTCGTCGCTGTTGGCGATGTCCACCGCCTCCTTGATCAGCGCGTTGTAGCCGCCCCGCTGGATGTCCCGGATCGTGCTGCGGGCACCCTGTTCGTCGGGCTCACGCATCAGGATCCCGCGATAGAGGGCGCGGGTCAGCTCCTCGGCGCGCCGGCTGGTCGAGTCCTGGCCCTGGTTCCAAGAGGAATCGTTGTCCACGTTGATGATGAACGAGCCTCTCTCCAAACGATCGGGAATCCGGCCCTCGGGGTCGGAGATCTGGTAGCGGATGAGCTCGCTCCGCTGACGCTGGGAGGCGTTGTCTCTCAGTTGCATGACCTCGAGGGTCGCGTTGGCGTTCATCTCGTTCGTGGCGGTGATGCGGACCCCGCCGCGGCCGGGCGTCCCCTCGGTGAACTGCGTCCGCGGGTAGATCGGACGGGAGCTCCCGCCCTGGCCCGAGGCGTAAAGCCGCATGATGAGCCGCACCTTGGAGCCCTCGGGCAGATCGAAGCTCCCGCCAGGATTGACCTCACCGATCTCCTCGTTGTTCGAAAGGTCCTTCACCACAATGCGCACGTCCGAGTACGCGTCCCGTCCGCCCTGCGCCTGCCCGGCAAGCGGACAGAGAAGCGCCACGGTGGCAACCGACATCAGGGTTCGTTTCAAGATTCTCATGGCAAATTCCTTTCCTTTGGGCCGCCCTGACTGGCCCTGGCTGTAATGCTTTGGAGTGAGCAGGGCGGCCAACACAGGGCCGCCCCGACAACAGGCCCTCCGCTAGAGCGCGTTCAGGCTGTAGCGCGAGCGGAAGCGCTCCGAACGCACAATCTCGTCGACCACATTCGCGATCTGGCCGTTGCCCAGTTGCTGCAGATCGTTGAACCACACGTCGCGGTCGACCTGCGAGGGGTCGAGCCCGAGGAGGTTCTTGTAGAGGGCGATCAGGCGCTTCTCGTTGGTCATCCCGCTCTGCTCGTAGAGGCGGACGCGGCTCTCGTCGCTGTTGGCGATGTCCACGGCCGCCTGCACCACCGCGTCGTAGCCCCCGCGCGCGATCGAGTCCGTCGTGCCGCGGGCCCCCTGGTCCGGATCGCGGAGGAGGATGGCCTGATAGAGCACCCGGGTCAGCTCCTCGGCCCGGCGCGAGGTCGTGCTTCCGGTGACGGACCCGACCTGGCCCGTGCTCGAATCCGGGACCACGTTGATGGTGACCGAGCCCCGCTCCAGGTTGTTGGGAATCCGGCCCTCGGGGTCCGAGATCTGATAGCGGATCAGCTCGCTGCGCACCCGCTGGGCGCTCGCCGGGAGACGCACGAGCTCCAGGGTGGCGTTGGCGTTCTCCTCGTTGGTCGCCTTGATGCGGACACCGCCGCGGCCGGGGTTGCCCTCGGAGTACGTCGTCCGCGGGTAGATCGGCCGGGAGTCGACGCCGCGGCCCGGAGCGTACACCCGCATGATGAGGCGCACCTTGGCGCCGTCCGGAAGATCGATGCTCCCGCCGGGTGGAATCTCGGCAATCTCCTGGTTCCCGCTCGCAAGGTCCTTCACGACGACGCGCACGTCCGTATACGCATCCCGTCCACCCTGCGCCTGGCCGGCGAACGGAAACAGCAGAGTCAGAGCGACAACGGACATCAGGGTTCGCTTCGCTATTCTCATAAATCCTCACTCTCAGTATTTATACCCGGGAACACCGGTCCTCCGGCGTTCCTCCGGTGTCAACAACATACCAGGAAGAGCAAGAAGGGTGCCATGGGACTCAGGTGACGATGAAAATGCGCAGCCGACGACGGCCCATCGGCAGCTGACTACGGAAATGCGCAGCGCACGACGGCTCATCGGCAGCTGACTACGGAAATGCGCAGCGTGCGACGGCTCATCGGCAGCTGACTCTGGAAATGCGCAGCGTGCGACGGCTCATCGGCAGCTGACTCCGGAAATGCGCAGCGCGCGATGGCTCATCGGCAGCTGACTCCGGAAATGCGCAGCGCGCGATGGCTCATCGGCAGCTGACTCCGGAAATGCGCAGCGTGCGATGGCCCATCGGCAGCTGACTCTGGAAATGCGCCTGCTCGTGGTCCGCAGAAGCCGCCGGCCCCACACTACGAAGTCGGGGGCAGGCGCGCTGGTCACTCCCGGCCGTGCGGGCGTCCTGCCCGGAGGAGTCCGCATCATGAATCGGACCGGATTTCGCCAGTGGGCGACGGCCGCCGTCCTCGTCGCAGCATGCCTGATCCCGGCGGCCGCGGCGGCTCAGGAGCCGCGTTGGGCGCTCAGCCACGATACCGGGAGCTGGGGCGTCCTCTCCAGGCTGTGGGACCTCGCCTCCAGCCTTTTGAAGAGCGAGGAGACCGAGAACCGGGGGCAGATCGACCCCGACGGCGTGAAGCACCGGGGACAGATCGACCCCGACGGCACGCCCGAGGCCGCCTTGCCTTCAGACCTGGATCACCGGGGCCAGATCGACCCGAACGGCTGAGGCCGGAGGGGGTTCCCGGAAGAGGAACCCCCTGTTTTCCTCGAAACGAGCCCGCGGTGTCCCGTTTTGCCCTCCTGCGGCTACTTACTTCTCTAGAGGCGGTTCTTCGCGAAACGGGAGGGGATTTCCAGACATGCCATCTTCCGCCGTCCCGCGACAAGAGGATCTCGACCGGCTGACCGAGAGACTCGGCCCCTGCATCGTGGAGATCTTCCGCGAGTGGGAGATCCCCGAGATCGAGCAGGAGGATCTGGTCCGCGCGGCGTTGGTCCGCCTCTCCTACAAGTGGAGCCGGATTTACGACCCCGAGCGATGGCTCCTCGCGGCCCTCTCGAAGGAGGCCCGGAGCCGCTCGGCGAAATCCCGAAAGGAGCCCGAGGAATGAGCGAGCGCCGCCCCGACCCGACCAACCCGGATTTCCGGAAGGCCTCCAGGCTCGCAGGAGGCCGGCTCCGGGAGATCCTCCAGGAGATCGACGCCGCGGCGGACCTCCTCTCCGAGTTGCTGGCGAAGCCCGCACCGGAGCGCTCCTCCATGGTCCGCACCGAAGTGCGCTTCCACGCCCTCAAGCTGTGCCACCTCCTCCTGGAGAGGAGCCGGGAGGCTTGGTTTTCCGATCCAATGCGAGCTGTCCATCTTGCGGATCTGGCGGTCGAGGTCTCCACTCGGCTGGACACCGGCTATTACGGAGAGGGTTTGGTTGGAGATACCCGCGCTCTCGCCTGGGCCCACCTTGGCAATGCTCATCAGGTCGCCTCGGACCTGCGCCGCGCGGAAGAAGCTCTCGACACCGCCGAGGAGCACCATCGGAAGGGGGACGAGGACGAGCTCACACTGGCGCAGATCCTGAGCTTCCGCGCTTCGCTCCGGAACGCCCAGGGCCGCTTCGACGAGGCGAGCCGTCTGCTGGACCGTGCCATTGCGATCTATCGCGAGGCCAAAGACCGGCATCTGGAAGGACGAGCCCTGATCAAGAAGGCTACGGCTCTCGGGTACTCCGGCCGGTTCAAGGAGGCAGTACGGCTGGTTCGCCGGGGCCTTTCACGGATCGACATACTGGAAGAACCACAACTCCTCGTCGCGGCGCGCCATAACCTCGTCTGGTACTTGAACGAGGGCGGCCATCATGAAGAGGCCCAAACGGCTCTCGAAGAGACTCGCGAGCTGTACCTACGTCTCGCCGAACGGATCAACCTTGTGCGGCTCCGCTGGTTGGAGGGCCGAATCGCTCTCGGGCTCGAACGGCTGGACGAGGCGGAGGTGGCCTTCCGGGAGGCGCGGGACGCCTTCATCGAACGGGAAATCGGTTTCGACGCCGCCCTCGTCTCCCTCGACCTCGCGATGATCTACGCCAAACGGGGCGAGACCGGGGAGATGAAGCGGCTCGCAACGGAGATGCTCCCCATCTTCGAATCGCGGGACCTCCACCAGGAAGCGCTCGCCGCCCTGCTGCTCTTCCGCCAGGCCGCCGAGGCCGAGGAGGTCACCCTGAGGTTGATCGAAAGAATGGCCGACTATCTACAGAAAGCACGGCGGAACCCGGAGCTGCGGTTTGAAGCCGACGGTTTCTAAGAGGGGCTTGGCAGAGAAACGAAGATGACTCCTTCAGGCGGCAACGTAGACCCTCACTCCATCCAGCTCTCAATGCGCAAACCCTCGAAGGGCTCAAAGTGGGACCAGTTCGCGGTAACCAGAACCAGATCGTTTGTCTTTGTGATCGCCGCGATCTGTCCATCGGCGAAGGAGGGAGTCCTGCCTGCGGCGACCAGCCGAGCCCGCTCGGACGCATGCCACTCGGCAGCGGCCTGGTCATAGGGCAGAATCGGAAGGACCCGCACCGTCCCGAAAAGATAGCTCTCGATTGCGCTCCGCTTGCGCGAGGAAGGAAGCCGTTCGCAACCGAACAGCAGCTCGTGCCAGACGATGGCCGCGATTCCCATTTTGTCCTGGTGTTCCCGCATTCTGCGGAGGACGCCAGGGTTCGGGAAAGGCCTCGTTGGCTCGGAGACGACGTTGCTGTCGAGAAGAAACCGGAGATTCACCATTCGAAGTCGCGTCCGGGGGACGGATCCCGAAGATTCGAGAGGTCGATCTCCGGGTCGATCCCGAGATCTACGAGGTCAAACTCCTGCCGGAACTTCTCATAGGCTTCCCAGAAGCGGGGAGCGGGGCGAGACAGCCGTTCATAATCCTCGACCCCGAGAAGCACCGCGACGGGCCGTCCTCGCCGGGTCAACTCGACTTTGGCGCCCTTTTCCGCTTCGTGGACGACGCTGGTGAAGTTGTCTCTGGCTTCCGCGATCGAATACTTCTTGACCATTACCACCTCCGGATGGCCATCTCGATGGCCATCTTAGCTCTATGGGAACCCGCAGGCAACTCCAGAGCAGGGCCCCGGAGTCCACAGGATTGCAGGAAACCGGAGCAATAGTTCGATCCTCATGACCGGCCCCTTTGAATCTGCGAAAATAGGGACTGCAGCCGTCTATCAGGGAAAGCCCTCAAGGGGTTCCCCTTGGGGGCGAGGGAGGTGAAAGGTGCTGGGCGCACGAAGACTTCGCTACGGCGCACTCCTTCTTGCGGGACTCGGAATCGCTCTGCCGGCTTTCGTATGGCGGGGTTGGGCGAGTTCGGGACCCGCGGCCTCTCTGATCGAGTTTGCAGAGGCCGCGGGACTGGAGGCTCGCCTGACCGGCCTTCCATCTATCCCTCCTCCTTCTCTATCTTCGGCAGACCAGCGACGCTCGCGCTCCGCCGACAATCTCCAAGACCTTGCCGCAATTATCACCAGAATCCGTCGTAAGGCTGAAGAAACACCCGATCCGGAATCCCTGAAGTCGCTGGGGCTCGCCTTTCTGCTGACGGGCCGGACCGCGGACGCTGTTGCGGTGCTGGAACGGGCGACCGGATCGTTCCCGGGTGTCCCCTCCTTGCGGAGCGATCTCGCGGCCGCCTACCTCATGCAGGCCGAGGAGCGGCAGAGGCCCGAGGATCTGATCCGCGCTCTCTCAGAGGCCCTGGAGGCGGACCGGCTCGACCCGACACTGCAGGAGGCGGCATTCAACCGGGCGCTAATCACCGAGAAGCTCTTCCTCCGGCAGCAGGCGATCGAGGCCTGGAATGCCTACCGGAAGCTCGATCCGGATTCGGAGTGGGGCCAGGAGGCGAAACGGCATCTTCAGCGCCTGCAGCAGCCGACGCTGACCGAGATCTGGCCGGCCGAGCGGGACCGGCTGACCCGCGGGGCCGAGGCCGGCAACGTCCCGGTCGTCCTCGAGATCGTCCGCCGGTTCCCTCAGGCTTCGCGAGAGCATGTGGAAGAGGAGCTCTTCGGAGCCTGGGCCGAGGCCCAGGGCGCGGGCGATCTGGAGCGAGCTTCCCGGCTTTTGAAAGCCGTGGAGGTGATCGGGGACGCCCTGCGCGAGGTTACCGGCGACGCCATGGCCCGGGATTCGGTCGCCGTGATCCACCGGTCTCTCCGTACGCAGGACACCTCGCAAAAGGAGCGCTTGATCGAAGGATTCCGGGCGTTTCGACAGGGGAAGAAGCTCTACGACGCCCTGGAGCTTGCCGAAGCGGCCGGGCCTCTCGACGAAGCGCGGTTGCGCCTGAAGGCCGCGGGGAGCCCCTTCGAAGCCTGGGCGGTGTTCTATCGCGGCTTCTGCACCTACCGGAGCGGCGATCTTTCCCGCGCTCTCGAAGAATTCCAGGCGATCGAGCGCCGGGCTTCGTATCCGGTCCTCGGAGCCCATCAGGACTGGATGATCGGTCTGATCGACAACCAGCAGGGCCGTTTCGGTGAATCGATCGAGCGCTACCAAGCGGCGCTCACCGGGTTCGAAGCGGCGCGCCAAGCCCAGAGCACCGCGTCGGTCCACTTCCTGATTTCGGAAGGGCTCCTCCTCCTGGGAGAAACCCGCGCGTCCACTCTTCATCTCCACCAGGCTCTCGGATTGCGCGACTCCATTTTTCGCCGGCGCTGGCGGATGACGATCCTCAAACAATCCGCTAGGACGGCGCGCAGGACCAACTTTCCCCGGGCGGCTCTGGCTTTCGAGAACGAGTCGGTTTTCGAGGCGCGTCAGGAGGCAAAGCCGGCCATCGTCGGTGAGGCGCTGATCTCGCGGGCTTCCACCCTCCAGGAGATCGGCGACGACGAAGCGGCGCTCCGGGATCTCGACGAGGCGTGGCGGGCGATCCAGGAGGTCTCGGACCCTGGAATGTACCGGCTTTCGGAGGCCCAGTTCTTCCTGGCCCGAGGGAAGGTTCTCCGGGATTCCGACCCTTCGGAAGCGGTCGCCGAGTTGAGCACGGCCCTCGCTCGCCGCGCGGCGACCGGCAACGCGGTGTTGACCACTCCCATCTACCTGGAACGAGGAAAGGCCTATCGCATCGCGGGCCAGGAGGACTTGGCAGAGGCCGACTTCCGGGCGGGCATCGAAGCCTTCGAGCAACGGCGTGGCGGCGTCGATCGAGAGGAGCTGCGCATCTCGTATTTCGATCAGTCGCGGGAGATCTTCGACGAGATGATCCGCCTCCAGGTCGATGTGCGGCGCGATCCCTGGCGCGCTCTGGAGTATGGGGAACGCGCCCGGGCCCGCGAGCTCCTGGATACCGTGAGCGGCCGCGAGGCTCCGGTCCCCGGGCCTGTCCTCGAGCCCGGGGCGGTCCTGGGGCGGCTGCCGGCCGGCCTGGCTCTCGTCCACTACGCCGTGCTCGAGGACGCGACCCTCGCCTGGGTTCTGACGCGGACCCGCGCCGAGCTCGTCCGTATCCCGATCCGGGCGGTGGATCTGAACGCCCTGACGCTCTCGCTCACCCAAGAGATCCACAGCGGCTCACGCTTCGATCCCCGTGGCGCCGCTTCGAAGCTCTACGACCTCCTGATCCTGCCGCTCCGGACGGCCATCCCGGCGAACGGGACCCTGGTCTTCGTTCCCGACAAGAGGTTGCACGAGGTTCCTTTCGCCGGCCTTCACGACGCGATAGCCGGCCGGTACCTGATCGAGGACCACGCGGTGGCGGTGTCGCCGAGCTCGACCCTGCTGCTCCGCGCCCTGGAGAGGGATTCGGTGTTCGCAAAGCTCCGAGGCGAGCGGCTCCTCGCCATCGGCAACCCGGCCGTGGACCTCGGTCGTTTCCCCGATCTGGCTCCTCTGCCCGGCTCGGAGGTCGAGGCGCGTCGGATCGCGGAGCTGTATCCGCATGCCAAGGTCCGCCTGGGAAGAGAGGCCACAAAGCGAGCGTTCCTCGAGACTCTTCGGGAGTCCGAAATCGTTCATCTCGGCGCCCATGCCCTCTCCAACCAGGAGTTCCCGCCACTCTCCCGGATCTTCCTGGCACCGGACCCGAGCGCCGGGGACGATGGAACGCTCCTGGCTCACGAAATCGCCGGCTCGGATCTCTCGTCCACCCGGCTTCTGGTGCTGGCCGCCTGCAGCACCGCCCGAGCCCGGATCTCGCCGGGAGAAGGAGCTTTGAGCCTGGCGCGGCCGTTCCTCGGCGCCGGCGTTCCGGCGGTCGTGGCCACTCTGTGGGACATCGAGGATGGCTCGAGCCCCGAGCTCTTCGAAACGTTCTATCGCCGGCTGCGGGAAGGCTCGTCTCCGATCCGCGCGCTTCAGGAGGCCCAGATCTCCTCGATCCACCATTCCGATCCGATCCTGCGGCAGCCCAGAACCTGGGCCGCTTTCGAGCTGATCCAGGGCTCGGGCAGGTGAACTCACAACAAAGGGAGGGATGATCCAATGAGTGCAAGAATGTTGCTTCGGTTCAGAGGGCTCTGTACGGTCGCCGTCGATTCTCTCGCGGACGGCGCTGCCTCTTCGCCGATCCCGGTCCTCCTCATCGACACCACACGAGTCAACGCGAGTCCGCCGATTGAGCCACATCGGGCGACGTTGACTTTCCGCGCGGAGCACTATGTATCCGGAGGCTTGACGGCCGAGGCCCTCGAAGACCCGGCAGGGAATCTCCTGGGGGCTTGGCCGCTAGCCGGGCGGGAGGTGAAGATCTCGACCCCTGCCCAGGTACGCGGTCTGCGCAAGCAGATGCTCTCTTTGATGTTCCGCCTGGATACGGAAGGGTCCGACGGCGTCATCCATCCGGATTTCCTCGACTCCAACCCTCCGGCCCATCGCCCCTTGGCCGCCAGGGTGGTGTTGGAGCACGGTCTCGTATCCTGTGATCCGGCCCGCCGCACCCCTCAGGGTTTCGCACGGGAAACGGATTTTCTGTTCGAAACCAATGCCAAGGAGATCACGATTACAGCGACCCAGTTTAGTGGAGCCAGCGAAAGCCTCGTGCTGACTCCTCGCGGCAGCGAGCTCATCGAGGTGGGGATCTCCAACCTATCCGTGCCGAGTCTCGTTCCGAACCAGGTTCACACTCACGATCGCGCCTTTTCGGCACTTTTGAAGACACCTCTTGCAAATTTTTTCGGAGGGGATGCGGGTTGCCAGCCGACTTTGGGTTTCCTACCAACAGCTACAGCATCGACCTGAGAAGCCCTACGCCCCGATCCGCTCCACCCGCACGATCGGCCCTTCGACCTCCTCGGGGTTTCTCAAATCGATCCGTCCCTGGATCGCCCAGAGATTGTCCCCCGTGGGGTCGAGGAGAGTGTGGCTGACGTCCCACGTGCGGTCGCCGGTCGGGCGGATGTGGGTCCACTGGTGGCGGCGGGCTTCGGGGGTGAAGAGGAGCTCTCCGTATTCCTCGAAGAAGGGGGCGAGGGCGGCTTCGAAGCGGTCGGTGTCCCAGACGGTTTCGGGCTCGTCCGCGTCCTGCTTGACGAGGTTCGTCGCCTCCTCCCAGTCCTTGATCGAGAGGGCGCGGACGAGGAGGTGCATCTCGGCGCGGACGCGGGCGGCGAAGGTCTTGGGATCGGCCAGGAGCTCCTGGAGCCAGAGGATCTCCCGGGCGGTCTCGCGCTGGCGGGTGCGCACCAGGATCTCGGGATGGAGCAGCCCCTCCCACTCTTCGAGCAGGCTCGAGTCGGTCTGCTCGACGAGGGCGCGGAAAAAGCCCAGGGCATCCCACACGCCTTCGGTCTTCGACGGCTCGGGCACGGTCTGGTCGAGCGTCTTATAGAGCTGCGAGAGGTAGCGCAGGAGCACGCCCTCGCTCCGCTGGAGGCCGTAGCGCTTCACGTAGTCCGCGAAGCTCATGTACCCCTCGAACATCTCGCGGCCGATCGACTTCGGATGGATGTCCTGCCCCCCCACCCACGGGTGCTTGCCCCGGAAGCGGTTGAAGGTGCCGTAGATGAAATCGGCGAGCGGCTTCGGATGGGTGACCTCCTCCAGGCGCTCCATCCGCTGCTCGTACTCCATCCCCTCCGCCTTGAGCTGGGCCACGAGCTCCTGCTTGATCTTGTCGACCTGCCTGCGGAGCACGGCGTCCGGGTCCTCGAGGATCGATTCGACGAGCGTGATGAGGTCGGGGACGTAGGTTTCGGACGCGGGCTCCAGGCTCCCCAGGGTCTCCACGAGATAAAGGGAAAGAACGTGGTGGAGGGAGAAGTCCCACTGGAGGTCCTCGGCCACCACGGCCCAGAGGTAGTTCGTGGACGTGTCCCGCTTCATCCGGATGATCCCCGCGCGGTAGAGGGAGCGCACGAGGACGGCGGCCGTGGTGAGATGGCGCGTCTTGGCGCCCTCTTCCTCGTGGCTGCGGCGGATCAGATCCCGCAGGGAGTCGAAATTCCGCAGGTTCGGATCGTCGAGCTCGGCGTCCCTCTGCAGGAGGTTCAGCACCGTGCCGTGGGTGATGCGGAAGCGGGATTTGAGCGTCTCGGGCGGCCGGGCGATGAGCTTTTCGAACGTCTCCTGGTTCCAGGAGACCTCCCCCTTGGCTGGCCCTTTGACGACCTTCTTGCCGCCGCTCCGCTCGCTCTTCCTCTTCTCGATGATGTGCTCGGGCGCCTGGGCGACCACGCTCCCCTGGACGTCGAACCCCTTGCGACCCGCGCGCCCTGCGATCTGCTTGAAGTCGCGCACGGAGAGGATCGAGACCTTCCGGCCGTCGAACTTCGCGAGCTTGGTGAAAAGCACGGTGCGGATGGGGATGTTGACCCCCACGCCCAGCGTGTCCGTGCCCGAGATGACGCGCAGGAGCCCCTGCTGCGAGAGCTGCTCGCACAGGAGCCGGTACTTGGGCAGGAGGCCCGCATGGTGGACCCCGATGCCGAAGGAGATGAAGCGCCGGAACTCCTTGCCATACGGGGTGTCGAAGCGGAAGTCGCCCACGGCGTCGCGGATCTTTTCCCGCTCCTCGCGGGTGGTGATCTGCATGCTGGTGAGCGCCTGGGCGAGCTCGGCGCACTCGCGCTGGGTGAAGTTGACGATGTAGATCGGCGCCTTGCCGTCCTTGATCAGCGACTCGATCGTCTCGTGGAGGGGGGTCTCCCGGTAGTCGAAATCCAGGGGGACGGGCCGATGCTCCGAGCTGACGAGAGCCACCTCGATGCCCGTCTGCGCCTCGATGCGCTCCTCGATGGCGCTCACGTCGCCGAGCGTGGCCGACATCAGGAGGAAGCGGGTCTTCGTCAGCGTGATCAGGGGGATCTGCCAGGCGACGCCCCGCTCCGGGTCCGAGTAGTAGTGGAACTCGTCCATCACCACATAGGGCACGTCGAGCCGGTCCCCTTCGCGGAGAGCCCGGTTCGCGAGCACCTCGGCCGTACAGCAGATCACCCGGGCGTCCGGGTTGATCGAGGCGTCGCCCGTGAGCATCCCCACGTTCTCGGGGCCGAAGTCGTCGCAG
>DATEIO010000465.1:0-21531 GCA_035278895.1 Thermoanaerobaculia bacterium | reverse complement strand
AGCACATGGTGCCGTCCACGTTCGTGAGCCTCGCGGCCCTGCCGCTGTCTCCCAATGGCAAGGTGGAGCGGCGCCTGCTGCCGGCGCCGGAAGGGGAGCGGGGGCCGGAGGACGCTTCGTACGTGGCGCCGCGGACGCCGGCCGAGGAGCTGGTGGCGGGGATCTGGTCCGAGGTTCTGGGCGTGGACCGGATCGGAGCGCGCGACAGCTTCTTCGACCTGGGCGGCCACTCGCTTCTCGCGACGCGTGTCACTTCGCGGCTGCGCCGGGCGCTGGGCCTCGACGTGCCGCTCAAGACCCTGTTCGAGGCCCCCACCGTGGCCGATTTCTCGGCCGCCCTCGAGCGCGGGCGGCGGGAGCGGCAGGGCGAAAAGGAGCCGCCGCCCTTGACGCCCGTGGCGCGGGACGGGGCGATCCCCCTCTCCTTCGCCCAGCAGCGGCTCTGGTTCCTGGACCAGCTCGACGCCGTGGGCCCGGTCTACAACATGCCGATCGCGCTCCACCTGGGCGGGCCGCTCGACGCGGGGGCGCTCGAGCGCGCCCTGAGCGAGGTCGTCCGCCGCCACGAGACCCTGCGCACCCGCATCGTTTCCAGGGAGGGAGAGCCCGCGCAGATCGTCGAGGCCGCGCGCCCGCTCCCTCTGCCGCGGGTGGACCTCTCCGCGCTGCCTCAGCCCGCGCGCGAGGCCGAGCTCGCGAGCCGCGCCCGCGAGGAGGCCGCGCGCCCGTTCGACCTGGCCGCCGGCCCGCTGTTCGAGGCTCGGCTGCTCCGCCTGGGCGAGCGCGATCACCTGCTCCTCGCGAGGCTCCACCACATCATCGGGGATGCCTGGTCGCTCGACGTCCTGAGGCGGGAGGTGACGGCTCTCTACGGGGCTTTCGCGGAAGGGCTTCCATCTCCGCTCCCCGATCTCCCCTTGCAGTACGCAGACTTCGCGGTCTGGCAGCGAGGCTGGCTCCAGGGGGAGGTCCTGGAGGCGGAGATCGACGTCTGGCGCCGCCGGCTCGCCGGTGCGCCGCCGGTCCTCGAGCTGCCGACCGACCGCCCGCGCCCGTCCGTGCAGACCTTCCGCGGCGCGAGCCGCTCGCTCGAGCTGCCCGGAGATCTCTCCCGCCGCCTCGCGGAGCTCGGCCGGCAGCGGGGAGCGACGCTCTTCATGACGCTCCTCGCCGCGTTCCAGAGCCTCCTCGCCCGCTACAGCGGGCAGGACGACGTGAGCGTCGGCGTACCCGTCGCGGGACGCAACCGGATCGAGACCGAAGGGCTGATCGGCTTCTTCGTCAACACCCTCGTGCTGCGCGGCGACCTCTCGGGAGACCCCGGTTTCGGGGAGATCCTGGACCGGGTGCGCGAAGCGGCGTTCGAGGCCTACGCCCACCAGGACCTGCCGTTCGAAAAGCTGGTCGAGGAGCTCCAGCCGGAGCGGAGCCTCTCCCATCCGCCCCTCTTCCAGGTCGTGTTCCAGCTCACCCACGCGGCACCGGCCTCGCCGCTCGCGCTCCCCGGCCTCACCGTGGCGGCCCTCGAGGAGGAGACCGGGACGGCGAAGTTCGACCTCACTTTGACGCTCGCGGAGCGCTCCGGCGGCCTGGCCGCGGCGCTCGAGTACAACACCGATCTGTTCGACGGCCCGACGATCCTCCGCCTGCTCGCAAGCTTTGAGCGCCTGCTCGAAGCCGCGGCCGGGGACCCGGAGCAGAGGCTGTCCGTCTTGCCGCTCCTCGGCGAGCCCGAGCGGGCCCAGCTCCTCCGCGAGTGGAACGACACGGCGGCCCTCCGGCCCGCCCGGTGCGTCCACGAGCTGTTCGAGGAGCAGGCCCGGCTGCGCCCCGAAGCCCTGGCCGTGGCGATGGGCGGGGAGCGGCTCACCTATGCCGAGCTCGACGCCCGGGCCGGCCGGCTCGCCCGCCGCCTGCGGGCCCTGGGGATCGGTGCCGAAGGGGTGGTCGCCCTCTGCGCGGAGCGCTCCCCCGATCTCATCGTGGGCATGCTGGGGGTTCTCAAGGCCGGCAGCGCCTACGTCCCCCTGGACCCGGCTGCCCCCTCCGAGCGGCTGGCCTGGATGCTGGAGGACGCCTGGGAGGGCGTCGCCGCGCCGGTCCTCCTCACCCAGGAGAGGCTCGCGGACGCCCTGCCCCCGCACCGGGGCACGGAGATCCGGCTGGACGCCGGCCTGGACGCGCCGGAGGAGGAGCCTCCGGCTCCGCTCGGGCGCGAGGCCGGTCCGCAGAACCTGGCCTACCTCATCTACACCTCGGGCTCGACCGGCCGGCCCAAGCGGGTGATGCTCACCCACCAGGGTCTGCTCAACCTGGTCCTCTGGCACGTGGAGACCTATGGGGTGACGCCCGAGGACCGCGCCTCCCATCTGGCGTCCCTCGCGTTCGACGCCTCGGTCTGGGAGATCTGGCCGTACCTGGCCGCCGGCGCCAGCCTCCACCTGCCGGCCGACCCGGAGACGCGCGTGTCCGCTCCCCGGCTCGAGCGCTGGTTGGAGACCGAGGAGATCTCGCTCGCGTTCCTCGCGACCCCGCTGGCCGAGAGCCTCCTCGCGAGCCCCCGGCCGGAGCGGCTGGCGCTCCGGGCTCTGCTGACCGGCGGCGACCGGCTCCACGAGCCCGGCCCCGAGCCGCTCCCCTGCCGGCTGGTGAACCACTACGGGCCCACCGAGAGCACCGTCGTGACGACCTGGGCCCCGGTCGTTTCCGGAGACCGGACCGCGCCCCCGATCGGCCGTCCGATCGCCAACCTCGCGGTGTACCTGCTGGACTCTCACGGCCAGCCGGTGCCGATCGGAGTGGCGGGGGAGCTTCACGTCGGCGGCGCGGGCCTGGCGCGGGGCTACGCCGGCCGGCCCGGCCTCACGGCGGAGAGGTTCGTGCCCGACCCGTGGAGCCCGGAGCCCGGAGCCCGCCTCTACCGCACCGGCGACCTCGCGCGCTGGCGGACCGGCGGCAGCCTCGACTTCCTGCGCCGCATCGACAACCAGGTGAAGGTCCGCGGCTTCCGGATCGAGCTGGGGGAGATCGAAGCGGCCCTCGACCAGCATCCGGCCGTGCGGCAGTCGGCCGTGCTGGCGCACGACACCCCGTCGGGCAAGCACCTGATCGCCTTCCTGGTCCTCGATCCGGAGATCCCGGCCGGGGTGGACGAGATCCGGAATTTCCTCGGCCGGAGCCTCCCCGATTACATGGTCCCCCGGGCTTTGGAGGTCCTCGAAGAGCTGCCCCTCACCGCCAACGGGAAGGTCGACCGCCGGGCGCTCCTCGCCCTGGCTCCCGCGGCGGCGCGCCCGGCCCACCTCCCCGCCCGCGACTCTCTGGAGCTCGCCCTCGCCCGGATCTGGGAGGAGGTGCTCGGCGTCCGGCCGGTCGGGGTGCTGGACGACTTCTTCGCCCTGGGCGGCCACTCGCTCCTCGCGGTCCGCCTGACCGCCCGGATCCGCAGCGAGCTCGGCCGGGAGCTGCCTCTGGCCGCGCTCCTCGAAGGGGCGACCGTCGAGCGGGTCGCGGCCGCCCTGCGCCGGGAGCCCCGGCAGGCTTCTTCGCCCCTGGTCGAGATCCAGCCGGCCGGCTCCGGCGCGCCGCTGTTCTTTGTCCATCCGGTGGGGGGCAGCGTCTTCTGCTATCTCGATCTCGCCCGCCGCCTGGACCTGCTGCGGCCGGTCTACGGCTTCCAGGCCCCCGGTCTCGAGCCGGGGGAGGAGGTGCTCTCGGGGATCGAGCGGATGGCGGAGCGCTATGCCGAGATCCTCTCCGCCGTCCAGCCGGAAGGCCCGTGTCTCCTGAGCGGCTGGTCCATGGGGGCCCTGGTGGCGTACGAGATGGCCCGGCAACTCCGCGCGCGAGGCCGAGAGATCGCTCTCCTCGCGCTGCTCGACCCCACGATCCCCGGAGATCCCAACCTGCCCGCGGACGACTTGTCTCTGATCGCGGCGCTGGCGCGGGACCTGGCAGGCCTCTCCGGGAGGGATCTCCCCATCCCGGCGGAGGGAGAGCTCGCGCGGCTTCCCGTCGAGGACCTCCTGGACCGGCTCGGGGAGGAGGCGCGGCGCTCCGGAATCCTGCCGCCGGAGATCGACGCGGAGCAGGTGCGCCGCCTGTTCGCGGTGTTCAAGGCCAACGCCCTCGCGGCCCGCGGCTACGAACCGCGGGCCTGCGGAGGGTCCGTCACCCTCCTGCTGCCGGAGGGATCTCCGGAGACGGAGAGGATCTGGTCGGATCTGGCTGCGGGGAGAGCGCGGACCGTCCAGGTCTCCGGAGACCATTTCTCGATGCTGCGGCCGCCGCACTCGGAAACGTTGGCGGACCGCTTCCGCCAGGTTCTGGAGGACCTCTCGAAGTGATGACGTCCTTTTCGCGCAGAAGTCCCGGAGACCTCCTTCCTGCCCCGCCGGCAGAGCCCTCGGGAGAGGGAGCAGGCTCCGGAAAGTCGTGTAGTAGAATTGCGGCGCGCCCGCAAGGAGAAGACATGAAAAACATCTTGGAGAGGCGGGGTGTCTTTCACTGCATCTCGATTACCGCAACCGTCCTCGGCCTGGTGCTGGCCGGCCATTCCGACGCCGGCTCCGCGACTCCGGACCAGATCGAGCGGGGGAGATATCTCGCCAATCACGTTGCCAACTGCATGAATTGTCATTCGGAGCGCAACTGGGCCTTCTACGCGGGTCCGATCGTTCCCGGCACCGAGGGCAAGGGCGCCAAGCTCGACTATCTGGGGCTCGACCTGTACTCCGCCAACATCACGCCGGCCGGGATCGGCGACTGGACCGACAAGGAGGTCTTCCGCGCCCTGACCGAGGGAGTGGGGAAGCGGGGCACACCGGTGCACTCCTTTCTTCCCAACGAGGAGTACGGGCACATGGCCGCGGACGACGTCACGGCGGTGGTGGCCTACCTGAGGACCCTTCCCGCGATTCCCAACGCGGTGCCGAAGCCCGCGGCGGCCGCGGGCAAGAAGGCGAAGGCCCGGCCGTACAAGCCGCAGCCTCGCCCGAATCCTTCGGACACGGTGGCCCTGGGCAAGTATCTGGTGACGCTCTCGGACTGCCAGTTCTGCCACACCGAGAGCTTCGGAGGCGGACGGACGTTCCAGATCCCCACCCGCGAGCCCATCGTCTCTCTCAACATCTCTCCCGCTGCGGGCACGTCGACCGGAGGCAAGCCCAGGGACAGCTTCATCGGCCGGTTCAAAGCCTTCGCTTCCGACGGCGCGCGCAAGCTCCGCGCCCCGGCTGGAAACCCCAGCACCGTGATGCCCTGGACGGACCTCGCGCGGATGAGCGAAGAGGACCTGGGGGCGATCTACGACTATCTGAGGACCGTGAAACCCGTGCCTACCAGCGCTCCTCCCGCCGCTCCGGGGAAGTGAGACGACCAAGGCTTTCGCAGACCGCTCGGGTCCTAGACACCGGGCCCTTTTCAAACGATCGACGATCGATCACGATGGAGGTTCAACCATGAAGCTCAAGCATTTCGTCCTTCCGGCTCTCGCCCTCTGCCTGACCTTGCCGGCCCAGGCCCAGGACCCTGCCCCAGCGGCCCCGGCCAACGCCCCGCAGGGTTTCCAGAAGTGCACCAAGGATTTCCAGACCTGCGTCAACGAGATCGCCCGGGAGTTCCAGAAGCGCGGCTGGATCGGCATGTCGCTCACCCAGTTCGAAGACAAGATCGTCGTCAACGGCACGGCGCTCGAAGGGCCCGCCAGAAAGGGCGGCTTCAAGGAAGGGGACGTCATCGTCTCGTTGAACGGAGTCAAGTACAACTCGCTGCCCGAGCTGGCCAAGGCGAGCTCCAAGTTCAAGGTAGGAGACATCCTCAATTACAAAGTCATGCGGGACGGCAAGGAAGAGGAGCTCGACGTCCTGCTGACCGAGGCCACGGCGCCGGTCATCGGCATCTGGATTGGCGAGTACATCATCGAGCACTACATCCCCGTCGAAAACGAAATGATCAAGCTCCCCTAGCCACCCTGGGCTCCGGGAGGGGCTTCGCGCCCCTCCCGGACCGCCCGCGACGACCGGGGCACGGATGCGAGACATCTATCGATTCCTTACCTTTCTGCTGCAGACCTCTCGCGCGATCCGGCTGTCCCGGGGGAGCCTTGCGATCGTTCTGCTCGCCGGCTTGGTCAGCGGCCTGGGAGGAGCCGGCATCCTCATCGTGATCAACAAGGCGCTCGCCGCCTCCGGCGCGCCAGGCTCCGCTCTCGCCTGGGCCTTTCTCGGGCTCTGCGTGATCGTTCCCGCCAGCGGGTTCGTCTCCCAGTTCCTGGTCGCGAAGATCGGGGCCCAGGCCGTCTTCGATCTGCGCGTGCAGCTCTGCCGCCGCATCCTCGCCGCGCCGGTCCGCCAACTGGAAGAGATCGGCGCGCACCGTCTGCTCGCCAACCTTTCGGACGACGTCGGAACGATCACGACCGCCCTGATCGATCTGCCGCTCATCGCCATGCACGCGGCGATCCTGCTGGGCTGCCTGATCTATCTGGGGTGGCTTTCGGTCTCGATCCTGCTCCTGGTGCTCGGCTGCCTCGTCGTGGGCACCGCCGCCTACAAGCTGCCGGTCGGCCGGGCCATGCGGTATTTCCGGCGCATGCGCGAGGAGCTCGACGCGATGTTCGGCCACTTCCGCGGCCTGACCCAGGGGATCAAGGAGCTCAAGATGCACCGCCTGCGGCGCGAGGCTTTCGTGACCGAGGTGCTCGAGCCGACGGGAGAAGCGATCCGCGATCACGGCATTCGGGGCAACGCCATCCTGGCGATCGGCAACAACAGCGGCCGCCTGCTGTTTTTCGCCGTCATCGGCCTCCTGCTCTTCATCCTGCCCCGGTTCCGGACGGCCCCGGGCGAGGTGATGACCGGCTACGTCCTGATCCTCCTCTACATGAGGACGCCCCTGGAGATCCTGCTCGGGCGCCTGCCCGACCTGAGCCGGGCGGCGGTCGCGGTCCAGAAGGTCGAAAGCCTGGGCCTGTCGCTCGCAAAAGAGGCCCGCGAAGCCGAGGCGCCACTAGCGCTCGAAGCGGACCGCTCGGGCTTCGAGCGGCTGGAGCTCTCCTCGGTGACCCACACCTACCACCGCGAGCAGGAAGACGGCGCCTTCACCCTCGGCCCCATCGACCTCTGCTTCCGGCCGGGCGAGCTGCACTTCCTGATCGGCGGAAACGGCAGCGGCAAGACGACGCTCGCCAAGCTCCTGGCCGGCCTCTACACCCCCGAGGGGGGCGAGATCCGGTGGGACGGCGTGCCGGTGACCGACGAAAACCGCGACCGCTACCGCCAGCTCTTCTCGGTCGTCTTTGCCGACTTCCACCTGTTTGAAAACCTTTTGGGGCTGGGTGGCGAATCGTTGGAAGCGCGGGCCGGCGAATATCTTTCCAAGCTTCACCTCGACCGCAAAGTGAAGGTCCACGGGGGGACGCTCTCCACGCTCGACCTCTCCCAGGGACAGCGCAAGCGCCTCGCCCTGCTCACCGCCTATCTCGAAGACCGGCCGGTCTATCTCTTCGACGAGTGGGCCTCGGACCAGGATCCCCTGTTCAAAGAGATCTTCTATCACCAGATCCTCCCGGGCTTGAAAGCGCGCGGCAAGACGGTGATCGTGATCAGTCACGACGACCGCTACTACGCCGTCGCCGACCGGATCACCAAGCTGGACTACGGCCGGATCGAAACCTCTTCCTTTTCCGGAGATCGACCATGAGTGGCCTCGCGGGTTACGCGTTTCTCGAAGGCGCCGAACAGAGAGCAGGGCTTCTGCAGTCGGCGGGGTCCCGCTTCTCCGGACCCAATCACGACGTCCAGATCTACGCCGGCCCCGGCTTCGGAGCGGTCGTGGCGAGCCGCTTCGACGAGGGCCGGGAGCACGGCTCTTTTGCCGAGATCCACGAATCCGAGCGCCAGGTGCTCGCCTGCGAGGGCTACATCGTCAATCTGGACGATCTGGCCGGGGTCCCGGCTCCGGAGAGGGGACGCGGAGCGCTCCTCCTGGACCTCTACGAGCGCCACGGAGACGATCTCTTCGCCCGGTTGAACGGCGGCTACAGCCTGGCTCTGTGGGACAAGGCCGAGAAGCGGCTGGTCCTCCACGTCGCGAAGTTCGGCCAGCGCAAGCTCTTCCGGACCTCCGCGGGCGAGGCCGTGTTTTTCGGCTCCGAGATCCCGATCCTCCCCCGGCTCTCCGAAAGCCCTCTGTCCCTCGATCCGGCGGGGCTCTCCTCGAACCTCCTGGCCGGCGCCAACTACGGCACGACGACCTGCTTTGCCGGAGTGCGGCGGGTCTTTCAGGGCTCCATCGTCACGCTCACCCGCGGCGGGGAGCGGACGTCTCTCCCCGCGCCGATGCCGCGCGAGGCCACTCCGAGCTCCGCTCCGGTCGAAGAGCTGGCCGGCCAGCTCGACGGGCTGATGCGCCAGAGCGTCCGGCGCCTGCTCGGCCTGCACCCGAGCCATGCAGTCCTCTTGAGCTCCGGCGCCGACTCGGCCCTGGTCGCGGCCTACACCCGGGAGATCTCGGGGCGGCTCACCACCATCACGCAGGGGATGCCGGGTGGGGACGAATCCCCGAACGCCGCGCGGATCGCCGCGCACCTGGGGAGCGACCATCACGGATTTCCCTATCACGTCGACGGGCAGTCCCTGCTCGACGGCATCGCGACTCTCGTGCGGATCGTCGGCGAGCCGGGCTGGGCGCAGCTCGGGCTGCCGCTGACCAGCATCTCGACCGTGGCGAGCCGGATCGCCCGCACCTTCGCCAACGGGGTCGGCGGCGACGCGCTGTTCGGAAGCCGCTCCTACGAGTCGTTCGACGACTCCCGGCAGAATCTCTTCGACTACGTCCCCCAGCCCTATGATCCGGGCGGGATCCGGCTGATCGTCCCTCTCCCCTTCGGCAACCAGGACGACTTCGTGAGCCTCCTCGCCCCGGAGCTCCCCAGCCGCCCCTTCGACCGCTACGCGGTCAGCCAGGTGATGGGCTTCATGTCGAGACACGTGATCGGAACCGGCTCGGCGCTCGCGCAGCAACTCGGAGCCGAGGCGCTTTACCCCTATCTCGACGACGACGTGGTGCGCTTCTCGTTCACGCTTCCGGACGAGCTCAAGGCCAACCCCCAGGAGACCAAGGCCCTGCTGCGCCGCGTGCTCGACCGCTACGTGCCGCGCCCGTTCATCCCCCAGGGAAAGCGCGGCTACTGGGCCGAGGCCCTCACCTGGTGCTACGAGGCCGGCTCGCTGGGGCCGGCGCTCGACCTGCTCTCCGAGCCTCGGACCCTGGAGCGGGAGATCTACAATCGCGCGAACCTCGAAAAACTGATCGCCAAGTACCGCAACCGGCAGGCGGAAGAGGGATGGCACCGGATCCTCTGGCAGATCCTCTCCCTGGAGATCTTCCTCCGGCAGCTCTCCGACTCCGGAACGGCCGGCGCCTGAGGACCCTCTTTCGATCATGAACGGACAGAACGGCGTCGAATTCGTCTCGAGCATCGCCCTGGTCTCGGAGCATCCCGAGCGGCTGCTCGCCTTCTACCGCGAGGTCCTGGGCGTGAAGTTCCGGTCGGACGAATACGGCCGGCCCCAGAGATTCCACTTCACGAGCGTGGGACAGACCCAGCTCTCGATCCATCCGGCCGCCAACTTTCCCGGCAGCCGCTGCGGCGTGGGAGCGGTGAGGATCGCTTTCGAAACCGGGGACCTGGACGCCACGCTCGAGCGCGTGAAATCCCAGGGCGCCCAAGTGCGCGTCCCGGTACAACGCCGGGGACCCGGGATCCGGGTCGCTTCGTTCGACGATCCGGACGGCAACGAGATCACCCTGACCGAACGGCCCCGGGAACAGCCCGAGCGGCTGACGCCGGCGGCCGTGGGGCGCCGGCTCTCCCGCTGGTCCAAGGTCAAGCGGGTCACGCTCCGGAAAAGCCTGCAATTCGGTGTCTTCGACGCCCTGGCCTATCGCCGGGACCGGATCTCGCTCGCGGAGCGCGATCTCCGGCCCTTCACCCACGTGGTCGCCACGCGGGAGGGAGTCTATGCGATCAACCGCGAGCGGTTCGCGAAGATCGTGGACGGCCAGTTCTTCGGCGTGACCGTCCGCGGCCCGGCGCTCTACCTGTTCCAGGCGAACGGTCCGCTGGTCTCCGAAGTGCAGCGGGGACGCATCCTGCGGCTCGATCTCGCGGACGGCTTCGTCCGCGGCGCGGAGGTCCTGGCGCGCGGCCTGGACAACGGGTGCCACCAGATGGATTTCCTGGGCGACCGTCTGGCCGTCGTCGACACCTACAACCAGGCGATCGTGATCCTGAACGAAAAATTCGAGGTCGAGCGCCGCCTCCAGCCGCTCGGACCGGCCGAGATGGACGACTGGGAGGGCGGCTACGTGCACGTCAACTCGATCCTCGGCCGCGGCGACGAGATCTACCTGCTCAAGCACAACGGCGGAGTGAAGACGGGGAAGAACAGCGAGCTGGTCCGCTGCGACCGCGACTTCAACGTCCAGTCGGTCACCCGGCTGCCGGGCGCCCTGTGCCACAACATCGTTTTTCTGGAAGACGGCCGGCTCCTCGTCTGCGACTCGCGGGGAGGCACCCTGGTCGATGAGCACGGCGTGGTCGTCGACGTCGGCCCCGCTTTCACCCGCGGCCTGTCGGTCGACCGCGAGACGGTCGTCGTCGGCGAATCGAGCCTCGCGGACCGCCGGACGAGGCAGCTCTTCTCCGGCGGGGCCGTTTCCTTCTTCGACCGGAGCTTCCGGCTCCTCTCGAAGCTTTCTCTGCCAGCGGCGCCCACGGAGATTCGCAAGCTCGACGGCGATGATCTGTCGCTCTCGAAACTGGAAGGTAGCGGTCGATCTTGAGAAACGTTTTACCCGCCGTCGAGTAACGAGAGCCCCGCTCCCGGGCTCAAACCACGATTTTTCCAGCTGTTGACGGGACTTTGAACGGCACGTCCGTTGCTTGGTACGGCTTCCCGACCCACGAGCGTGGCACGGAACGACCCCCAGGAGCAACGCATGAGCAGAGAGGTTCTCGAAGGTTTCCGGCTCTCCCCCCAACAGCGGCGGCTCTGGCAGGCGCAGAACGGCGGCCCGGCCTGGCCGGCCCGGGCGGCTCTCGGGATCGAGGGAGACCTCGATCCGCTCGTGCTGCGGCGCGCCCTGGAGGCCGTGGTGGAGAAACACGAGATCCTCCGCACCACCTACCTCCGGCTGCCCGGGATGGGGCTGCCGGTCCAGAGAATCGGCGAGCGGCCCATCTTCTCGTTCCGGATCGGGCAACCGGCGACGGAATCACCCTTCGAGGCCGCGGATCTCGAACGCGGCCCGGTGGCGCGCTTCACCCTGGTGCGAGCGGCCGCGCGCGAGCATCGGCTGCGGATCTCCCTCCCCGCGCTCGCGGCCGACGAGCCGGCGCTGCGCCGGCTGGCCTTGGAGATCGCTCTCGCGGCCGGAGGGGGCGGCGAGGCCGCGAGCATTCAGTACGCCGACGTTGCGGAGTGGCAGAACGAGCTGCTCGAGGGCGAGGGCGCCGCGGACCGCCGGCAGGCCTGGCGCGCGGGCCGGTGCCCTCTGCCCGATCTGGCCCTCCTCCGCGGCCGGCCGGCCCACGCTGGAAAGCCGGGTTTCGCTCCCGCGTCGCAGGGCCTGTCTCTGCCCGGTGGCCTGGCCGCAGCCTTGGAGGCCTGTGCCCGGCAGTGGGGCGTGCCGCTTCCGGCCCTCCTCCTGAGCGGCTGGCAGACGGTGCTCTGGCGGTTGCTCCGGCAGCCGGAGATCGTCGTGGGGTGCCTGGCGGACGGCCGGCGGATCGAGCCGCTCTCCGAAGCCCTGGGGCTCTGCGCGCGCTTCCTGCCGGTCCGCGGCACGCTCCGGCGGGGGCTTCGGATGGAGGACCTGGCCGCAGCCAATCAGGCCGCTCTCGAAGAGGGAGAGGGGCGGCAGGAGCATTTCGTCTGGGAGGACTGGTCGGACGCTCCCGGCTTTCCGGTGCTGTTCGACTTCGCCGAGGTGCCGCGGCTCCCCGAAGCCCGCGGCCTCCGGTTTTCCCTGGAATCCTGCCGCGCGATCCAGGAGCCGTTCGAGCTGCGCCTGTCGGCGGAGCGCTCGGCCGGCGGGCTCGATTTCGAGCTGGGGTATGACGCCTCTCTGTGGCGCGCGCCGAAGGCGGCCGCGCTGCTCGGACGGTTCGAGCGGCTGTTGCACAGCCTCGCCGCGGCGCCGCGTGCCCGGCTCGAAGACCTGGACCTCCTGAAGGAGGGGGAGCGGCGGGCGCTCTCGGCGTGGAGCCAGGGGCCCGCGGGGAGCCTCCCCGGGGACGCCTCGGTGCACCGGCTGTTCGAGGCCCGGGCCGAGCTCGAGGGCGATGCCGTGGCCGTGACCGCCGGCCCGGAGGCGCTGAGCTATGCCGAGCTCAACCGGAAGTCCAACCGCCTGGCGCGGTTCCTGAGGCGCCGCGGCCTCGGCGCCGGCTGCCGCGCGGTGCTGGCCCTGGAGCGTTCCGCGGACCAGATCGTGGCCCTGCTCGCCGTCCTGAAGCTGGGAGGCGCCTTCGTCCCGGTGGACCCGTCGCAGCCGGCCCGGCGCCTGGCGCGAATGCTGGAGGATCTGGCGCGAGGGAGCGGCACGGAGCCGGTCGTCCTGACCCGGAGCTGGATGGTGTCGCGGCTGGCCGCGAGCGGCGTGGCGCTCGTGGAGCTCGACACCTGCGCCGCGGCCCTCGCCAAGGAGTCCGGCGAAAACCTGGAGCCCGCGGGCTCCCCCGAGGACCTGGCCTACGTGATCTTCACCTCGGGCTCGACCGGCCGTCCGAAGGGGGCGATGATCCGCCACCGGTCCGTGGTGAACCTGGCCGACGCGCTGGAGCGGTCGGTCTACAAGGATCTTTCGGCGTCTCATCCCCTGCGGGTGGGCCTCAATGCGCCGCTGTTTTTCGACGGATCGATCAAGCAGGTGGTCCAGCTCCTCCGGGGCCGGACTCTGGTCCTCGTGCCCGAGGAGGCCCGGCTGGACCCCCGGGCGTTCGTGGATTTCCTGGACCGCTCCGGGCTCGACGTCCTGGACTGCACGCCGACCCAGCTCCGGGCGCTCCTCGCGGCCGGCCTTCTCGCTCCGGAGCGACGGGCTCCGCGTGCGCTCCTGGCCGGCGGCGAGCCGCTCGAGACCGATCTGTGGGAGGCCTTGGCCGCGGAGAGGCGGGTGGACGTCTACAACGTCTACGGCCCCACCGAGTGTACGGTCGACGCGACCGCCGAGCGGGTCGGCGCCACGGCGGCGCCGTCGATCGGAGGTCCTCTCGCCAATGTCGAGGCATGGGTCCTGGACGAAAATCTGCGGCCGGTGCCGGCCGGCGTGCCGGGTGAGCTCTGCCTCGGCGGAACCGGCCTGGCCCTGGGCTACGCGGGGCAGGGCGGGTGGACGGCGGAAAGGTTCGTTCCCCACCCGCTGAGCCCGGTGCCGGGAGCCCGCCTGTATCGCACCGGCGACCGGGCCCGGTGGCGGGGGAACGGGCCGGCCGGCCAACTGGAGCTGCTCGGCCGTCTCGACCATCAGGTGAAGCTGCGCGGCGTGCGCATCGAGCTCGGCGAGATCGAGGCGGCTTTGAGAGAGCACCCGGAGGCCGGGCAGGCGGTGGTGGCGTTGCGCGCGGACCGCCCCGGAGAAGAGCGGTTGGTGGCGTACGTGGTGCCCCGGCTGCGGCTGCCGGCGAGCGGGGGCGCGCGGCCGCCGTTCCGGCTGCCCAACGGGCTCTCGGTGGCGCACGAAAACCCGAACGAAACCGCCTATCTCTACGACGAGATCTTCGCCAAGCGCTGTTACGTGCGCCACGGCATCGCCCTGCCGCCGGACGCCTGCATCTTCGACGTCGGCGCCAACATCGGGATGTTCACCCTGTTCGCGCACCAGGAGTGCGCGCGGCCGCGCGTCTACGCCTTCGAGCCGGTGCCGGCGATCTTCGAAAACCTGCGGCTCAATTGCGACTGGTACGGGCTCGGCGCGAAGCTCTTTCCGTTCGGCCTGTCCGACCGGGAAAAAACCGAGCGGTTCCTCTACTACCCCCATTACTCGATGATGTCGGGGCAGAGCCGTTACGCGAGCCCCGCGTCCGAGGTGGAGGTGGTGAAGCGGTTCCTCGAAAACCAGCGGCAGCGCGGCCAGGCCGGGGCGGAGGAGCTGCTCGCCGGCGCCGACGAGCTCTTGGCCGGCCGCTTCGAGGGGCGGGAGGTGGAGTCCTCGCTGCGCCGGCTTTCCTCCGTGCTGCGAGACGAGGGGATCGAGAGGATCGACCTGCTCAAGATCGACGTCCAGAGGGCGGAGCTGGACGTGCTGCGCGGCATCGACGACGCCGACTGGGAGCGGATCGATCAGGTCGTCCTCGAAGCGCATGGGGAGCCGCACAGCGGAGGGGGAGAGGGGATCGCGGAGATCCGCGCGCTCCTTGCGCGGCGCGGTTTCCGGGTCCGGGTGGAGCAGGACGAGCTGCTCGCCGGGACGGACCGGTACAACCTCTACGCCGTGCACCCGCGGGCGCGGGAGGAGGTGTGGACGGCCGAGCGCGGGCGCCTGGCGCCGGGCGGCGACCTTTCGCCGCAGGCGTTGCGCGATCTGCTCCGCCTCCGTCTGCCGGATGCCATGATCCCGGAGGCCTTCGTCGTTCTGCCCGAGCTCCCCCGGGCTCGGGGCGGCAAGGTGGACCGGTCGGCGCTGCCGCCTCCCGAGGCCCTGGAGGCGCCGGCGCGGCGGCCGGTGATCGGTCCGCGGACGCCGACCGAGAGGCTCGTGGCCGAGGCCTTGGCCGAGGTCCTGGGGGTCGAGCAGGTCGGGCGGGACGAAGGCTTTTTCGATCTCGGCCTCCACTCCCTGCGGATGATCCAGGCGGCGAGCGCGCTCGGCCAGCGGCTCGGGCGGCCGGTGCAGGTCGTCGAGCTGTTCCGGTTCTCCACGGTGGCGGCGCTGGCCGGATACCTGGATGGAGGAGGGGACGCGACGCCGTCCCCCGAGGAGCTCGGGCGGTCCGCCGAAGCGCACCGGCTCGCCCGCGGGGAGCGCCGCGCGGCGCGGCTGGCGGCCTCCGCCTCCGTGGCGGTGGAGGCGGCGCGATGAGCGGCTCGGGGATCTCTTCAGACGCGATCGCGATCATCGGCATGGCCGGGCGCTTCCCCGGGGCCGCGAACGTTCACGAGCTGTGGCGCAACCTCTCTGACGGGCGCGAATCGATCACGTTTTTCAACGACGCGGAGCTGGCTGCGGCCGGCGTGCCGCCGGAGCTCCGCAGCCTCCCGGACTACATCCCCGCGGCCGGAGTGCTCGCGGGAGTCGATCTGTTCGATGCCGGATTTTTCGGCCTCACTCCGCGCGAGGCCGAGCTGATGGACCCCCAGCAGCGCCTGTTTCTGGAGTGCTGCTGGCAGGCCTGCGAGGATGCCGGCTACGTCCCGCTGTCCCATCCGGGAAAGATCGGCGTCTACGGCGGCTCGGCCTCGCCTTCCTATTTTGTCGTCCATGTCCTGCCCAACGTCGATTTCGTGACCGGATGGAGCCAGATCAAGCTGTTCAATGACAAGGATTTCCTGACGGCCCAGGCGTCGTACCGGCTGAACCTCCGCGGCCCGAGCCTGGCCGTGCAGACGGCCTGCTCGACCGCGCTCGTGGCCGTCCACCTGGCCGGCCAGGCGTTGCTCAATGGCGAGTGCGAAATGGCGCTCGCCGGGGGCTCGACGGTCAACTTTCCGCACCGTACGGGGTATCTGTTCCAGGAGGGAGGGATCGCGTCGCCGGACGGCCACTGCCGCGCCTTCGATGCGCGGGCCCGAGGGACCGTCTCGGGGAGCGGCGCGGGCGTTGTCCTCCTGAAGCGGCTGGCCGAGGCGCTGGCGGACCGGGACACGATCCATGCCGTGATCCTGGGGTCGGCGATCAACAACGATGGGGCGGGAAAAGCCGGCTTCACGGCGCCCGGAGTGGAGGGGCAGATCCAGGCGATCGGCGAGGCGCTGGCCTTAGCAGGTGTGGACCCGGAGACGGTCGGCTACGTCGAAGCCCATGGCAGCGGCACGCCGCTGGGAGATCCGATCGAAATCGAGGCGCTCTCCCACGCCTTCCGGAAATCGACACAGCGGCGGGGCTTCTGCGCCGTGGGCTCGGTCAAGACCAACCTCGGGCACACCGGCGCCGCGGCCGGCGTGGCAGGGCTGCTCAAGGCGGTGCAGGCCCTGAAGCACCGGCAGATCCCCCCCAGCCTGCACTTTACGGAGCCAAACCCGCTGCTGCGGCTCGACGAGAGCCCGTTCTACGTCAACGCGCGGCTCCGGGACTGGCCGGAGGACGGCGCGCCGCGGCGGGCGGGCGTCAATTCCCTGGGCATGGGCGGCACCAACGCCCACGTGGTGCTGGAGGAGGCCCCGGCGGCCGAGCCCGGCTCGGCGTCGCGCCCCTGGCAGCTCCTGCTGCTCTCGGCGCGGTCCGGCCCGGCCCTCGAGGCGGCGTCCACGCGGCTCGCCCAGTGGCTGCGGGAGCACCCCGAGGCCGATCTCGCGGACGTGGCGCACACCCTGCGGGTGGGCCGCCACGGCTTCGCGCACCGCCGGGCTCTGGTCTGCCGTGGCCGCGAGGAGGTGGCCGCCGGGCTGGAGGCGGCGGCACCGGAGAGCGTAGCCCCGGGGAGCGAGCGCGGCGTGGCCTTCCTCCTGCCCGGGACCGGAGACCACTACGCCGGCATGGGCGCCGGGGTCTACCGGGAGGAGCCGTGCTTCCGCGACGCCCTGGATCGCTGCGCCGAGGCGCTCCGGCCCCATCTGGGTCTCGATCTGCGCAACGTGCTCCACCCGGCCGGCGGGGGAGCGCAGGGCGGCGCCCGCGACCTGCGGAGCCTGCTGTCCGGCGCGGTGGAGGACGAGGATGAGGCGAGCCTCCGGCTCGGCCGGACGGCGCTGCTCCATCCGGCGCTCTTCGCCGTGGAGTACGCGTTGGCAGAGCTCTGGCGGGAGTGGGGCCTCCGCCCCTGGGCCCTCCTCGGCTACAGCCTGGGCGAGTACGTGGCAGCCTGCCTGGCCGGGGTCTTCTCGCTCGAAGACGCTCTCGCGGTGGTCGCGGCGCGCGCGCGGCTCGTGGACGGGTTGCCGGCCGGCGTTCTGCTCGCCGTGCCGCTGCCCGAGGAGGAGCTGGCGCCGCTCCTCGACCGCGATCCGGATCTGTCGCTCTCCGCCGCCAATGGGCCGGGCCTCTCGGTCGCGGGCGGCCCTGCCGAGGCGGTGGCGAAGCTGGAGCGGGAGCTCGCAGGCCGCGGCGTTTCCTGCCGGCGCCTGCGGACCCGGCACGCCTTCCATTCCCGGATGATGGAGCCGGTCGCCGGTGAGCTCGCGCGGCTCCTGGCCGGGATCCGGCTGGCACCCCCCCGCATCCCCTTCGTCTCGAACGCGACCGGCACCTGGATTACGGATGCCGAAGCGACCGATCCGGCGTACTGGGCGCGGCATCTCTGCCGGACCGTCCGCTTCGCCCAAGGGGTGGAGACCTTGATGGCGGGCGCCGCCGGGGAGCCTCCGCTGCTGCTCGAGGTCGGCCCCGGACAGACCCTCGGGACCCTGGCGCAACAACATCCGCGGCGGCCGGCCGGCCTGGTGACCGTGGCCTCGCTGCCCGGCCGGAGCCGCGTGGGCGGGCCTGCCGAGGAGCCGGCCCAGCTCCTGGACGCCCTGGGGCGGCTCTGGTGTGCCGGCGCGGCTCCCGGCTGGGCGGGCTTCACCGCCCGCGAAGAGCGCCGCCGCGTGCCGCTGCCGACTTATCCGTTCGAGCGCCGGCGGTACTTCCTGGACCTGCCGGCCGCGCCGGCGCCGTCCGTTACCGCATCCCCCGCTCCTTCGATTCAGCGCTCTCCGAGCCTCCATGCGCGGCCGGAGCTGACGACGCCCTGGGAGGCGCCACAGGGAGGAGTAGAGACGGCGGTCGCGGGCGTCTGGGAGGAGGTCCTGGGCATTGCGGGTCTGGGGCGCCACGACAACTTCTTCGAGCTCTCCGGCAACTCCCTGATCGCCATCCAGATCGTCAGCCGTCTGTCCGCCGCTCTGGACGCCGAGCTGTCGGTCGCCACCCTGCTCGCGAATCCGACCATCGCGGCGCTGGCCGAGCGGGCGGGTCAGGCGCCGGGCGGAGCGAAGACCGGCGCGTTTGTCATTCCGCCCCGGGCAGAGCGCTCTCCCTGTCCGCTGTCCATCGACCAGGAGCGGCTCTGGCGCATCCAGGAGCGCGATCCGGCGAGCCCGATCTACAACATTTATGGAGCGAGCCGGCTCAAGGGAGCGCTCCGGATCCCGTTCCTCGCCGCCGCCCAGGCCGAGGTGGTGCGGCGGCACGAGGCCCTGCGTACCTCCTTCGCCGTCGTCGACGGCCAGCCGGTGCAGGAGATCGCGCCGCAGCTCCCGGTCGACCTGCCCGTAGTGGACCTGCGGGGGCTCCCCGCCGGCCGGCGCGAGGAAGAGGCCCAACGGGCGGCCAGCGCCGCGGTCCGCGAGCCCTTCGACCTCTCCCGGCTGCCGCTCCTTCGCCAGCCCCTCATCCAGGTGCAGGACGAAGAATTCCTTCAGATCATGGTGGTCCACCACCTGGTCACCGACCGGATCTCCTCCGAGGTTCGTTTCCAAGAGATCGTGGAGCTGTACCAGGCCTTCTCGGCGGGGCTCCCCTCGCCGCTGCCCGAACCGCCGTTCCAGTTTGCCGACTTCGCGGTCTGGCAGCGCGACCGCCTGCGCGCCGGCGACCTCGACGCGTCGCTCGCCTGGTGGCGCTCCCGGCTTGCGGACGCCCCCGAGCACCTCCCTCTCCCCATTGATCGCCAACGGCCGCCTGTCCCGACGGGGCGCGGCGCGCGGCGGCCTGTAGTGATCTCGAAACCCCGGTCCGAGGCCCTGCGCGCGCTGGGGCGACGCGAGGCCGTCACCCTTTTCGTAGCCGGGCTCGCGGTCTGGAAGGCCCTGCTCGTCCGGCTGACCGGGGCCGAGCGGCTGATCGTGGGCACTCCGATGGACTACCGCCAGGACTCCGACACGCGCGGGGTGCAGGGGTTCTTCCTCAACCAGCTCTGTTTCGATACCGACCTGTCGGGCGATCCGTCCTTCCGCACGGTGCTGCGCCGCGTCCACGAGACCGCGATCGAGGCCTACGCCCATCGCGACTTTCCTTTCACGCGCCTCGTCCAGGAGCTGCTGCCCGAGCCGGACCCGTCGCGCTTTCCGTTCACCCAGGCCGTCTTCCTGCTCATCGAGCCGCCGCCGGGCAGTTGGGGCGGGATTCCGGGGGTGGACGGAGAAGCCTACTGGGTCGACGCGCTGCGCACCCAGTACGACACCATGCTCGCCTTCAACTGGTTCGAAGGGAAAGGGCTGGTCGGTTTCTGGGAATACAGCACCGACCTGTTCGAGGCGGCCACGATCGACCGGATGGCCGCGCAGTTCCAGACCGTCCTGGACGCCGTCCTGGACGACCCTGACGTCCGGCTGTGGGACCTGCCGCTTCTTGCCGCGCCCCAGACGCAGCAGATCGCGTCTCCGGCCATCAGGCCCGACGGCAGCGCCGGTGCCGCTGCCGTCGAGGAGGAGCTCGCCCGTTTGTGGGAGAGCGTCCTGGCGAGCCGCACGGCCGGCCGCATCACGGCAGGGGACGATTTCTTCCGTCTCGGAGGGGACTCTCTCCTGGCGATCCGGCTGGCATCGCGGGTGGCGGAGGCGTTCGACCTCGACGTCCCGCAAGATTGGGTGTTCCGGCGTCCCCGGCTCGCCGCCCAGGCGAAGGACATTGCGGATCCGGCGCAAGGCTCGTTGTCCGCGCGTGGCACGCTGCCGCCGCTGGCGCCGCTCCTCCGTGGGGCGCGTACGGACTTCGAGCTCTCCTTCGCCCAGCAGCGGCTGTGGGTGTTCGATCAGCTCGAGCCGGGGAGCACGGCCTACAACCTCACTTCCGCCGTGCGCCTGGCCGGGCGCCTGGACGTGCCGGCCCTGGAGCGCACCCTCGGGGAGATCCTCCGCCGGCACGAGATCCTGCGCACCCGCTACGCCGTTGCGAAGGGGGATCCGGTCCAGCGGATCTCACCCGTGCCGCCGCCGAGCCTGCCGATCGTGGATCTCTCCTCGCTCGGTGAGCAGGAACGGGAGGCGGAGATCCGGGCCGTGAGCCGGAGTGAGAAGCTCCGCCCCTTTGACCTGTCCCGCGGGCCCATGCTGCGCGCTCTCCTGGTGCGCCTGGAGGGCGAAAGCCATGGGCTGCTCTTCAGTCTGCATCACATTGCGAGCGATCTCTGGTCGGGGGCCATCCTGGTGCGCGAGGTCGCGGCCCTGTACGGAGCGTTTTCTGCCGGCCGGCCGTCGCCGCTGCCGGAGCTCCCGATCCAGTACGCCGATTTTGCCGCGTGGCAGCGGCAGTACCTGTGCGGCAGCGTCCTCGAAGGACATCTGGCGTTCTGGAAAAGAAAGTTGGCAGGAGAGCTGCCGGTGATCGAGCTGCCGGGGGCCCGGCCGCAGAAGGGGCTTCCGACCTATCGCGGTGCCCAGCGGACCTTCCGTCTCGCTCCGGAGCTGTTTGGTTCCCTCCAGGCCGCGAGCCGCCGCCAGGGGGCGACCCTGTTTATGACCCTGATCGCCGGGTTCGCCGCCTGGCTCTCCCGTGCCACCGGACAGCAGGACCTCCTGATCGGGACGACCCTTGACAGTCGCAGCCGGATCGAGCTCGAAGACGTCATCGGATTCTTCATCAACCTCCTGCCGCTGCGGATCGATCTTTCGGGCCATCCATCGTTCCGCCAGCTCCTGGAGCGGGCGAAGCTCGCCACATCCGAGCTCCTGGCGCATCAGGATCTCCCTCTGGAGCTCTTGCTGGGCCGCCTGCACTCGGAGCGGCTGCGCCAGGGCCGGTCGCTGTTCCAGGTCACTTTCGGGTTCAACAGCGCGCCGCTGGTGGACTTTCAGCTCCCTGGCCTGAGCTGGAGCCCTGTCGAGCTGCACGACGAAACCGCGCGCTTCGACCTGTCGGTGTGGGCCCTCGAGCGCCAGGGCGGACTGGAGATGGTCTGGAAGTTCCGCACGGATCTCTTCGATGGAGCTGCGATGGAGAGCATGAACAGCGAATTGACCCAGGTGCTGAGCCACATCGCCGCGGATCCCGACGCGCAGACCGACGAGATGGACCTGCACACGGTCGGCGAGAGGCAAGGAAAGGATCGGGAGCGGCGCGAGCGGTCGGAGCTGAAGGCCAGGTTCATGGAGATCGGACAGCGGCGGGCGAGTCAACTCAAGGAACGGCAGAGGCTCAACGCATGACGCAGGCATTCATCGAAGGCTTCCGTCTCTCTCCCCAGCAGAAGCGGCTGTGGGCCCTCCAGGAGAGGGACGGGATCTACCACACCCAGTCGGCCTTCGTGGCGGAAGGCGAGGTCGACCGCGAGCGCCTGCGGCGGAGCTTTCATCAGGCGGTGGGACGGCACGAGGTGTTCCGTACCCTCTTTCATCGTCTGGCCGGGATGGACCTGCCGATCCAGGTAGTGCAGGAGGAGCTGGCGGT
>DATEIO010000464.1:0-12316 GCA_035278895.1 Thermoanaerobaculia bacterium | reverse complement strand
GCCTGGAGCGGCCGGTGGCGGTTGAGCACGGCGCCCAGGATCTTGATGCCGGCCCGGCGGAGCTTGTCGCGGCAGGAGCGCGCCTCGTCGCGGGTGACCTTGCCGCTGCGCAGCGTCAGCACCACGCCGTCGACCAGCATCCCCACGAGCGTGGCATCCGTCACCGCCAGGGCCGGCGGTGTGTCCACCACCACGTAGTCGAAGCGGTTGCGGACGGCCTTCAACCACTCGCGCATCCGGTCCGAGGCGAGGAGCTCGGACGGGTTGGGCGGGATCGGGCCCGAGGGGGTCACCCACAGGTTCGGCACCTCGGTGGGGAGGAAGACCGCGTCGGGCTCGACCACCGAGGTGAGCTGGTTGACGAGGCCGAAGCGGTTCGACACGTGGAAGACCTGGTGGAGGCGCGGCTTTCGCAGATCGCAGTCGACGATCAGCACCTGCCGGCCGAGCTGGGCGAGGACCACGGCCAGGTTCGCGGCGGTCGCGGTCTTGCCCTCGCCGGCCATGGCCGAGGTGACGGCGATGATCTTGATCTCCCGCGCCGAGGAGAGCAGGAGCGCGGTCCGCAGCGACCGGTAGGCCTCCGAGATCAGCGTCCGCGGCCGCTCGTGGGGCACGAGCTCGATCTGAGCCGCCTGCCCTTGCCCCTGCCCCGGGGCGGAAGCCTTCTTCTTTTCGAGCCGCGCGGTCGAGCGGGCCGCCCGCTTGATCCTCCCGGCCGGGGCCTCCTCCGGGTCCGTGCCGTAGCCGTAGCCATAGCCCGAGCCGTAGAGCTTGCCCGCCTCGACGATGTCCTGGATGGTGGCGAGCGGCGGGAGGCCCAGGCGGCGCTCGATCTCGTCGGCCGACTTGACCGTGCGGTCCAGGAACTCGATCAGGAGGGCGCAGCCGACGCCCAGGAGGAGCCCCAGGAGCAGGCCGTAGGAGAGGTCCTTGCGCAGCGACGGGGCGGACGGGCCGCCCGGCACGAGCGCCTGGTCGATGATGCGCACGTTCGACTCCCGGGTGTCCTGGAGCCGCACGGCCACCTCGGTCTCGGACTGCTTGCGGAGCAGCTCGTCCAGGAGGTCGCGCCGGGTCTCCACCTCGACCTTCAGGTTGGTGAACTCGACGGTGGCGGAGTTCTGGTCGATCGCCTCGCCCTTCAGGCGCTCGATCTCGGACTGCAGGGCCTGCTCCTGGCGCTGGGCCGTCTGGTAGGCGGCCTGGGCGCTGCCCCGGGCCTTTTCGACCATCTCCTGAATCACGCCGTCGAGGTGCTGCTGCCCCTTCTCGATCTCGGCTTTGAGCGTCACCATCTCGGGCCAGTCGGGTTTGTAGGTCTTGAGCCGGGTCGCATACTCCCGCTCCATCTTGAGCTGGTCGGCGCGCAGGCCGCCCACGACTCCGGAGTTCAGGCTGTCCGCGATCGTCTCCTTGGGAGTGAGCATCAGCTCCCGATAGGTGGCCTCCTTCTCGATGCGGAACCTCTTGGCGTCGGTGTAGTCGCTGTTGAGCGACTGGAGCCGCTGCAGGATGACGCTCGAGTTGCTCTCCAGGGGGACCATGTCGCTCCTCCGGCTGAACGCCTGGAGCTGGGTCTCCTTCTCCTGGATCTCCTGTTTCAACGCCTCGATCTGGGTGGAGAGGAAGGTCGAGGCCTTCCCGGCCGTGGCGTAGCGGTCCTCGACGCCCATGTCGATGAACGCTTCGGCGAAGCCGTTGGCAGCCTTGGCGGCGAAGTCCGGGTTCTTCGAGCGGTAGGTCAGGCGCACGAGCTGGGTGTTTCGCACCGGCTCGACGGCAAGCCCGCCCCGGATGGAGTCGGCGAGCAGCCCCAGCACGGCTTCGTCGTCTTCGGCGCTCGGCCGGGTGGCGGAGTCCTTGCGGGCTCCGGCTCCGGGATTGAAGTCGGGGTCTTCCATCAGATCGAGGTTCTTGACCACCCGCTCGGCCAGCCCCCGGCTCTGCAGGAGCTCGTACTGAGTGGGGTAGAACTCCATGTTCCACCAGTTCTCGTACCAGGGGTTCTGGGCCGAGCCCACGGGAGTCAGGCTGCGGCGCTCGATCTGGATCGTGGCCGACGCCGTGTACTGCGGAGGGGTGATGGCGTAGTGGATGGAGGCGGCAGCCAGGCCGGTCAGGCAGGTGGCGGCCACCAGCTTCCAGTGCCGGCGCACCATGCCCCAGTATTCGGCCAGGTTCAGGTCCATCTCGGGCCCGGTCTCGGGCTCGTCGGCGAGCCCCGGCTCCGGCAGCGAGGGGAGGGGAGTGAGGTGTTTCAAAAGAAAGACTCCTTGACCACGATCACGTCGCCCTGCCGCAGCTCTACGTCAGGCTCCTTGCCGGCGAGGATCTTCTTGTAATCGACCGTGAGCTCCTTGGGGCCGGAGGCCGCCGCCGCCCGCTTGACCAGGATCTTGATCGAGGCCCGGTCGGTGAGGCCGCCGGCATGGGCGATGGCAGCGAGCAGGGTGATGCGTTCATTGCTCTTGAACGACAGGGCTCCGGGCCGGCCCACCTCGCCCAGGCAGTAGACGATCACGTCGATCGTCGCCGGGACGTTGATCAGGTCGTTCGAGAAGATCGGGATGTTGACCTTGGGATTGCCTCGCACGAGCAGCTCGTCCAGATCGATCGCCACCTGGTCGGAGAGGCCGTTGTCCGAGCGCCGCAGGACGTAGACGACGTTGCCGTGGTTTTCGGCGAGCCCGCCCGCGGCCGTGATGGCTTCGAGGACGGTCCAGCGGCCGGAGAAGGCGAGGTTGCCAGGCTGTTTGACGGCCCCGATCACGGAGATCGGGCGCGAGCGGAACTCGGAGACCTGGACCGCGACCGAGGCGCGCTGCATGTACTTCGACTCCAGCCGCGACTTCAGGATCTGGGCGATCTCGGAGGCCGTCTTGCCCGTGACAGGCACCTTTCCCAAAGGCGGAAAGTCGATGGCTCCGTCCTCCTCCACCCGCCGCGGACCGTTCAGCTGCTCGTCTTCGAACACCCGGATGTCCAGCAGATCCCGAGGACCCACCCGGTATCCCGGCTCACGATCCTGCGCCTCCGCGGGCGCCAGAAGGACGCACAGAGACAGGATCACCGGAACGAGAACAGCTATCTTCTTCATTGTCCAACTGTTACTGCTTTCGGGGTATGGTACTTCAGGAGATCGCTCCCGTCTACTACCGCCCTCCCAGGAGAGACACCGTCGTCCCGACCGAGGTGTAGGAGCGGTCGGCGCCCGGCAGGTTGGAGTCGAACTCGGAGCGCACGGCGGAGATCTCCAGGGCGACGTTGCGCCAGACGTTGAGCGTGAGCCCGCCGCCGAAGGAGGTGACGTCCTCGCTCCTCTGCGGCGTCGCCGGGGAGAAGGCGGTGTACTCGTCCGTCCCCGTCTCGGCGAAGAGACGGATCTGGGTCTGGCGGATCGCTCCCAGCCCCAGGGCCACGCCCACTCTTTCGTCGCTCAGGTAGGCGTAGCTGGGGGAGAGGGAGTAGAGGAGGCCGCGATTTCCGTAGAGCGAGGCGGAGAGCCCCCGCGCGTTCCACTGGATGGCGGCGCGGCCCGTCACGTCATCGAACTCTACGAACGTCGCCCCCTGGCTCGCTTCGAGCGACCGCGCCGCCAGGTCCGCTTCCACGCGGATCCGCCGCCGCTCGTAGCGCGCCTCGAGGACCGGAGCGGTGCCTTCGTTCGAACGGTCGAGGGCCCCTTCCGAGAAATCGGACGAGGTGCGCTCGACCCCCAGACCGATCAGCCAGGGCTCGCGCGGACGCCAGCGCAGCCCCACCCGCGCCGCCCGGTCCTCCCGGTCGAGGAGCGCGAGCTGGTCGGCCCGGGATTCCGCAAGATCCTCGTCCAGGGCGGCCTGCTTCGCGAGCGAGCCCACGGTGAAGGCCGAGATCGCCCCCGTGAGCTTCACCTCCGCCAGAAGCTGGGCGCTGTCGATCCGGCTGCTCGCCGGCTCCGGGATCTCGGGGGTGACGAGCTGCTGCCGGTCCTCCCGGTCCGCCAGCACCTCGACCGAGAGCCGGTTGAAGAACCCGTGGAAGCCCAGCCCGTAACGGCCGTTGACCCGCCGCCGGTCGGCCTGGTCCTTCCACCAGACGTACTCGGGCAGAGCGTGAAGCGTCCAGGTCACTTTGCGTCCCGTGTGCAGATAGGCCCGGAGCCCGGCGCCCACCGTGGCGGTCCAATCCGGGGGGGGCTCGGACCCCGTCGAATAGAGGCTGCGCACGTAGGCCACGTTCCGGAGGCCGATCCACGGCGCGATCCGCACCGGCCCCAGGTGGTAGCGAGCCCGCTCGATCTCCCGCTCGAGCTCCTCCTCGCGCTCCCCCGGCCGCTCGGACGGACCGCCAGGCAGCGTATACTGCGTCCATTGGGCTTCGGCGGTATTTGTGATCGATAAAAAGAGAATTCCAGCAAGGAATACTCGAAACTCGGATCGCATGGTCTCTCCAGGCCAGCGTGGGCGAATGGGTGTCGGATGCCTAGGAACCGCGGAATGATACGCCATTCCGGCCGCCTGTTGACCGGGTTTCTCGCTCTTCTGCTGCTCTGGGCCCCGCTCGCCTTCGGCGGCGTCGTGCCCTGGGCCGCGGCGAGCCTCGAGATCCTCTCCTTCTGCGCCCTGGCCCTGGCCCTCTTCTCCGTTGACCGGCTGCCGGCGTTGCGTCCGGCCGCGATCCCGGCCCTGGCCCTGGCCGCCGTCGCGCTCCTCGGGCTGATCCAGACCCTCCCCTGGCCGTCCGAGGTGGTGCGGGCTCTGTCGCCCGAGCACGCGCGGCTCTACGAAGAGGCCGCGGACCTCGCGGAGCCGGAGACGCCCCGCTTGACCCTGGCCCTCTCCGCGACGCGCGCGGCAGCCCTGGGCTGGGCCGCGGCCGCCGCCTGCCTCCTCGCCGGGGCCGCGGCGGGGCGCGACCGGGAGAACCGGCGATGGCTCGCCGGGGCGTTCCTCCTGGGAGGGCTTTTCCAGGTGCTGTTCGGAGCCCGCGGCTGGATCGCCCGCGACAAGACGCTCTGGGGGATCGAGCTCGCCTCGAACGCCGCCCGCCTGCGGGGGACCTTCGTCAACCCGAACCATCTCGCCCTCTATCTGGGAATGGCCCTTCCGGTGGCCTTCGCCTGGGGATGGTGGGCGGCGCGGCGGTCGCGCGACGAGCCGCAGGTCGAGCGCCGCCTGCTCCTCCTCGCTCCCCCGATCCTCCTCTGGCTGACCCTCTTTCTCGGGCTCGCCTTCTCCGGCTCGCGCGGCGGCATGCTCGCGGCGCTCGCGGCGGTCACCGTGCAGGGGGCGCTCCTCCCCGGCGCCCGGCGGCGTTGGTGGCTCGCCCCGGTGGGCGTGGCCGCGGCCCTGGCCGGGCTCGCCCTGGTGGCGGCGGTGGGTTTCGAGGAGGGGCTGGGCCGGCTTCTCGCCACGCGCGGGGGCGACGTGAGCGTCGGCGCACGGCTGGACGAATACCGGGCGGCCCTGGAGCTCTGGCGGACGTTCCCCCTGACCGGCACCGGGCTCGGCACGTTCCGCGACGCCTTCCCCCTCGTGCAGCCGGCGGATCTTTCGGGAACCTTCTGGCACCCTCACAGCGACCTGCTGGAGGTCCTGGTGACGGGGGGCCTCCTCGCCGTGGCGCTCACGGGGATCGGGCTCGGGGCGGTGGTGCGGAGGCTTTTCGCCGTGCTCCGGGGTGGCGGCCGGTCCGAAGACCGGGGAGCGGCGCTCGCCGCCCTGGGAGCGCTCGCGGCGGCGGCGGTCCACGCCTGTGTGGACTTCGCGCTCACCATGCCGGGCAACGCTTTGACGCTCGCCCTCCTCCTGGGCGCCGCCTCCGCCGCCAAGGCGCCGGCGGTGCTAGCGGAGCCGAACCTCGCCGGGCAGCACCCGGCCCCCGTGCAGGCTCTCGATCTCAAGCAGGTGCAGCCCACGGCGGACCGGCACGGGAAGCGCAAGCGGCACGGCCGTGGCGGCCGGCCGCACCGGAAAGGCGCCCACGACCGCGCCGTCGAGCCGTAGCTCCACGACCGCCCCGTTCTCCGGGACCTCGTCCAGGCTCATCGAGAGCCCGGAGGCGTCTCCGGCGGCGAGCATCTCCAGGCGGGGGCGGTCGCGGCGCCACGTCCAGGCCGTGGCCGGCCAGGAGGTCCGGGAGAGGGCCGCGAGGCGCTCTTCGGCTTTTCCGGCCTTGCCGGCGTCTCCCAAGGCCAGCGCCAGCTCGCGCTGCGCCTGCCAGTAGACGGGGCGGTCCTGCCAGGAGCGATGCACGAGAGAGAGGGTCTCCCCGGCCTCCTCGGTCCGGCCGCGGGAGGCGAGCATCCGCGCCTTGGCGATCAGGTAGGGGGCCCAGTCCTCGTCCCAGAGCGCTCCCGACCGCCGTTCGAGCCCGGAGGCCGCCGGCAGGTCGCCTGAAAACAGGGCTGCCAGGGCCTCCTGCTCGGGCGCGGCGTCGCGCACGAAGCGGGAGAGGCGTTTCAGGGCCTTGGGATTGAGCTCGCAGCCGGCGAGCAGGCAGCGGTCGAGGGCGCGGTCGAGATGGGGGGCCAGGAGCTCGGCGGTCTCCCGGTTCACCGGGCCGGGCGGACAGCGGGTGAGCGCCGCCTCCAGCACCTCCAGGTATCGCGCCTCCGGCCGTGCCCGCTCGGCCACCGAGAGATAGAGCACCCGCGCCGGGAGCAGGTTGCCGGCGCGGCGCAGGCGGTCGGCTTCGGCCAGGTCCCGCCGCAGCTCGGCGAGCAGCACCATGTTCCGGCGCGCCCGCGCCGCGGCGAACCCCCGCCAGTCTCCCCTCTCGACCAGGGCCCGCTCCACCCGCTCCCAGGCCCGGGCTTCGGGGGGGACCGCCTGGAACGCCTCCTGGGGGGAGCCGGCCACGTCGAGCCAGGGGCCGATCAGCCGTTTCAGGTCCTCGGGATCGCGGAACACCTCGGCGAGCATCCCCTGGGCGATCGCCTTCTTGCGCGGGGAGAGGGCCGGCCAGATCTCCAGGTAGGCTGCGGCGAGGAAGCGGACCGGCTCGCGCTTGCCCGGAGCCAGCCGGAGCGCGGCTTCGAGCGGAGCCTCCCAGCGCCGGTACCGCTGGAGGAGGCGCGGGTCCCGCACCTGCGACCACCCGAGGTAGGTCGCTCCGCCCTGGACCAGGGCTGCCTCCCACGAAGCCGGCCGCGCAGCCAGCACCTCGCCCGCCCGCTCGGCTGTCTCGGCGAGCCGGGCCGCGCTCTCCCGCGCCGCCGTCTCCGGATCGAGCCCCGCCCGCCGCGCGGGATCGAGCTCGGCCGCGAACGCCGAGCGCACCGCCCGCAGGCGCACCCGCTCCGGATCCGGCTCGCGGTCCAGGGCGGCCTCCCGGGTGATCCCCAGCCCGTCGAGCCAGAGGGCGGTCTCCCGCTGGGTGGCCTGCAGGCTCCGGTACTGGAGGACCGACGCCAAGGCGAGCGCGAGCGCGAGGAAGCAGAGAAAGGCGCGGAGCACGGGGAAATGGTACCGCAGGTGGACGAGCACGGACCCACACGGACAACCACGGACGCCTGATCCCTCTGTCCGTGGTTGTCCGTGCCAGCCCGTGCTCGTCCGTGGTCTATCCTTGCGGCATGCCCACCCCCCTCCGATTCCGCCCGCCGCGCGTGGCCCCGCCACCCGAGCTCCGGTGGGTGCTGCTGCGCGCCTTCGGGCCGGTGGGGGCCCCGTTCCCGGGGGTTGTCGACCCGGCAGAGGCGCTCGCCCTGGCCCGCCTCTTCGAGGTGTCGGCCCGGGTGGCGGCGCGGCAGGGGCGGGAGCGGCTGGCGGCCGAGCAGGGAGAGGAGGCCGCAGCCGGTTTCTCCGGCGACCGGGCGCGGACCACGGCCTCGGGGCTTCGCCTCCTGGAGCTGGCCCGGGAGGTGGCGGAGGCCGCGGCCGGGCTCGGCATTCCCCTGGCGCTCCTCAAGTTCGCGGCCCTGGAAGCGTCGGGCTTGGAGGCCGCGGTCCACCGCCCGGCCTGCGACGTGGACGTGCTGGCTCCCGCCGGGCGCGCCCGCGAGCTCCAGGCGGCGCTCGTGCGGGTGGGGTTCCGGGCCTCGAATCTTCCCGAGCCCGAGCACCAGCTCCCCACCCTGGAGCACCCGGCGGGCGGGGCGGTGGAGATTCACCGTTTCCTTCCCGGGGTCCGGCCGGACGGCGGAGCCTCCGCCACCTTCGAAATCCTGGAGCGGCACGGCCTGCTGTCGCCCGGCGAGGGCCGGGGCTTCGTCCCGGTGCCGGAGGTCCAGGCCGCCTACGCCCTCGTCCACGGGCTCGGCCAGCACGGCTGGTGGCCGTCCTCCTACTCGCTGCTCAAGATGGTGGCAGACGTGATCGATCTCTCTCCGGAAGCCCTGACCCCCCGCGCCCTGTCCTGGGTGGAGCAGGACGTGCCGGCGGGGGAGGCCCTGGCGGTCCGGAGGCTGTGCGAACGGCTCTCCGCCGGGGACGATCCCCTGGAGGAAGAGGACGCGCCCGAGGCCGTGCTCCTGCGCCACATCCTCGCCGGACGGCTGGACCCGGACTACGAGAGCGCCCTGCGCCTGGGGCTCTTCCGCTCCCAGCCGGGCGACCGGCCGCGCCTGGCGCGCCTCGCCGGGACCGTGTTCCTCACCCGCGCCCAGGTCGACGCCATCTACGGCCCGCCCCGCCACCCTCTGGGCTACCTGGGCCGCCAGCTCGCCCGCCCCTTCGATCTCCTCGCCCGCACAGTCCGGTCCGCCGCGAGGTCGCTCCGGTTGCGGCGGGGGTAGGAGCTATACTCCCGCCCGGTGAAACCGTCGCAGAGCAAGCCCCGCCGCCCGTCCCCGGCCGCCCCCAAGGGGCGCAAGGCCGCGGCCGAGACTTCTCCGGACAAGGCGCCGCTCGATATCCGGCTGGCGGCGTTCCTGCTCTGGCTCCTGATCCTGGTGCCCCCGTTCCTCTTCTATCCGCTCGCCAAGGAGTCGTTCCGCCAGCCCAAGCTCCTGGCGAGCGGCTGGTTCGCGCTCGCCTCGCTCATCCCCTTGGCCCTGGGCCTCTACCGCCAGAAAGAGGTGGAGTTTTCGCGCCTCTTCCGGTCGCGGGCCTTTCTGGCCGTCCTCCCCGTGGTGGCGGTGGCCTGGGCCGGGGTCCTGACGACGCGCCACCCGCTCCACGTGGAGGAGGCGCTCAAGGACCTCTGGATCGGAGCGGCGTGCCTCGTGGGGTGGAGCCTCGCCCTACCTGCCGCCCGGCTGGAGCGCCTGCTCCTCGGGCTCCTCATCCCGGCGACGCTCCTCGGAGCGCTCGGCATCCTCCAGTTCACGGGCCTCTGGCAGCCCCTTTCCTTTCTGGGGCTCGAAATGGATGCGCGGCTCGCCATGACGTCGACCGCCGGCAATCCCGGGGACCTCGGGGTCTACCTCGTGCTCCCCTGCCTCCTCGCCCAGTGGCGTCTCTTGAAAGCCCTGCGGACCGGGGACCCGCCGGCGCCGGGCGTTCTGGCCGTGGCCGGGCCGCTCGCGGTCTGCCTGGCCGCCCTTCTCCTGACGCAGACGCTCGCGGCCCTGGCGGCGCTCGCGGCCGGGAGCCTCCTGTTCTGGGCGCTCGTGCTCCCGCGGCGCCGGGCGCTCCTCGCCGGGGCCGGCCTGGCCGCGGCGGCCGTGGTCCTCGTCCTCGCGGTGGCGCCGCTGCGCGAGCGGGTGGTCGCCAAGGCGCGCCAGGCCATGGCGGGAGACTGGAACGCCGTGCTCACCAACCGCCTGGACGGGTGGCGTGCCGCGGTCTGGATGCTCGAAAAGAATCCGCTGACCGGCGTGGGGCACGGCGCGTACCGGCCCGAGTTCGTGCCGGCCAAGCTCGCCCTCCTCTCCCGGGGGGCCGAGTTCTCGCCGGACCTCCAGCAGCAGGTGGTCTTCGCGAACGCCCACAACGAATACCTGGAGGTGGGGGCGGAGTGGGGGATTCCGGGGCTCCTCGCCCTGGCGTGGGCCCTGGGAGTGCTCGTCTACGCCCTGCGCCGCGGCGCAGAGCCGCCGGGAGACCGGGCGCTCGCCTGGGCGGGCTCGGCGGCCCTGGCCGTTCTCTCGCTCGCCCATTTCCCGTTCCGCATCGCGCTCGTCGCGTTCCCGGCCCTCCTGTTCCTGAGCTGGGTGATGCGCCGGAGCGCCGAGGGCGAGGAGGAGGAGCCATGAAGGGGAGGGACGCCGGCTTCATGCTCGCCGCCTGGCTCTCCATCTGCCTCGTGATGCAGACCGTGCGCTGGCACGACCGCATGGAAGCCTCCCGCGTGCTCCGCCAGGTCGAGCTCCTGAGCATGGCCGCCGCGGCGCGCGGAGAGGCGCCGCCCCAGCTCATGAGCACGAACCTGGAGGCGCTGCGGCGAGTCGAAGGCAGGGACCCGCTGGAGGTGGGCATCCCCATCGCCCTGGGCACCCAGTATCTCTTCCTCACCCGGTTCGACCGCGCAGCCGAGGCGTACCAGGAGGCCATCCGGCTCGAGCCCCGGCCGGAGGGGTACCTGAACCTCGGCCGGGCCCAGTGGTTCGCCGGCCGCAGGGACGAGGCCCGCCTGAGCTTCGCCACGGCTGTCCGGCTCGACCCCCGCCTCGCCGGCCAGGTCCCCAAGGACGCGCGATGAGGTCCTCCGCCTTCGACGCCCTGCGGGGGTTCGCCCGGGAGGGGACGGTCGCGGTCGAGGTCCGCGGCGACTGCATGGCGCCGGCGATCGCGGACGGCGACCGGGTGGAGGTCGCGGCGGCGCGGCTGTACTGGCCCGGCGACGTGGTCGTGTGGAGCGCTCCGGAGGGCGGTCTCGTGGCCCACCGCCTCCTCGGCTACCGCCTCCACCGGGGCTCCCTCGCCCTGGTGACCCGGGGGGACTCCGCGCCCGTCCACGACTCTCCGGTTCCCCTCTCCCGCGTGCTCGGCCGGGTGAGCGCGCCGGTCCCGTGGCCGGCCCGGGCCCACGCCGCGCTCGCCTTTCTCCGGATCGCGCTCTCGCGCCTGCGCCCGAGATGACCTTCGCCGCCGAGTTCCTCCACGTGCCCGACCTCTTCCCGGGCCGCCGCTCCGGCGAGGCCTGGGGGGACCGCCGGGTTTCGATCGGCATCCCCGGCGGCCCCTACGTCTTCTCCGGCCTCTCCGCGGACCAGGAGGCCGGGGTGCGGCGCCGCTTCGGGAGCCTCTGCGGGTCCGGGGACGCCGGGATCGAGACGCGGGTGTTCGCCGCGCCGGCCTCCGACTTCCGCGAGGTGGACACGCGGGGTTGGGAGTACAACCTCTCCATGGACTTCGCCCCGGGCTCCGTGCGCTTCGCGGGCCTGCGCCTCATGGGGCGGATCGACTGGGCCCCGTCGCTCGCGGGCGGGCTGTGGACCCCCGAGGGGAATGGGGACCTCTTCGCGCCTATCCTCGAAAACTTCTTCCGGGTGCTCACGGCCTACCGGCTGCTCGAGACCGGAGGCGTCCTCCTCCACAGCGCGGCCGTGGCGGAGGGCGGCAATGCCTTCCTCCTCCTGGGGCGTTCGGGCGCGGGCAAGACCACGGCCTCGCGGCTCTGTCTCGAAGCAGGGGCGGCCGTCTTGTCGGACGACCTGAACGCCGCCGTCCCCGGGAGCGCGGGCACCCGGGTCGAAAAGCTCCCCTTCACCGGCGACCTCGGGGACCGGGCGGGCGGTCCGATCGAGGTGCCGCTCCGCGCCATCCTGCGCCTCGAAAAGGGGAGCGAAGAGCGGCTCGTCCCCCTCTCCCCGGCCCGCGCCCTCGCTCATCTCGTGGCAGCCGCGCCCTTCGTGAACCGCGATCCGTGGCGGGAGGAGACCCTCCTCTCCATCCTGGAGCGCCTCGCGCGCTCCGTGCCGGCCCATACCCTCGCGTTCTCTCTCCGGGGAGGGGTGTGGGATATACTGCGATCCATACCCCTATGAATCCCGATCTGACGAGCGTCTGGAAGCGGCGGGCCGACGTCCGCTACCGCCGGGTGGAAGGCGAGGCGGTGGTGCTGCGCCAGTCCGCGGCCGAGGTGCTGGTTTTGAACGAGATCGGGGCCGCCGTGCTCGACCTGGCCGACGGCGCCCACCGGGTCTCTGACTGGGTCAACGCCCTGGACGGCGAGTACGACGTGGACAAGGAGACCCTCACCCGCGACCTCCTGGAGTTCGCGGCCGAGCTCGAGCACGCGGGCCTCCTGGAGCGGGTGAAATGAGCCTCGCCCGCATCCTCGGGACCACCTGGCGGGAGAACCTGCTCTTCTCGGTCCTCCTGGAGCTCACCTACCGCTGCAACCTCGACTGTTTCTTCTGCTACAACGACCTCGGCCTGTCCGGCGAACCGATGCGTACCGAGGAGTACCTGCGGCTCTTCGAGGAGCTGCGCGACCTGGAGGT
>DATEIO010000463.1:0-2919 GCA_035278895.1 Thermoanaerobaculia bacterium | reverse complement strand
CCAGGGGCTCGGCAGGGCCCGCGAGCTGCGGCCCGAGGTCGTGCTCTGCGACATCGGCCTGCCAGGCGAGCTGGACGGCTACGGCGTGGCCCGGGCCTTCCGGGCCGATCCGGACCTCGCCTCCGCCCGCCTCATCGCCCTTACCGGCTACGGCCAGGAAGAAGACCGCCGCCGCGCCCTCGAAGCGGGGTTCGACACCCACCTCACCAAGCCGGCCGATCCCGAGGTCCTGAAGCGCCTCGTGGAAGGGGACGGAGCTCCGTCCTGAAAGAATGGCACGCGCCTTGTAAAATCCGCGACGACCAGGAGAGCCATGGATTTCTTACGACCTCATTTTGCACCTCTGCGTTGGGCCGCGCCGTTCCTCCTCGCCTTGGGCCTGGTAGCGCCGGCCGCGGCCCAGGAAGAGGAGTTGCCCCCCGAAGAGCTCAAGAAGCTCTCGATCGAAGAGCTAATGAACATCGACGTGACCTCCGTCTCCCGGCGTAGCGAGCCCCTCTCCCGGGCTGCGGCCGCGATCACGGTGATCACCGGAGATGACATTCGCCGCTCGGGGGCGACGACTCTGGCCGAGGCCTTGCGCCTGTCCGCCTCCGTCCAGGTCGCCCAGTCCGACGGCCGCACCTGGGCGATCACCACCCGCGGATTCAATCTCACGACCGCGAACAAGCTGCTGGTGCTGATCGACGGCCGGAGCGTCTACACGCCGCTGTTTTCGGGCGTCTTCTGGGACGTGCAGCACACTTTTCTCGAGGACGTGGACCGGATCGAGATCATCCGCGGCCCCGGGGCCACTCTGTGGGGCGCGAACGCCGTCAACGGCGTCATCAACGTCATCACGAAGAGCGCCCGGGCAACTCAGGGAGGCGTCGCGCGGGCGGGAGCGGGGGAGGGCATGGAGCGCGCCCTGGGCGGCGTCCGCCATGGCGGCCCGATCGGGGAGCGGGCCTTCTACCGGGTCTACGCCGACTATCTCTACCGCGACGCCATGGAGCTCGCGAACGGCGAGAGCGCCCGAGATCCCCTGCGCCTCGGACAGGTCGGCTTCCGGGTGGACGGGGACGCGTCTTCCCGGGACGCCTTCACGGTCCAGGGAGACCTCTATCGCGGCCTCTCCGGCGAGCTGATCCGCAACGACACCGACTTGGACGGCGGGAACCTCCTGGGACGTTGGGTGCGCCGGTTTTCCGCCGACTCAGGGGTGGAGCTTCAGGTCTACTGGGACCGGACCCACCGGGACATCCCTGACAATTTCGAAGAGCACCTGGATACCTGGGACGTCGATCTCCAGCACCAGCTCCCCGCGGCCGGGCGCCACCGGCTGATCTGGGGACTGGGATACCGCTTCTTCCGGAGCGATGTCGAAAACAGCAGCACCGTGGCCTGGGTCCCGGAAGACCGCGAACAGAACCTCTTCAGCGCCTTCGCCCAGGACGAGATCAGCCTGAAGAAGGACCGGCTGCGCCTCACCCTCGGCTCGAAAATCGAAGTCACCGAATCGACCGGCCTCGAGGTCCAGCCGAGCGTGCGGATGAACTGGACGCCCGACGACCGGCGCACCCTGTGGGGGGCGATCTCCCGGGCCGTCCGGACTCCCACCCGCATCGACCAGGACATCCGGTTCCTCCTCCCCGACGGCACCCCCTTCGTCCTCGGAAGCGAGGATTTCGACTCCGAAAAGCTCCTCGCCTACGAGGCCGGCTACCGCTACCTGATCCGGCCGGAGCTGCTGCTCGACGTTTCGACGTTCTACAACGTCTATGACGACCTCCGGAGCCAGGAGGCCCTGGTGCCCGGCTCCCGGTTCCCCGTCGTCCTCGCCAACAAGCTGGAGGCGGAGGCCTGGGGAGCCGAGGTGCGGGTCAACTACGAGGCGACCCCCTGGTGGCGCCTCCAGCTCGGCTACGCCTGGCTCGACAAGGACCTGGAGCTCGATCCGGACAGCACGGACCCGACCGGCGGGCTTCCCGAAGGGGACGACCCAGAGAACCGGGTGGTGTTCCGCTCGTCTATCGACCTGCCTCGGAACGTCCAGGTCGACGGATGGCTCCGCTACGTGGACGAGCTCCCCTCGCCCGTGGTGCCCTCCTACACCGAGCTCGACCTGCGAATCGGCTGGAGCCCGGTCCCCGCCCTGGACCTCTCGCTGATCGGGAGGAACCTCCTGCACGGCCAGCATCCCGAGTTCGGGGCCCCCACGCCCCAGCGCAGGGAGGTGCGGCGGAGCCTCTACGGAAGGGCCACATGGCGATTCTGATCCGCGTCCTCGCCGCGCTCGTCCTGTTGCTCCTGATCTCCCCGGCGGTGGAGGCCCAGGACGCCTCCTCGCTCGAATACGGCGTCAAGGCCGCCTTCCTCTACAACTTCACCAAGTTCGTGGAGTGGCCGAAGCCGGCCTTCGACGAGCGCGGCTCGCTGCGCCTTTGCGTGCTGGGACAAGACCCCTTCGGCAAGAGCCTGAGCTCGGTCGTGGAAGGGGAAGAGGTCCAGGGCCGGCCGATCACCCTGCTGCGCATCGACTCGCTGGACGATCCCCGGCTCTGCCACCTCCTCTTCCTCGGCCGGACCGAGACCAGCCGGTTCCCCGCCGTGCTCGCGGCCGTGCGGGGGGCCCCGGTGCTCACCGTCGGCGAGGCCCCGGGGCTCCTCGAAAAGGGCGTGGGGATCAACTTCGTCCTCGTGGACGGCAAGGTCCGCTTCGAGATCAACCAGGCCGCCGTCGAAGCCCACGGGCTCAAGATGAGCTCCAAGCTCCTGCGCCTGGCCACGCGGGTGGAGCGGGGAACGCCTTGATCCAGCGTCTGCTGCAGAACGTCCCCATCCGCCAGAAGCTGATCCTGATCATCATGCTGGCGACCGGCCTCGCCCTGCTGCTCGCGGGCGTGGTGCTGATCCTCTTCGACTTCCTGCGCACCCGGC
>DATEIO010000462.1:0-7639 GCA_035278895.1 Thermoanaerobaculia bacterium | reverse complement strand
AGCACATGGTGCCGTCCACGTTCGTGAGCCTCGCGGCCCTGCCGCTGTCTCCCAATGGCAAGGTGGAGCGGCGCCTGCTGCCGGCGCCGGAAGGGGAGCGGGGGCCGGAGGACGCTTCGTACGTGGCGCCGCGGACGCCGGTCGAGGAGCTGGTGGCGGGGATCTGGTCCGAGGTTCTGGGCGTGGACCGGATCGGAGCGCGCGACAGCTTCTTCGACCTGGGCGGCCATTCGCTCCTCGCGACCCGGGTCACCTCGCGGCTGCGCCGGGCGCTGGGCGTCGACGTGCCGCTCAAGACGCTCTTCGAGGCCCCCACCGTGGCCGAGCTCGCCGCGGTGCTCGAAAAAGCCGGGCGGCAAGGCCGGAGACCGGAGCCGCCGCTCCGGCCCGTGCCGAGAAAGGGCGCGCTGCCGCTCTCTTTCGCCCAGCAGCGGCTCTGGTTCCTGGACCAGCTCGAGCCGGGGAGCGCGCTCTACAACATGCCGTCGGCGTTCCTCCTGGAAGGCGGGCTGGACGCGCGGGCGCTCGCCTCGGCCTGCCACCGGATCGCCGGCCGGCACGAGGTGCTGCGGACGGTCTTCCCCTCGGTCAACGGCGAGCCGGTCCAGGTGATCCGGGCGGCGGGGGAGGGGAGCCTGCCGCTCGTCGACCTGAGCGGGCTCGCCCCCGAGATCCGGGAGCGCGTGGCGCGGGACCTCGTGCGGCAGGAGGCGCACCGCCCGTTCGACCTCGCCCGGGGGCCGCTGCTGCGCGGGCTCCTGGTCCGGCTGGCCGGGGACCGGCACGTCCTGTCCGTGAGCCTGCACCACATCGTGAGCGACGGGGGGTCGATCGAGATCTTCGAGCGGGAGCTCGTGGCGCTCTACGGGGCCGCGGCGGCGGGCAGGCCCTCGCCGCTTCCGGATCTCCCCCTCCAGTACGCGGACTTCGCCGTCTGGCAGCGGGAGTGGCTCTCGGGGGAAGCTCTGGAGAGCGAGATCGGCTACTGGCGCGAGCGGCTCGCCGGGGCCCCGCCGGTCCTCGACCTGCCGACGGACCGCCCCCGGCCCAAGGAGCTCGGCCAGCGCGGCGCGAGCCGGTCTCTCGAGCTGCCGGAGAGCCTCTCGCGGTCCCTCGGCGCCCTGGCCCGGGCCGAGACGGCGACCCCGTTCATGGTCCTCCTGGCCGCCTTCTCCGCGCTCCTCGCGCGGGCGACCGGCCGCACGGACGTCCTCCTGGGCACTCCCATCGCGGGGCGGAGCCGGCTGGAGACGGAGCCCCTGATCGGCCTGTTCGTCAACACGCTGGTGCTCCGGACCGACCTTTCGGGAGACCCCGAGGTGCGGGAGCTGCTGCGGCGGGCGCGGGAGACGGCCCTGGGCGCCCACGCCCACCAGGACCTCCCCTTCGAGCGCCTGGTCGAGGAGCTCGAGCCGCAGCGCAGCCTCGCCCACACGCCGCTCTTCCAGGTGCTCCTCGTCCAGGCCCCGCGCCGGGAGAGCCCGGGGCTCCCGGGCCTGGCCGTCCTCCCCTTCGGTGCCGGGAGCGGCACCGCGAAGTTCGACCTGACGCTCGCCGTCTCCGAGGGAGGACCGGGGCTCGGGCTGGCGCTGGAGTACCGGACCGATCTGTTCGACGCCACGACGGCCGACCGGCTGCTCGCGCACCTCGCGGTGCTGCTCGAAGGGGTGGCCGAGGCTCCCGGGCGGCGGTTGTCCGAGCTGCCCGTCCTCACTCCGCCCGAGCGGGCGCAGGTGGTCTCCGAGTGGAACGCGACGGGGCTCGCGGTCCCCTGGGAGGAGACCCTGGCGGGCCTGTTCGAAGCCCAGGTGGAGCGGACGCCCGGGGCCACGGCCCTGGTGGCCGGCGATCTGCGGTGGAGCTACCGCGAGCTGGACCGGGAGGCCGGGCGGCTGGCGCGCCGGCTCCAATCGCTGGGGGTCGGCCCCGAGATGCGCGTGGGGGTCCATCTCGACCGCTCTCCGGAGCTGATCGTGGCCCTCCTCGCCGTGCTCAAGGCGGGGGGCGCCTACGTGCCGCTGGACCCCGGCTACCCCGAGGAGCGCCTGGCCTTCCTCGTCGCCGACAGCGCCGCGGCCGTGATCCTCTCCCGGGGGGACCGGGTGGAGCGTCTCGCCGCAATCGCCCCCGGCACGCCGGCCGTCTGCCTGGACCGGGAGCCGTCCGCCGGGGAGGAGAGCGGAGGCGCGGGCCGGCGGGCGCGCAGCGGCCATCTCGCCTACCTGATCTACACCTCCGGATCGACGGGCCGGCCCAAGGGGGTGGCGATCGAGCACCGGAGCGCCGTGGCCATGGTCTCCTGGGCTCTCGCGGCCTTCGCGGCGGACGACCTCGCCGGCATGCTGGCCTCGACCTCGATCAACTTCGACCTCTCGGTGTTCGAGCTGTTCGTGCCGCTCTCCAGGGGCGGCAAGGTGATCCTCGCGGGGAGCGCTCTCGACCTGCCGTCGCTCCCGGCCGCGGGCGAGGTGACCTTCGTCAACACCGTCCCCTCGGCGATGGCGGAGCTGGTGCGGACCGGCGGCCTGCCGCCGTCGGTGACCGCGGTGGGCTTGGCGGGCGAGCCCCTCCCCCGGTCGCTCGTGCAGCAGCTCTACCGCCAGGGCACGGTGCGGAAGGTCTACAACCTGTACGGCCCGTCCGAGGGCACGACCTACTCGTCCTGGGCCCGGCTCGACCCGGAGGACGGCCGGCCGCCCTCGATCGGCCGCCCGGTCGCCAATACCGAGATCCACCTGCTGGACGCCGGCTTTTCGCCGGTGGGGATCGGCTCGCCGGGAGAGCTGTACGTGGGAGGCGCCGGGGTCGCGCGGGGATATCTCGGCCGGCCGGAGCTGACGGCGGAGCGGTTCCTTCCCGATCCTTTCAGTGGCCGGCCGGGCGCGCGCCTGTACCGGACCGGCGACCTCGCGCGGTGGCGGCGCGACGGCGAGATCGACTTCCTGGGCCGCGCGGACTTCCAGGTCAAGGTGCGCGGCTTCCGCATCGAGCTCGGAGAGATCGAGGCGGTGCTCGACCGCCACCCCGGAGTCCGGGAGACGGTGGCCGTGCTGGCGGACGGCCCGGTCGAGGGAGACAAGCGCCTGGTGGCCTACGTCGCGCTCGCGGACCCGTCGCTCTCCGCCGCCGGGCTGCGGAGCTTCCTCGCAGAGCGGCTGCCGGATCACATGGTCCCCACGGTCTGGGTGCTGCTCGAAGCCCTGCCCCGGACTCCCAACGGCAAGGTGGACCGCAAGGCCCTCCCCGCGCCGGACGCGGCGGCAGGGCCGGAGGCCGCTTCGATCCCCCCCAGGAACCCGGTCGAGGAGGTGCTCGCGGGGATCTGGGCCGAGGTGCTGGGGAGAGACCAGGTCGGCGTCACCGACGACTTCTTCGCTCTGGGCGGCCACTCGCTCCTCGCCACCCGGGTGATCGCCCAGGTGAAGGCCGCCTTCCGCGTGGAGATGGGCCTGCAGAGCCTGTTCCGGGAGCCCACGGTCGAGCGCATGGCCGCCTCCCTGCTCGCGGCTCCGGGCGAGCGCGAGAGGATCGAGAGGACCGCGCAGCTGCTCCTGGAGCTCGCGGCCACGCCCGACGAAGAGATCGGGACTCTGCTCGGAGAGGATCCGGCGGCGGCGGGGGAGAGGCACCGGTGATCGAGGCTCCGAAGCGCCGATTCAGCCTCGACGCGAAGAGGCTGGCCGCGCTCGACGCGCTGCTCGAGCGGGAGAGCCTCGAGGCCGGGCCGGCGCAGGGCATCCCGCGCCTGGCCGAGCGCGGCGCCCTGCCGCTCTCCTTTGCCCAGCAGCGGCTCTGGTTCCTGGACCAGCTCGCTCCCGGCAGCCCGGCCTACAATCTGCCGTCGGCTCTCCGCATCGGCGGCCCTCTCGACCCGGGGCTCCTCGCCCGCGCTCTCTCCGGCGTGGCGGCCCGGCACGAAGCGCTGCGCACCCGGTTCCGGGCGAGCGGCGGGGAGGCGGTCCAGGAGGTCCTGCCTCCCGGCCCGGTCCCCCTGCCGGTGGTCGATCTCTCGGCCTGCCCGGCGGAGCGCGAGGCGGAGGTGCGCCGGCTGGTCGCCGAGGAGGCGCGGCGGCCGTTCGACCTCACCCGGGGGCCGCTCCTCCGGTGTGCCCTGCTGCGCCTGGCCGGCGACGGCCACGTGCTCCTCCTGACGCTCCACCACATCGTGAGCGACGGCTGGTCCATGGGCCTCCTGATCCGCGAGACGGCGGCCCTCTACCGGGCTTCTGCCACGGGCTCCCCCTCCGGCCTTCCCGAGCTTTTCCTTCAGTACGGCGACTTCGCCCACTGGCAGCGGGGCTGGCTCGCGGGGGAGAGGCTGGCGGGGGAGCTCGCCTACTGGCGGGAGCGGCTCGACGGCGCGCCGCCGGTGCTCGACCTGCCCACCGACCGGCCGCGGCCGGCGGCCCAGAGCTTCCGCGGCTCGAGCGTCGCCGTGGAGATCTCTCCGGCGCTCAAGGACGGCCTCGAGCGGCTGGCCCGCCAGGAGGGGACGACGCTCTTCACGGTCCTGCTCGCCGTGTTCCAGGTCCTCCTCCACCGCTCCTCCGGGCAGGAGGACGTGAGCGTGGGAACCCCGATCGCGGGGCGCGGCCGGATCGAGATCGAGCCGCTGATCGGCTTTTTCGTCAATACCCTGGTGCACCGCACCGACCTCACGGGGGACCCCGGCTTCCGCAGCCTGCTCCGCCGCGCGCACCGCGGCGTGGTGGAGGACCAGGCGCACCAGGACCTCCCCTTCGAAAAGCTGGTCGAGGATCTGAGCCCGAGCCGGAGCCTCTCCCACACGCCGCTCTTCCAGGCTCTCCTGAGCTTCGACAACCTGCCCCGGGAGGAGGCCGTCCTCGAAGGCCTGACGCTCCAGTCCCTGGGGGCCGAGGCCGAGACGGCGAAGCTCGACCTGACGCTGACGCTCGGTCCCGGCCGCAAGGGGCAGGGGCTCACGGGCTCGCTCGGCTATGCCGTCGACCTCTTCGATCCGCCGGCGCCGGCCCGCATGGCGGGCCATCTGCGGGCCCTGATCGAGGGCGTGGCCAACGACCCCGAGCAACGGATCTCGGAGCTGCCGCTCCTGACCGCGCCGGAGCGCCACCAACTCGTCCGGGAGTGGAACGACACGGCCGCGGCGGGCCCGTGGCCGGCCTGCCTCCACGAGCGGTTCGAAGCCTGGGCGGAGAGGACGCCGGAGGCCGAGGCCGTGATCTGCGAAGGCGAGGCCCTGACCTACGGAGAGCTCAACCGGCGCGCCAACCAGCTCGCCTGGCACCTGCGGCGCCTCGGGGTCGGACCCGGGGTGCCGGTGGCGCTCCTGGCCGAGCGCTCGGTGGAGATGATGGCCGGCCTCCTGGGGATCCTGAAGGCGGGAGGAGCCTATGTGCCGCTCGATCCCGCCCACCCGCGGGAGCGGCTGGAGGCGATTCTCGCCGAGGCCGGAGCCCCGGTGGCGGTGACCCAGGACGCTCTCGCCGGCCGTCTCCCGGCCGGCCTCCGGAAGACGGTCCGGCTGGACGGGGACGCCGCGGCGCTCGCGGACGAGCCTGTGGAGAATCCGCCGGGCGGAGCCGGGGGCGGGGATCTCGTCTACGTCCTCTTCACCTCGGGCTCCACCGGCCGCCCCAAGGGAGTGGCCGTGGAGCACCGCCAGCTCACCCACTACCTGGACGCGGTCCTCGCGCGGATGGCGCTGCCCGACGGCTCCCGCTACGCCACGGTCTCGACCCTGGCCGTGGACCTGGGCCACACGGTCCTCTTCGCGCCGCTCGTCACGGGCGGCGCGGCCCACGTCATCCGGCTGGAGCGGGCCTCGGACCCCGACGCCCTGGCCGACTACTTCGAGCGCCATCCGGTCGACTGCATCAAGTTCGTCCCCTCGCACCTGGCGGCGCTCGCGGTGTCGCCGCGCTTCGCGAGCCTCCTGCCGCGCCGGCTCCTCGTGCTCGGCGGAGAGGCCGCCAGCCGCGACCTCCTCGCGCGGATCGGCGAGGTGGCCTCCGGCTGCCGCGTGCTCAACCACTACGGCCCCACGGAGACCACGGTCGGGGTGCTGACCCACGCCGCCGAGCCCGGCGAGACCGCTCTTCCTCTCGGCCGTCCGCTCGCCAACACCGAGATCCGCGTGCTCGACGCGCGCCAGGGGCCGGTCCCGATCGGCGTGCCCGGCGAGCTGGCCGTCGGCGGCTCCGGGCTCTCCCGCGGCTACGTGGGCCGCCCCGATCAGACCGCCGAGCGGTTCATCCCCGACCCCTGGAGCGGCCGGGCCGGGGCGCGCCTCTACCGCACCGGCGACCTCGCCCGCCTCCGGCCGGACGGCGAGGTCGAGTTCCTGGGACGGGTCGATCACCAGGTCAAGATCCGTGGCTACCGGATCGAGCCGGCGGAGATCGAGGCGGTCCTGAGGCGCCATCCGGAGGTGCGGGAGGCGGTCGTGCTCGGCGGGACGCGCCTGGCCGCCTACGTCGTCCCCCGGCCCGGGGCCGAGCTCGCTCCGCGCGAGCTGCGCGAGTTCCTGCGGGAGCGGCTGCCCGAGCCCATGGTGCCGGCGGCGTTCGCCCTCCTCCCCGAGCTGCCGCTCGCCCGCGGCGGCAAGGTCGACCGCCGGGCCCTCGCCCGGATCGAGCCGGGCCTCGACCGCGAGCGGGCGGAGCCGGAAGGAGAGGGCCGGCCGCGGACGCCGGTGGAGGAACTGCTGGCGGGAATCTGGGCGGAGCTTCTCCGGGTCGATCAGGTCGGGCTCCACGACAGCTTCTTCGACCTGGGCGGGCACTCGCTGCTCGCGACCCAGCTGATCGCGCGGGTGCGGCAGGCCTTCGGCTGCGAGATGGCCCTGCGGGCCCTCTTCGAGCGCCCCACGGTGGCCGGCCTGGCCTCTGCGATCGCCGAAGCGCGCGGGACGGGCCGGGCGCTCCCCCCGCTGGCCGCCCTGCCGGCGGACGGAGGGGAGAGGCCGCTGTCGTTCGCGCAGCAGCGCCTCTGGTTCCTGGCCGAGCTCGAGCCGGAGAGCGCGGCCTACAACGTTCCGGCGGCGCTCGCCCTCGCCGGCCCGCTGGACGCCGCCGCCCTGACGGGGGCCCTCTCCGAGATCGTGCGCCGCCACGAGGTGCTGCGCACCCGGTTCGCCGTGGCCGGCGGAGAGGCGGTCTCCAGGGTGAGCCCCGCGGTGCCGGTGACGCTGCCGGTGGTGGACCTGGGCGCGCTTCCGGAAGGCGCGCGCGAGCAGGAGCTCGGCCGGCGGATCGCGGAGGAGGCGGCGCGGCCGTTCGACCTCGCGCGGGATTCGATGCTGCGCGCGGCGCTGCTGCGTCTGGGACCGGAAGAGCACGGCCTGCTCGTCACCCTGCACCACATCGCGAGCGACGGCTGGTCGCGCGGCATCCTGGTGCGCGAGCTGGCGGCCCTGTACACGGCCTTGGCCGCGGGCCGGCCTTCACCGCTGCCGGAGCTCGCGATCCAGTACGGCGACTACGCGGCCTGGCAGCGTTCGTGGCTCCGGGGCGAGGCCCTGGAAGAGGAGCTCGGCTACTGGCGCGAGCGCCTGGCCGGAGCCCCGGCGCTGCTCGATCTGCCCACGGACCGGCCGCGGCCCGCGATCGCGACCGGGTCCGGCGCGAACGCCTCGCGCGAGCTGCCCGAGACCCTGGGA
>DATEIO010000461.1:0-4050 GCA_035278895.1 Thermoanaerobaculia bacterium | reverse complement strand
CGCCTGAACGGCTACGACGGCCGGGACGCAGTCCTGCGGATGGGCGAGGCCCTGGGTCCCTTCCAGGCCGTAATCGCCCACTCCTTCGGAGCGGTCTGCACCACGCTCGCCCTGAAGCAGGGGCTGGCCGCCGGGAGGGTCGCCTACATCGCGCCTGCCTGCCACCTGGACCAGGCCGTGCGGGGCTTCGCCCGCCAGCTCGGCCTGTCCTGGCCCACCGAGTGGAGCCTGCGCGAAGAGATGGAGCGCACCTTCGGCCCCGGGGTCTGGGCCGAGGTCTCGGGGACCGTCATCGCCAGGAATCTCACCCTTCCCGCGCTCATCGTCCACGACATCGAGGACGCGGAGGTTCCCTGGCGGGAAGGGCAGTCGCTCGCTCACGCCTGGCCCGGCGCCCGCCTGCACACCACCTCGGGGCTCGGCCACCGGCGCATTCTCCGGAACAAGGAAATCGTGCGGGAAGCCGTGGAGTTCGTGCGCGAGGGCAGCACGGACTGACACGGACGGCGCTCTCCGTCCGTGTTGTCCCTTCCCCCTCCTCCTCCGGCAACTTCTTTCTGAAGGAGGAGAAACCCATGAGGAGACTCGAGTGGAAAGCCAAAGCGCTCCTGCTGCTCGCCGCCCTGGCTCTCACGGCGGCCACCTGCAAGACTCCGCCACCGGCCGGCGGGGACAAGGGACAGGTCTGCGGCGGCATCCAGGGCAAACCCTGTCCGGAGGGCTGGTTCTGCGACCTCCCGGCGGGGCAGTGCAACTCGGCGGATCTGGAGGGGGTCTGCGTTCAGCAGCGGGAAGCCTGCACCAAAGATTTCCGGCCGGTCTGCGGGTGCGATGGCAAGACCTACGGCAACGAGTGCGAGCGCATCAAGGCCGGGGTCCAGAAGGACCACGACGGGGAGTGCCGGACTTCGTCTTGAGGCGCCCCCGCCGTGGCTCGGACCGTTAACAGCAGCCGCAGGTGGTGGAGCTGATCCAGCAGCAGGGCTCGCCGTTGGCGAGGCAGACCGTGCGGCAGTACTGGCCGCAGCTCATCTGCTCCTGATCCGGAGCTGCCTGCGACTCGCCTCCGGCCACGAGGGCGGCGGGGATCAACGTGGCGAGGGCGATGAAACGAAGCGCGGTGCCAAGCTTTTTCACGATCGCGATCTCCTTGGGGATTCCGGATCGGCGTCAGGCCAATCCGGCTCTACCCAAGGAGGTGCGCTCCTACCCCGTGTACGAGTCGTCCTGCTCGATCTTCGAGAGCACCCAGTCGAACTCGCCGCTCGTGATCTTGGCGCCGCAGTGCTCGCACTGGCCCGCCATGTTGACATCCAGGGAGGCGCCGCAGTTGGGGCAGCTCTTGTCGGCCTTGGGGGCGCCGTGGACTCCGGCTCCGCGGATGAGCGTCCAGTACTCGGAGTAGAAGCGGTCCACCTTGGGATTGCCGGAGACGACGTCCCCCGTGGCCTGGCGCACGGTGTAGTCCCGGCCGGTTCCCCAGACGCGGAAGGTGATCGAGTCGTAGCGCCGGTCGCGGATCACCTTGACGGTCTTCCACTCGACGATCCGCATCCCTTCGAGGACGTTTCGGAGCCCCTGCCGCTGGTAGGCGGTGACCCAGTACTGGAGATAGCCGAACAGGCTGTCCGACACGTACGGCCGGGCGCCGCCCAGGTCACCGCGGGTCCAGGCGGCGTTGAGCTCGTTGTAGATGAGCTGGAGCCGGGCGTTCAGCGCTTCCTGGGAGACCGCGGGGTCCTCCCGCACGAGCTCGGCCCAGCGGGCGGCGAGCGAGGGATGGAAGAGGGTCGGCCAGTTGCTCCCCACCTCCTGGACGTTCGAGGTCAGGGCCGGGGGCCGGTCCTCGCTCGCCAGAAGCTCGATCGACTGGACGCTCCAGTCGAACCGGCCGTCCGAGACCACCTGGCCGCAATACCCACAGCGGTTGCCGTCGCCCGTGGGCTCGAAGGGCGCACCGCAGTTGGGGCAGTGGAAGGTCTTGATCGCCTCGGACGGCCGGCTTTTGACCCCCGCGTCGCGCCCGAGCCTCCAGCGCTCCCGGAGGTACTGCGTGTGCTCCGCACCGGCCATGCCCACCGTCATATTGGACTCGAATTCCAGGGTGATGACGGTCTGGGGCGGCTTGCCCCCCGGCGGCGGAGGCACGGGCGGAGGCAGCGTCAGATCGATCACCCGCAGGACGCCGACCACGACGCCCGAGACCGGGGCGCCCACAGGCCGGCGCTGCGCCAAGTGGGTGCGCGCCGCCTGGGAGAGATAGGGGGCTAGGGCGTCGAGCTCGCGCTGGCTGGAGCGCGCCTGGTGAGCGCGGGCGTAGAGCGCATAGGCGAAGTCCTCGAAGAGAACGACCGAGAAGTCCGCATCCTGGCCGCGGACTGCATCCAGGTCCTTCGACGCCGGGCGCACGGGAGGCGCCGAGGGGGCCAGGGTCGAGTCCCAATTCTGGGGCCCGAGCTTTCCCTTCTTGCGCCGCCGGTAGATGAGGAAGATGACGATCGCGATCGTCAGGGGGATGCCGATCGCGGGATAGCGGATGACGAATTCGATCCAGAGGCGGATGAGAAGGTACGCGATGCCGCCGCCATCCCCGTCTCCGCCGCCGTCCCCTCCGCCGGAGTAGCCCTCGCCACCGCCCGGCCGGGCCATGGCGAGCGCAGGCGCCAGAATCAGGGCGAGAAGAGCCAGGGCAGCGAGCCCCCAGCGGGGAAGCCGGAAGATCCTCCTCACGGCGTCCACACCTCGTTGGGCAGCTCATTCACGTCCTCGGCACTCCGCTCGAGAGCAGGAGCCAGGACCTCGGCGAGCCCCCGGATCTTCCCCGCCACCTCGATCCCGTCCGCCCCGCGCCGGACCGCCTCCCCGATCGCGCTGATCGCCTGGCGCCACACGTCTGTGGCAGCCAGCGCCTCGACGCCCGCGTCCACCACCACCTCGACCTCCCGTTCGAGAAGGGAGATGTAGAGGAGGATGCCGGTCCGCCCCGTCGTCCGGTCCATCCCCTTCTCGACGAAATTGGCCCGGGCCGCGGCGGTCACATGGCGCAGACGCGTGGCCCGGCGCGATAGCAGGCGGGTGAGCGCGGGAATCCGCAACCCCGCGAGCACGGCCAGGGCCCCGACGAGAACCGGGTCCACCAGGAACCAGGCGAGCCCGAACTCCCAGGGGGAGAAGAGAAGGAACGCGAGAGTCGCATATCCCGCCACGATCCCCGCGAGCAGAGCCGCGGCCAGGTACGACCCCGACCGCGCCCGCACCGCCACGACCAACTCGGCGCTGCTCGTCGCCTCGACGGCGTGCACGGCCTCCGCGAGAGCTTTGCGAGACTCGTCCGTGAGGAAGGGCTTGGCCATGATGGGTGACGATCGGATTCGAGGGGTGAGTGTATCGTAAGAATATGGCCATTCCCCTCCCCCGCCACCCCGTTCCCCGTTCCCGAAACCGCTGGGACGACGTCCCCCCTCTCCCCCCCTTCCTCCTCGCGGACGGCAGCGGGCCGGCTCTCCAGCAGACCGTGGCGCGGCTGTGCTGGGACGACGAGGCGCTCCACGTCCGCTTCGAGTGCGAGGACCGGGACGCGTGGGGGACGTTTTCGCGGCGGGACGATCCGATCTGGCAGGAGGAGGCGGTCGAGGTGTTTCTGGCGCCGGGGGAGGAGGACCCGGTGCGCTACGCCGAATTCGAGGTGAGCCCGGCGGGCGTGCTCTTCGACGCGATGATCCATAACCCGACCGGGCTGCGGGCGGACCTGACGGCGGACGTCCCCTGGGACTGCCCGGACATCCGCTGGGAGACCGGGCGAGGAGATAAGCGGCAGGACTGGTGGGCGGTGCTCTCCATCCCCTGGGCGGGCGTCGCGCCGGCCGGCCCGGTCCCCCGGATCTGGCGGGCCAACCTCTACCGGATCGAGCGCCCGAGAGACGGCGAGGCCGAATTCAGCGGCTGGTCTCCCACGCTCACCGACCCGGCCGACTTCCACAAGCCGGCCCGGTTCGGCGTGCTGGAGCTCGCGGACGGCTTCTCGCGGGCGTAGTATTCTTCGCCCGCCCC
>DATEIO010000460.1:0-3211 GCA_035278895.1 Thermoanaerobaculia bacterium | reverse complement strand
GAGCAGGTGGATGCGGGTGTTGGCGACCGGCCGGCCGATGGGCACGATACCGCCCCGAGCCTCGGCGGCGCAGTTCCAGGCGGTGACGTCGACCGAGGCTTCGGTGGGCCCGTAGAGGTTCTCCAGGCGGGCGGCGAGCCGCTCGCGGAAGCGGCGGCGCAGCTCCGGGGAGAGGGCCTCGCCGCTCGCCACCACCAGGCGCAGGCTAGCGCAGCCGGACAGGTCCGGCTCCTCCAGGAAGGCCTGGAGCATGGACGGCACGAAGTGCATCACCGTGGCGCGCTCGCGCTCGATCAGGCCGGCGAGGTACCCGCTGTCGCGGTGCCCGCCGGGCCTTGCCACGGCGAGGCGGGCGCCGGTGATCAGGGGCCAGAAGAACTCCCAGACCGAGACGTCGAAGCTGTAGGGGGTCTTCTGGAGGACGGTGTCCTCCGGCGTGAGCCCGTAGGCCTCCTGCATCCAGAGCAGGCGGTTGACGATGCCGCGGTGGGGGATCGTCACGCCCTTGGGCCTGCCCGTAGAGCCGGAGGTGTAGAGGACGTAGGCCAGGCTCTGATCGGACAGACCGGTGCAGCTCGCCGGCTCGCCGTCGCCTTCCCACCCCGCGTCCAGCAAGAGCACCCGCGCATCCGTAGGCGGAAGGGCGGAGAGGAGGCGCTCCTGGGCGAGCAGGACGGGCACGCGGGCGTCGGCCAGGATCCAGCCGAGCCGCTCGGCCGGGTATTCGGGGTCGAGGGGCAGGTAGGCGGCTCCGGCCTTCTGCACACCGAGGAGGGCCACGACCATCTCGGCCGAGCGCTCCATCAGCACGCCCACGGCCGTGTCGGGCTCGACGCCCAGGCGCAGGAGGAGGGAGGCCAGCCGGCCCGACAGGAGGTCCAGCTCGCGGTAGGAGAGCGTCCGGCCGTCGAAGGTGACGGCCGGAGCCTCGGGGGTCCGGGCCACCTGCTCGGCGAAGAGCGCGGGGAGCGTCAGCCCGGGCCGGCGCTCGACCGCGGTGTCGTTCCAGCCGAGCCGGAGCTGGTGGCTCTCGGCGCCGGAGAGGAGCGGCAGCGCGGAGAGGCGCGCCCGCGGGTCGCGCACCGCGCCCTCGGCTAGGCGCCGCAGGTGGCCGAGCAGGCGGTCCATGGTGGCCGGGTCGAAGAGGTCCCGGTTGTACTCCAGGTTGGCCAGCAGGCCCGATGGAGTGCCGGTCAACGCCAGGTGGAGGTCGAAGCGGGCGGTGCCGCTCTCAGCGGGCCGCGGCAGGAACGTGAGGCCGGGGATCTCGACGGCACTCCCCACCGGAGCGTTCTGCTGGACCAGCATCACCTGGAACAGCGGCGTATGGGCGAGGCTCCTTTCGGGCTGCAGCTCCTCGACGAGCTTTTCGAAGGGGAGGTCCTGGTGGGCGTAGGCACCCAGGGTCCGCTCGCGCACCCGCCCGAGCACCTCGGCGAGCGCCGGGTCGCCCTGCATCTCGACCCGCAGGACGAGGGTGTTCACGAAGAGGCCGATCAGGCGCTCGACCTCGGCGTGGTTGCGCCCCGCGATGGGCGAGCCGACCAGGAGGTCTTCGGCGCCCGTGTAGCGGTGGAGGAGCGCGCCGAAGAGCGCCAGGAGCGTCATGAAGGGGGTGACGCCCTGCTCCTGGGAGAGCTTCTCGAAGTCCACGGGCAGGAGCGCGAAGGCGTGGGCGCCGCGCAGGCTCTGCACGGCCGGCCGGGGCCGGTCGGTGGGCAGGTCGAGCACGTGGGGCGCTCCGGCCAGGCTCTCGCGCCACCAGCCGGTCTGCTTCTCCAAGGTCCTTCCGGAGAGCCACGCGCGCTGCCAGAGGGCGAAGTCGGCGTACTGGAGGGGCAGCTCGGGCAGCGGCGAAGGCACGCCTTCCGTGGCGGCCCGGTAGAGCTCGGCGACCTCCTGCATCAAGAGGGCCATGGACCAGCCGTCGGTGACGATGTGGTGGATGCTGAACAGCACCACGTGGCGCTCGGAGCCGAGGCGCAGCAGGGCGCTGCGCAGCAGGGGACCTTCCGCCAGGTCGAAGGGCTGGACGGCCAGCTCCCGGGTCAGACGGGCGATCTCGGGCTCGACGGCGGCCCCGGGCAGGCCCTCCAGGTCGACGAGCGGAGGCGCCACGTCGAGCGTGGGCGCGATGCGCTGGACCGGGCTGCCGTTCACCCGGGGGAAGGAGGTGCGCAGCCCTTCATGGCGGCGGACGACCTCGCCCAGGCTCGCGGCCAGCGCGGGCACCGAGAGGGCGCCGCGCATCTCGATCGCCAGGGGCAGGTTGTAGAAGGGGCTGTCCGGCTCGAGACGGTCGAGGAACCAGAGCCGCTCCTGGGCGAAGGAGAGCGGGATCTGCTCCGGCCGCGCGGAGCGGACGAGCGGCGGGGCCGCCAGCTCCGCCCCCCGGAGCCGTTCGATCGCGGCGGCGAGACCGGCGACCGTGGGATTCTCGAAGAAGTCGGGCAGCGGGAGGTCGACCTCGAAGCGGCGGCGCACCCGGGTCACGACCTGGATGGCGGAGAGGGAGTGCCCGCCCAGGGCGAAGAAATCCTGGGTGGTGCCGAGGCCGGAGAGGCCCAGCACCTCCTCCCAGATCTCCAGCAGGGCCCCTTCCGTCTCGTTCTGCGGCCCGGCCACCGATTCCGCCGCGTAGGCCGCCTCGGGCTCGGGGAGGGCCTTGCGGTCGATCTTGCCGTTGGCGGTCAGCGGCAGCTCGGAAAGGAAGACGAAGGTGTCCGGGATCATGTAGCCGGGCAGCGTCCCGGCCAGGTGATCCTGGAGCGTCCCGATCGAGATCTCTTCCGAGGCCACGACGTAACCGCAGAGGTATTTCTGCCCCGCCCGGTCGGTCCTGGCGAGGACGACCGCCTCGCGCACGCCGGGAGCCCGGGAGAGCTGGCTCTCGATCTCGCCGAGCTCGATGCGGAAGCCGCGGACCTTGACCTGGTTGTCGCTGCGGCCGAGGAACTCGATCTCGCCTTCGGGCAGCATCCTTCCCAGGTCGCCGGTACGGTACAGCCGCTGTCCTGAGCCCGAAAACGGATCGGGCCGGTAGGAGGCCGCGGTCTTCTCCGGGTCTCCGGCGTAGCCGCGGGCCACGCCCACGCCGCCGATGTAGAGGTCGCCCACCACGCCCGGCGGGACCAGCTCCTGGTGGTGGTCCAGGACGTAGAAGGTGTTGTTGTCGAGCGGCTTGCCGTAGGGGATGCTCGCCCAGGCCTCG
>DATEIO010000459.1:0-2721 GCA_035278895.1 Thermoanaerobaculia bacterium | reverse complement strand
TAGAATCCCCCCGTAAACACTGGGAGGGGCCCGTCATGTCCATCGCAACCCTGTCGGAGTTGTTCCTCAAGACCGCGAGCTACAACAAGCCGGACTGCCTCCTGTCGAAGGTCGGGGGGACGTATCAGCCAGTGTCCACGGCGGAGCTGGTGGACCGGGTCCGGCGGCTGTCCAAGGCGCTCCGGGAGCTGGGCGTCCAGCCCGGGGACCGGGTGGCCCTGATGTCCGAGAACGGGCCGCACTGGCCCACGGTGGACTTCGCCACCCTGTCGATCGGCGCGGCGCTGGTGCCGATCTACCCGACGCTGCTTCCCGACCAGTCCTCCTACATCGCGAACAACTGCGGCGCCAAGGTGGTGGTGGCCGAGACCACGGCCCATCTGGAGGGGTTCCTCTCCCACGCGGAGGAGCTTCCGGAGGTCCGCCAGTTCGTGCTGATCAAGGGGACGTCGAGCGATCCGCGGGTGGTCACGCTCCAGTCCCTGATCGAGAAGGGCCAGGGGGTGGACGCGGCCGAGTTCGAGGAGATGGCCCGCAGGGTCCGGCCGGAGGACCTGGCGACCCTCATCTACACGAGCGGCACGACCGGCACTCCCAAGGGCGTGATGCTGACCCACGAGAACATCGTCTCGAACGTGGTCAACGCGCTCACCGACATCGACATCAACAACACCCAGACCGCGCTGTCGTTCCTGCCGCTCTCCCACTCGTTCGAGCGGACGGTGGACTACTGCTACTTCTTCCGCGGCACGACGATCGCCTACGCGGAGTCGGTCGCGACGGTCGCGCAGAACATGCAGGAGGCGAAGCCTCACGTGTTCGTGTCGGTGCCGCGGGTCTACGAGAAGGTGCTGGCCAGGGTGAACGAAGGGGCGGCCGCGGGCTCGCCGATCAAGCAGAAGATCTTCGCCTGGGCGGTGGAAGTGGGCAGGAAGTCCCTGCCGTGGCGCTTGAAGCAGCAGAAGCCGCCGGGCCTCTTGGGGATCCAGCTCGGCCTCGCCGACAAGCTGGTGTTCAGCAAGATCAAGGAGCGGCTGGGGGGCAAGTTCCTCTTCGCCCTCTCCGGCGGCGCGCCGCTCGGCCGCGACGTGGCGGAGTTCTTCTGGGGCGCGGGCATCCCGATCTACGAGGGGTATGGCCTGTCGGAGACCTCGCCCGTCATCTCGGTGAACACGCCCAAGGCCGTGAAGATGGGCACCGTGGGCCGGCCGATCCCCGGCGTCGAGGTGCGCATCGCCGCGGACGGCGAGATCCTCTCCCGAGGCCCGAACATCATGAAGGGCTACTGGGGGATGCCCAAGGAGACCGAGGAGGTCATCGATTCCGAAGGCTGGTTCCACACGGGCGACATCGGCGAGCTCGACGCGGAAAACTTCCTGCGGATCACGGACCGCAAGAAGGAGCTGATCATCAACGCCTACGGCAAGAACGTGGCACCGGCGCCGATCGAGAACGCGTTGAAGAGCAGCCGCTACATCGGCCAGGCCGTGGTGATCGGCGACCGCCGGAAGTTCCTCTCGGCCCTCCTGGTGCCCGACTTCGAGGCGCTGAAGCCGTGGGCCGAGAAGCAGGGGATCGGCACGGGCGACACCGGGGGGCTGCTGGCCAACGCGGCGGTGCGGGCGCTCTATGCCCAGGAGGTCGAGAAGGTCAACGCCGACCTCGCGAGCTTCGAGAAGATCGTGGCGTGGGAGCTCCTGCCCAACGAGTTCACGCTGGAGACCGGCGAGCTGACGCCGACCCAGAAGGTCAAGCGCCGGGTCGTCAATCAGAAATACGGCTCGATCATCGACCGCCTCTATGCCGAGGCGGACAAGCACGGGGGGTGACGGGTGGCTTCCATCTTCCATCTCGAAGTCGGCCAGGACCGCCTGGCCACGCTCACCTTCGATTCGCCGGGCAAGCGGGTCAACATCTTCAACCGCGAGGCCATGGCGGAGCTGGAGCAGGCGATCGAGGAGGTGTCGCGCCGCAAGGACGTCGGCGCCCTGATCCTCCTCTCCGGCAAGGAAGGGAGCTTCATCGCCGGGGCCGACATCGAGGAGATCGCCCGGGTGACGGATCCGCTGGAGGCGGAGGCCGGCGTGCGGACGGGGCAGCGAATCTTCTCGGCCTGGGAGGCGCTCCCCTTCCCCACCATCGCGGCCATCCGCGGGATCTGCGTGGGCGGAGGCCTGGAGATCTCGCTCGCCTCGACCTACCGCGTGGCTTCCGACCGCAAGGACACCCGGATGGGCCTTCCCGAGGTGCGGCTGGGCATTCTCCCCGCCTGGGGCGGCTCGACGCGCCTCCCCCGCCGGATCGGCATCGCCGAGGCGCTGGACCTCATCCTGACCGGCAAGAACGTGGACGGCCGCAAGGCCCTGCGCCTGGGCCTGATCGACGCGCTCCTTCCCGACGCCCGCTTTCTGGACCAGGTGCGCGACTTCGCCCTCGCCCGGCGGGACAAGCCCCGGCAGGAGGAGAGCGAGCTGGATTTCAAGGAGCTCCTGCTCGAGAAGAACCCCCTGGGCCGGAAGGTGCTCTTCGACCAGGCGCGCAAGAAGACGCTGGAGACGACCCGGGGGCACTACCCGGCGCCGCTGCGCGCCATCGAGGTGGTGCGGGTGGGGATCGAGGACGGCGTCCGCGCCGGCTTCGACGCCGAGGCCCGCGCCGCGGGCGAGCTCGCCACGGGGCGGATCTCGAAAAACCTCGTCCACGTGTTCCAGATCACGGAGG
>DATEIO010000458.1:0-10470 GCA_035278895.1 Thermoanaerobaculia bacterium | reverse complement strand
CCCCAGGCCGGCGAGCTGGCGCCCGCGGCCGAGCCCGGCGGCGATCTGGAGACCGAGCTCGAGGAGCTCGTCGCCGGCATCTGGCAGGACCTTCTGAGGCGCGGGCCGATCGGCCGCGACGACAACCTCTTCGACGTGGGGGCGCACTCCATCCTCGCCATCGAGTTCGCCTCCCGCGTCTACGACGCCCTGGGCCTCGAGGTCCCCCTGCGCCTTCTCTTCGAATCCCCCACCGTCCGCCGGCTCGGCGCGGCGATCCAGGAGCTCTTGATCGAGCAGATCGACAGCTTGACCGACGAAGAAGCGGAGCTTCTGGCGGAGTAGACATGACCCACGACTTGCCCCTCCTCGAATTCGATCCGGAGACGCCGGCGCTGATCGAGCCCCGCCACACGATCACGGAGGTCTCGCTCCCGGAATTGGCGGTGGCGTGTTTCTTCAAGGACGTCATCGACGACATCGTCCTGCGCGACAACCTGGTTCCGCTGACCGCGCAGCGGAGCGAGATGGGGCAGCACCCCATCTATGAGATCACCTATCGCAAGCGCCGCATCGCCATCTTTCATGCGGGCTCCGGGGCGCCCTTGTCTGCGGGTCTGCTCGAGGGGGTGATCGCTCATGGCGCCAAAGTGATCATCGCTTGCGGCGGCGCCGGGGTGCTCGATCCGGCGATCCCCTTGGGGCAGATCATCGTTCCGACCGCCGCGATTCGGGACGAGGGCACCTCGTATCACTACCTCCCGCCCGGACGCGAGGTGGCGGCGAATCCCCTCGGTCTCGAGATCCTCCGTGAGGTGCTCGAGATCCAGGGCGATCCGTACCTGTTCGGCAAGACCTGGACGACCGACGCCATCTTCCGCGAGACGCGTTCCAAGATCCAGGCGAGGCGGGCCGAGGGGGCGATCGTCGTGGAGATGGAAACCGCCGCCCTCTTCGCCGTCGGCCACTTCCGCAACGTCCTCGTGGCCCAGCTTCTCTATGCGGGAGACAATGTCGGAGGCGAGAGCTGGGACCATCGAGATTGGAGCGCGCAGAGATCGATCCGGAAGGCGCTCTTCTTTCTCGCTTGCGAAGCCTGCTGCGAAGCGCCAGCTCTTTGACGTCTCATTCCTCCCGCAAAGCCACGATGGGATCGACGACGGCCGCGCGCCGGGCGGGGATGAAGCAGGCCGCGAGCGCCACCACCGTCAGGATCGCTGCGACCCCGAAGTAGATCTTCGGATCGCGCACCCCGACGCCATACACGAGGCTCTCCAACGTGCGGCCCAGGGCGAGCCCGCCGGCCAATCCGATCACCAGGCCCAGCAGCACGACGCGCATGCCCTCCGAGAGGATCAATTCCAGGACGCGGCGCGGCGTTGCGCCCAGTGCCATGCGGATGCCGATCTCGCGCGTACGCTGGCTGACGGAGTAGGTGAGCACGGCATAGATCCCGATCGCGGCAATGAGCAGCGCGACCCCGGCAAAGAGGCTGAGCAGGACGCTGGTCAGCCGCGGCTGCGCGGCGCTGGTCGTGAGCCATTGCTCCATGGTGTTCACGTTGGCCATCGGCAGGTCAGGGTCGAGCGCCTTGATCTGCTTGCGGATGGCGGGCAGCAGGGATTCCGGAGACCCGTCGGTCCGCACCACGACGTCCATCAACGGATTGGTCCGCGTGGTGATGGAGTAGTAGAAGGCCGGTGACTCCTGACTCAGTTGGGTGCTGCGCACGTCACCGACCACGCCGACCACAGTGAAGGGAGTGTCGGGGTCGGCCGAGCGGCGAAGGGTGCGTCCGATGGGATTTTCGTCTCCCCAGAAGGTGCGGGCGGTGGCCTGGCTCACGATGATGATGTTGGGCGTGCTCGCGTCGGAGTACCTGAACTCGCGGCCCAGCAGCAACGGGATGTTCATGGTCTTGAAGTATCCGGGGCTCACGATGCGCCAATCGATAGGGATTTTGGCGTCGGGCGGAAGGATGGAGTTTTCGGTCGCCATCATCGGGTGGCTGTAATACGCGCCCGCGCCAAACGGGATGCCGCTCGAGACCGACGCGCCGCGCACGCCCGGCAGCGCTTCCAGGGATTCGATCATCTCGCGGTAGAACAAGGGCGCCTCCGTATTGGGGGGATACTTGCCCGGAGGAAGCGACACTTGAAAAGTGATGAGGCCGTGCGGTTCGAAGCCGAGCTTCACACTCTGCAGATTGACCAGGGTCTGGATGAACAGGCCCGCTCCGATCAGCAGCATCGTCGCAAGGGCCAGCTCGATCGCCACCAGGATGTTGCGCATGCGCGTGCGAATGCCGCCGGAGCCGGCGCGTCCACCGGTCTTCAACACTTCATCGACCTTCACCTTCGCCGTCCGCAAGGCCGGCACGATGCCAAAGATGAGCCCGGTCAGCACCGTCGTCCCCAGCGCGAACAACAGAACATGGGAATCCACTTCGATGGTGGGGATGGGCAGCATGTTCGGCGGCAGCCAGTGGCTCATGGCGCGCACCGACCACCAGGTCGCCAGCAGCCCGGCAAGACCTCCGCTGCAGGAGAGCGTCACGCTTTCGATCAGGAGTTGGCGCACCAGCCGGCCCTGGCTGGCGCCCAACGCCGTGCGCACCGCCATCTCGTGTTGCCGGGCCGCGGTCCTCGCCAGCAGAAGATTGGCGACGTTGGCGCAGGCGATGAGCAGCACGAAGCTGACGGCGGCCAGCAGCACCAGCAATCCGGTCTTGATCTGCGGGCTGAGGATCCCATCGAACATGGTGACCAGATTCACGCCCCAATCTTGCAGCTCCGGATATTGCTTCTTCATTCCGTCGGAGATGGTGTTCATCTCCGCCTGCGCCTGCTGGGCGGAAACGCCGGGCTTGAGCCTTCCGACGACAAAGATGGCGTGGCTCAGGCGCATCTCCTTGGCAGGGTCGATGACCAATGGGATGTAGATGTCTCCGGCCGACAGGAGGTTCAGAGTGGCAGGGGCGATGCCAACGATGGTGGTGGGGGTGCCGTCGAGGTTGATGGTGCGGCCCAGGGCGTCCTCGTCCTTGCCGAAGTGGCTTTGCCGGAACGCCTCGCCGATGATGGCGACCGGCGCCGCGCCGGGTTTCTCTTCCTCGGGGGTGAACGGCCTTCCCGCGATCAGAGGGACCCCGAGAACGCGCAGCAGCCCCGGGCTGATGCGGTTGCCCACAAGCTGCTCGGGGTCCCCCATTCCGGTGAGGGTGAAGTTGTTGTTGGGATTGACCGCGGCGAGGTCGAAGCTTTGCGTCTGGGCCCGCCAGTCGAGAAAGTTCAGCACCGAGACGTTGTAGATCGGCGCGTTCAGCTTGTCGTTCCTCTCGAAGACCAGCAGCAGCCGGTCCGGATCTTTGAAGGGCAGCGGCCGCAACATCTGGGCATTCACCACGCTGAAGATGGTGGCGGTGGCGGCGATGGCCAGGCCGATGGTCAGCACCACGGCTGCGGTGAAGAGCGGGGCCTTGCGCATGAGCCGCAAGGAATACGCAACATCCTGGGTGATCGACATAGAGAGCTCCATGAGGCGCACTGCCGGGCGCGAGTCTAGCAAAGCGATCGGCGCCTGGCTCGTACCAGCTCCACCCTCGGTTGCCGGAGCTCAGAAGCGTAAGGGGGACGGGTTCCGGGCATCGGACACTCCGATTCCCGCAAAGGGTAAAGTGTCCACGAAACCGGGGCAACTCCACTCCTGGCGTTCGGACACGTGCTACGATTGCCGCTCAACCCAAGACTGAGCACCCGCTCGCGATAAAGGGAAAGCTCACATGCACAGCCGTCGCGCAGGCCGATTGCCGATTCCGAGGGCCTTCCCGGGGAATCGGTCTCCAGCTGCGCAGGCTGGCTCCACGGCGGGGATCGTTGCGGGCGACTCCTCACGGCTCGCAAAGTGCGCGAGCGAGCACCTCTCTTCGTAGGAGCCCTGCCGATGCGATCCCTAATCCGTATGCTGGTCTTTCTTCTGCGCCTGTCACGAGGTATCCCCTTCTCCCGTTGGCTGATGATCGCAGGCGCGGTGGCCGGGCTCGCCAGCGGGCTTGCCAGCGCCGGCATGATGGCGCTGATCAATACGATGATCAGTCGCACCACATCGCCGTCGCAGGCGCTGACCTGGGCCTTTGCCGGGCTCTGCATGGGTCTGCCGCTCTTGCGCTACTCCTCTCAGTTTCTGCTGACGAAGCTGACGCAGAACAGTCTCCTGGTTTTGCGGATGCGGCTCACGCGGTGCATCCTGGCAGCGCCGCTGCGCCGGCTGGAGAGCATCGGTGCGCCTCGTCTCCTGACGACCCTCACCGGCGACGTCGGGACGATCGTCGGCTCCCTGGCCATGATCCCGACCCTGCTGATGCACTTGGCCCTGGTCGTCGGCAGCCTCGCCTACATGGGTTGGCTCTCCTGGCAGGTGCTGCTCCAGACCCTCGTTTTCATCGCCTTCGGGATCGTCACCTACCGCATGAACCTGTCTCGCGCCGTCGGTCACTTCTACCGGACGCGCGAGCTGCAGAACGACATGATGGAGCGTGCCCGGGCGACCGTGGAGGGGACCAAGGAGCTGAAGATGCACAACGTGCGTCGCGAGGTGTTCCTGGACTCCACCGAATCGACGCTGAAGGCCCTCCAGGAGCAGAACCGTGCCGGGACGCTCGCATTTGCCGCCACCTCGAGCTGGGGCCAGGTCCTGTTCTTCATCCTGGTCGGGTTGCTCGTGATCGTGCTGCCCCGCTTCCAACCGGTTGCCAAAGAGGTTCTGGTCGGTTACACCATCGTCCTCTTCCAGATGATGGCGCCTCTCGAGGTGCTCTTAGGCGCGATCCCCGCCCTGTCGCAGGCCACGGTGGCCTCCCAGGCGGTGGAAAGGCTGGGGTTCTCCCTGGAGGCCGAAAACCAGGAGCGGAATGGGGGAGAGGTCCTGCAGAACTCCTGGGAGACTCTGGACCTCGCCGGCGTCACCCATTCGTATCAAAGCGAAAACGAGGAGGAGAGCTTCGAGCTCGGCCCTATCGACCTCACCTTCCGCCCCGGGGAGCTGGTGTTCATCGTCGGGGGCAATGGCAGCGGCAAGACCACTCTCGCAAAGCTCATTCTGGGACTCTACATGCCGGAAGCGGGCGAGGTCCGGTTCGCCGGGAAGACGGTCACGGACGACAATCGGGAGGAATACCGGCAGAAATTCGCGGTGGTCTTCTCCGATTACTTCATCTTCAAGACGCTCTACGGGATCGAAGCGTCCACTCTCAACGCCGAGGCCCGCCGCTATCTCGAGAAGCTGCACCTGGAGCAGAAAGTCAGGGTGGAGGAGGGGGCCCTCTCGACGATCGACCTGTCGCAAGGGCAACGCAAGCGCCTGGCGCTGTTGACCGCCTATCTGGAAGACCGCCCGATCTACCTCTTCGACGAGTGGGCGGCGGACCAGGACCCGATGTTCAAAAAGGTTTTCTATTACGAGTTGCTGCCGGAGCTGAAGTCGCGCGGCAAGACGATTTTCGTGATCAGCCACGACGATCACTACTTCCATGTGGCCGACCGCATCATCAAGCTCAATTACGGCCAGCTCGAATTCGATCACAGGACGACCAATCTGTCCCCGGTGGGGGAGCCCGCGGCCGGGCTCGTGAAGGGGACTGCTCCAGCCTAGCGGCCCTGAGCTGCCGGGATCATCGCCGATCATGGACTTGTCGTCTTGTCGTCCGGCGGGTTGGGAGGATCCGGACAGCAGCGCGGCGACGACCTTGCCGCAGATCCTGCGGCGGCGCGCTCGCGAGGATCCCGGCCGCCGGATCTATACATTCCTGCTCGAAGGTGAGGCCGAGGCCGGTCACCTCACCTGCGCCGATCTCGATCGACAGGCCGGGGCCGTTGCGGCCGCTCTGCGGCAGACCTCCGCGCCCGGCGACCGGGCCGTCCTGCTGTTCCCGCCCGGGCTCGAATTCATCGTCGCGTTCCTGGGCTGTCTCTATGCGGGCGTGGTGGCGGTGCCCGCCCCTCCCCCGCGCCCGCGGCGTGACGGGCGGCGGCTCGAGCACCTCGTCCGCGACTGTGCGCCGCGGATCGTGCTGACGACCACGGCGCTCCGCGCAACGGCCGATCCGTGCTCCGTCTCCTCGTGGATCGCAACGGACGAGCTCAAGGCGAGCGGCGCGGAGAGCGACGATCTGCCCCGGGTGGAGCCGGCCTGGCCGGCTTTCCTCCAGTACACCTCCGGCTCGACCTCCTCCCCCCGGGGGGTGATCGTCAGCCACGCCAATCTGATGCACAACGAGCGGATGATCCGGGCGGCGTTCCGCCAGGACGAAGGCTCGGTGGTGGTCGGCTGGCTCCCTCTCCACCACGACATGGGGCTGATCGGAAACGTCCTGCAGCCGCTGTTCTGCGGGGGCCGCTGCATCCTCATGTCGCCGATGGCCTTTCTGCAGCGCCCGCGGCGCTGGCTGGAGGCGATCGGCCGGTACCGGGCGACCACCAGTGGAGGGCCGAGCTTCGCCTATGAGCTGTGCGTGCAGAAGGTGGGGCCGGGAGACCGGGAGGGGCTCGACCTGTCGAGCTGGCGGGTGGCGTTCAACGGCGCCGAGCCGGTGCGGGCCGAGACGCTGGCGCGGTTCGCCGAGGCGTTCGCTCCCTGCGGCTTCCGGCGCGAGGCGTTCTATCCCTGTTACGGGCTCGCCGAGGGGACGCTCTTCGCCGCCGGACCGCGGCGGGCGGCCGAGCCGCAGGTCGCGGTGTTCGATGCCGCGGCGCTGGAGAGGCACCATGCGGCCGCCGTCGCGGGCGATCTGCCGGGAGGGCGGCCGCTCGTCGGCTGCGGAGAGGTCTGGGAGGGCCAGCGGATCGCGATCGCGGACCCGGAGACGGGGACCGAGCTGCCCGCGGGCAGGGTCGGCGAGATCTGGCTCGCGGGTCCGAGCGTCGCTGCCGGCTACTGGGGGAGGGACGAGGAGACGGCGCGCACTTTCGGGGCCCGCCTCATCGCGGCCGGCGGCTCCGTCGAGGGCCCCTTCCTGCGCACGGGAGACCTGGGGTTCGTCGCCGCGGGCGAGCTGTTCGTCACCGGGCGCCTCAAGGACCTCGTCATCCTGCGCGGACGCAACCACTACCCGCAGGACCTGGAGCTGACCGCGGAGCACAGCCACCCCGAGCTGCGGTCCGGCGGCGTGGCGGCGTTCTCGGTCGATGGAGGAGACGGGGAGCTGCTGGTCGTGGTGGGGGAGGTGGTGCGGCGCTTCCAAGCCGGCGTCGAGGCGGTGGCCGCGGCGGTTCGGCGTGCGCTCGCCGAGGAGCACGAGGTCCGGGTTCACGAGGTGGTGCTGATCCGGACGGGCACCCTGCCCAGAACGTCGAGCGGCAAGATCCAGCGCCACCTGTGCCGGGCCCGCTATCGCACCGGCGAGCTGGAGGCCGTCGGCGCGAGCGCGCTGAAGGAGCCTGCCGGAGGCGAGGGCGCCGGGCCCTCGATCCCGGTACCGGCCCGGGAGGCGCTCCTCGCGCTCCCTGCCGCTTCGCGCCGGACCGTGCTCCTCGCCTCTCTCGCCGAGCTTGTCGAGCGGCGGCTCGGGCCGGCCGCGGCGCGGATCGACCCCGGGCGGCCCTTGACCGAGGCGGGTCTGGACTCGCTCGCCGCCATCGAGCTGACGGCCGTGGCCGAGTCGGCGTGGGGGCTCCCCCCCGCGCTGTCCGGCCTGCTCGCGGGATGGTCGCTGGAGGAGCTCGCGGATCGGATCCTCGACGGGCTCGCGACGCCTCGCCCTGCCGGCGGGTCGAGCGCCGTCGAGGAGGAGGGAGGGCTGTCGGCGGGGCAGCAGGGGCTCTGGTTCCTGCACCGCCTCGCTCCGGACAGCGCCGCCTACAACATCGCCGGGGCCGCGCGGCTGCTGTCGACGGCCGGCCCTTTCGATCCCGAGGCCCTGCGCCGCGCCTTCCAGCGGCTGCTCGATCGCCATGCCGCGCTGCGGACCACGTTCGCCGCCGGTCCGGAGGGCCCGGTGCAGCGCGTTCACGAAGCGGCGGAGGTGGCCTTCGTCCACGAGGACGCGACCGGCTGGAGCGCCGGAGAGCTCCGCCGCCGTCTCCACGAAGAAGCCTTCCGCCCCTTCGACCTCGAGCGCGGGCCGTTGCTGCGGGTGGGGCTGTTCCGCGGCGGACCGGACGGGCCGGAGTCCGGTTGTCTGGTGCTTGCGGTGCACCACATCGCCGCGGACTTCTGGTCGCTGGCGGTCCTGGCGCGCGAGCTTGCGGCTTTCTATGCCGAGGCTGCGGCCGGGGTGTGGCTCGAGCCGGTGGCTCCGGGGCCACGGGTTGCTGAATACGTGCGCTGGCAGAAGGGTGAGCTGGCCGGCCCCGGCAGCGAGCGGCTCTGGCGCTACTGGCTGGATCAGCTCGCCGGAGCGCCGCAGCTCGAGCTGCCGGCCGACAGACCGCGGCCGCCGGTCGAGGCACAGACCGGTGCCGCACGTCTCCAGCGCTGGGGGGCGGAGACGGCCGAGGCCGTGCGCGGCCTGGCGCGCCGGAGCGCCGCCACTCCGTTCATGGTTCTGCTGGCCGCCTTCCAGGCGTTGCTCGCCCGCTACAGCGGGCAACGCGACTTCCTGGTGGGCTCTCCCACCTCCGGGCGGGCGGGCAGCGCCGGCCGCTTCGCTGACCTGGTCGGCTACTGTGTGAACCCGGTCGCCCTGCGCGCCGATCTCACCGGTGATCCCACCGTCGGGGAGCATTTGGGGCGGGTGCGGCGGACGGCGCTCGCGGCCTTCGCGCACCAGGACCTCCCGTTCGCGCAACTCGCCGAGCGGTTGCAGCCCGTGCGCGAGCCCGGCCGGCCCCCTCTGTTCCAGACCCTGCTGGCGCTGGAGAAGGCGCCCCAGGGCCTTGCCGGAGGCCCCGATCTCGCCGGGCTGGCGGCCTTCCCCCTGCAGGTGGGCGGCATCCGGCTGAGCCTGGGTGCCCTCGAGCTGGAGTCCATCGCGCTCGACGTCCCCGCGGCCCAGCTCGATCTGACGCTCCTGGCGGCCGAGCTCGCGGGAGGGCTCGCCGCAGCCCTGTGCTTCAGGACCGACCTCTTCGAGACGGCCACGGCCGAGCGGATGCTCGCCCACTTCGCCAATCTCCTGGCGGCGATGACGGGCGATCCGGCGCGGCGTGTCGGGGACCTCGACCTCCTCGCCCCGGAAGAGAAGAGCCAGCTCCTCGCCGGTTGGAACCGGACGCACACCGACTACCCGCGCGAGGCCACGGTCCACCGGCTGTTCGAGGAGTGGGCCGCGGCGGCGCCGGACCGCATCGCCCTGGTCGATCCGCAGGCCGGGCTCACCCTCTCCTACGGCGCCCTCGACCGCCGCGCCGGCCGGCTGGCCCGGGAGCTCCATCTCCGCGGCGCCGGGCCGGAGATCCTGGTCGGCGTGGCGCTGGAGCGCTCGGTGGCGATGATCGAAGCGACGCTCGCGGTGCTCAAGGCGGGCGCGGCCTACGTCCCGCTCGATCCCACCCTGCCCGCGCAGCGCCTGGAGGCGCTGCTCCGGGAGCTGCCGCTGGCGCTCCTGGTTACCGAAAGCCGCTGGCTCGCGGGGCTGCCGGCGCAGGGACCCCCGACGCTTTGTCTCGACCGCCTGGAGGGGGAGCCGGCGGACGGGGAGGACTCCCTGCCCGGCGTGGCCACGGACCCCGAGGGGCTGGCCTACGCCATGTTCACCTCCGGCTCGACCGGCGCGCCGAAGGCGGTGGGCGTCGTCCACCGGTCGGTGGTGCGCCTGGTGCGCGGCACCGGCTACATCGACTTCGGCCCCGAGCAGGTCTTCCTGCAGCTCGCCCCGGCGGCCTTCGACGCCGCCACGCTGGAGATCTGGGGAGCGCTCGGGAACGGCGGCCGCCTGGTGCTCTTTCCCCCGCGCGCCCCGTCCTTCGCCGAGCTGGGGGAGGTCCTCGCCCGCGAAGGGGTCACCACCCTGTGGCTCACCGCCGGGCTGTTCCACCAGGTGGTCGAGCACCGCCCCGGTCTCCTGGGCCCGGTGCGGCAGCTCCTCGCCGGTGGCGACGTGCTCTCGGCCCGCCACGTCGACCGGCTTCTCGCGGAGCTGCCCGGTTGCCGGCTGTTCAACGGCTATGGCCCGACCGAGGGCACGACGTTCACCTGCGTCCACGCGGTGCGCGAGCCGGTCCCCGCCGGGGAGTCGGTGCCGATCGGCCGGCCGATCGCCAACACGCGGGTCTACGTTCTCGACGAGAGCCTCGCACCGGTGCCGGTGGGGAGCGCCGGCGAGCTGTGCATCGGCGGCGACGGCCTCGCCCGCGGCTACCTGCGGCGGCCGGAGCTGACCGCGGAGCGGTTCGTCCCCGCCCCGTTCCAGCCCGAGCCGCCCGGGGCGCGGCTCTACCGCACCGGCGACCGGGTGCGCCGGCGCTCCGGCGGCACGATCGAGTTCCTGGGCCGGATGGACCGGCAGACCAAGATCCGCGGCTTCCGCGTCGAGCCGGGGGAGGTCGAGGCCGTCCT
>DATEIO010000457.1:0-3120 GCA_035278895.1 Thermoanaerobaculia bacterium | reverse complement strand
CGGCCGGGCCCGCGGCCAGCGGCAGCTCGGGCCCCGGCGGCAGGTCGCCGAGCCGGGACTGCCAGTACTCGCGGGAGCGCCGGAAGCGGCCGCCGCGGCGCAGCTCCTCCTCGATCAGGACGCAGTCCCGGAACGAGAGGGAGAGCGGGGGCAGCGCCGCTCCCGGATCGCGGTAGAGCGCCAGCAGCTCGCGGGAGAGGATGCGCGCGCTCCAGGCGTCGGCGATGAGGAGGTCGAAGCTGACGCAGAGGAGCGTCCGCGTCTCGCCCAGGCGGAAGGCGCGCAGCTCGAACAGCGGCCAGCGGTCGGCCGGCAGGACCTGGTGCGACATCCTTTCGCGGCTCGCGGCCAGCCGCCGGGCGACGGTCTCCTCGCTCTCGCCGCGCAGGTCCTCCACCGCGATCCGGTAGGGCTCGACCGCGGCCAGGATCTGCTGCCGCCCGTCCGGCAGGACGACGGCGCGCAGCATGCCGTGCCGCTCGATCATCCGCTGCCAGGAAGCTTCGAGCCGCGCGAGGTCCAGGTCCTCGGCCTCGAGCTCCAGGTAGCGGTGCGAGGCCACGTTGCCCAGCTCGAGCCCGCCGCCGCGGCCGACCCAGTAGGCCTGCTGGATCGGGGTGAGCGGGAAGGGGAGGTGGCGGTCGCGGCCGGGCTCGGCGAGGATCGGGAAGGGCTCGGCCAGGGCTGCGAGGCGCTCCCCGCCGCGCGCGATCCGCGCGGCCAACCCGGCCACCGTCGGCTCCTCGAAGAGGTCGCGCAGGCGCAACTCGACCCCCAGGGAGCCCTGGATGTGGAACAGCAGGCGGGTGGCGAGGAGCGAGTGCCCGCCGAGGGTGAAGAAGTCGTCGTGGACGCCGACCGGCTCGACCCCCAGCAGCTCGCTCCACAGAGCGGCCAGCCGCTCTTCCAAGGGGTTTCTGGGCGCCGCGAAACGGTCTGCGCCCCCCCGGCGCTCCGGCGCCGGCAGCGCCCGCCGGTCCACCTTCCGGTTCGGGGTCAGCGGGAGCGCGTCGAGCCGGGTGAACGTGGCCGGGATCATGAATTCGGGCAGCCGCTCGCGCAGGAAGTCGCGCAGGCCCTCGAGGGCGGGCGCGGGCCCGGGCGCCGGAACCACGTAGGCGGCGAGCCAGGGGTCGCCGCCGCCATCGCGGCGCAGCACGGCCACGGCCTCCCGCACCGCGGGGTGGGAGCCCAAGACGGACTCGATCTCCCCCAGCTCGATGCGGAAGCCGCGGATCTTGACCTGCGCGTCCGCACGCCCGGCGAAGACCACGTTGCCGTCCGGCCGGTAGCGGCCGAGGTCGCCGGTCCGGTACCACCGGTCCCCGGCGGTGCCGGTCGCCGGGTTGGCCTGGAAGCGGTCGGCGGTCAGCTCGGGATCGCCCAGGTAGCCGGCGGCCAGATGGGGGCTGCGGACGCCGATCTCCCCCACCTCGCCGATCCCCGCCATCTCGCCGGCGCGGTTGCGCACCAGGAGCTGGACCCCCGGGATCCCGCGGCCGAGGGGGAGGACCTCCTGAGCGAGCCCCTCGCCGGCCGTGGCCGCGGGATCGGTGACGAAGTACCCCACGGCCCGCTGCGTCTCGGTCGAGCCGTAGAAGTTGACCACGGTCACGGCGGGAGCCAGCCGGCGCAGCCGCGCCGCGTCGCGCCGCGTCAGCACGTCGCCGACCAGGAAGACGTGGCGCAACGACGGCACGGTGACCGGCGCGTCCGTCCCGTCGAGCGCGGCGGTCAGCACCTTCCCGAGGGCCGGCGTCAAGTGGGCGATGGTGATCCCCTCGTGCCGCATCCAGCCGGCGAGCCAGCCGGGCTCGGCCATGCGCTCCGGGTCCGGGATCACCACCGCGGCCCCGGTCTGGAGCGGCGTGAAGAGGTCCCGGTGCAACGGGTCGTGCGCCAGGCCGGAGAGCAGGCTGAAGCGGTCCGCCGGGGTCAGCTCGAAGCGCTTGCTCTGCCAGGGGATGAAGTGGGACAGCGGGCCGTGCCGGCCGAGGATCCCCTTGGGCGCGCCGGTCGAGCCCGAGGTGAAGGCGACGTAGGCGAGGTCGTCCGGTCCGAGGGAGACGCGGGGCGTCCGGGCGGGCATCCGCGCGAGCTCCGGGCAGCCCGCGGCACGCGGCGGCAGGTCGAGCCGGAGGCCGCCGGGAAGCTTCGCGAGGAAGTCCTCCAACGCCGCCGGCAGCGGGCCGGCGGCGGCGGCGCGCAGGAAGGCCTTGGGCGGCGCCAGGCGCAGCATCTCGATCTGGCGCGCCGCCGGGTAGGCCGGATCGAGGACGAGGAACGCGGCTCCGGCCTTGAGCACGCCCAGGATGCCCCAGACCAGCGGCGCGCTGCGGTGGCCGTAGATCGCCACCACGTCGCCGCGCCGCACCCCGCCGGCGGCCAGGAGCTGCGCCAGCCGGTCGCTCCGCTCGGCGAGCTCGCCATAGGTCCAGGCCTCGACCGCGTCGCGGACCGCCAGCGCCCCGGGCTCCGCGCGGGCCCAGCGCGAGAAGATCCTGGGCACCGCGCCGCGCCAGGCGGCGGAGAGCGGGGCCGCGGGGTCGGGCAGCACGGCCCGGGCCGCGGGGGTGAGCAGCGAGAGGCGGTCGATCCCGCGCTCCGGCGCCTCCACGGCCTGGCACAGCAGCCCCTCGTACTGCCGCAGCACCTCCTCCATCCGGGCGGCGTCGAAGAGGTCCGCGCTGTAGGCGAGCGACAGCTCGATCCCCTCCTCCCGCTCCGCCAGGTAGAGCGTCAGGTCGAACTTCGACGGCGCCTCCGGCGCCGCCTCGTGGGAGAGGGCGAGGCCGGGCAGGCGCGCCTCGGTCCGCGGCAGGTTCAGCAGGTTGAAGAAGACCTGGAAGAGCGGCGTCCGCGACAGGTCGCGCGGCAGGGCGAGGTCGTCGAGCAGCTTCTCGAACGGGAGGTCCTGGTGCGCGTACGCCCCCAGGCAGACCTCCCGGGTCCGCGCCAGCAGCTCGCGGAACGACGGCCGCCCCGAGAGATCGCCGCGCAGCACGAGGGTATTGAGGAAGCAGCCGATCAGCCCCTCGGTCTCCGGCCGGTTGCGGCCGGCGATCGGGGTGCCGAAGAGGAGGTCTTCCTGGCCGGCGGCGCGGGAGAGCAGCACCTTGA
>DATEIO010000456.1:0-6125 GCA_035278895.1 Thermoanaerobaculia bacterium | reverse complement strand
TCGCCGGCTTCGAGGATCATTTTCGTCAGCTCCTCGACGAACAGGGGGATGCCGTCGGTCCGGGCGACGATCTGCCGCCGCAGGTCCTCGGACAGCCGCTCGCTCCCGGCCACCCGGTCCACGAGAGCCCCGGTCTCCGAGTCGCTCAGCCGGGAGAGGGCGATCTGGACGATCTGGGCCCGGTGTCCCCAGGGAGCCTGGAAATCGGGCCGGAACGTCACGACTAGGAAGATCCGCAGCCCCGCGAGGGCGTCCAGGAGAAGACCCAGAAGCTCCAGCGTGGACGGGTCGGCCCAATGCAGGTCCTCGATCAACAGGACCAGCGGCTTCTGCTCCGCCATCTCCGAAAACAGGGCCACCAGCGCTTCGAGAGTTTTCCGGCGCCGCACGTCCGGAGCCATCGCGAGCGGCGGGTAACGCCCCTCGACCGGCAGGGAGAGCAGAGGCGCAAAGAGCGGCATGCTCTCCGCCAGGGGGAACTGGTGGCGGCGCAGGAAGTCTTCGAGCCGGGAGAGCTTCGCCTCCGCGGGCTCGGACGAAGACGGGAAGAGGGCGCGCTCCAGGAGCCCGATCACGGGCAGAAGCGGCGAGCCGTGGGTGTAGACCGTGCCGTAGCCGGAGAGCCAGACGGGCTCCTCGCCCGAGGCGAAGACCCGCTCCTTCACCGCCTGGAGAAGGCGCGACTTGCCGATGCCCGGCTCGCCACTGATCATCACCATCTGCCCCGCGCCGGAACGGGTCAGGTGGAAGCGGTCCACGAGCAGGTCGACCTCGCGCTCCCGCCCGACCAGCGGGGTCGCCGCCCCGGTCTCCCGCTCCCGCGGGTCCGCGGCCTCGATCACACGGAAGACGGGAACCGGCCCGGAGCTGCCGGGCAGGGAGGCCGGGGCGAGCGGCTCCAGGGTGAAGCTCGCCGCGATCAGCTTCCGGCTCTCGGCGCTCACCACCACGCCGCCGGCCGGAGCCACGCCCTGAAGCCCCAGGGCCATCTCCAGGGTCGGCCCGGGCTGGAGCTGCTCGCCCTGCCCCGGCCGCGCCACCGCCACGGCAGGGCCGGTGTGGACGGCGGCGCAGACCTCCGCCTGCAGGCGCTGCCCCGGACCGAAGCGCAGCCCCAACGCGCCGAACCGCTCCACGATCTCGCGTGCCGCCCGGACTCCGCGCTCCGGATCGTCCTCATGGGCCTGGGGATGGCCGAACGAGAGCCACAGCCGGTGCCCCAGAACAGCGCCCGTGCGTCCCTGGAGCCGCCGGCAGACCTCCGAAGCGACCTCCTCCAGCCCGGTCATGGCCTCGGTCAAGGCTTCGAGATCGAGAGGCGCGACCGCTCCCGAAGCGTTGTCCACGCCCACGAGGCCGCAGCACACCACGGTCAGCAGGCGCCGCTCCCCGAGCTGCCACTGCCGGCTGGTGCCGCTGCTCGACGGGGTCATGCGGGGAGGCCGCAGATCGAACGTCCTCGTGATGCCAAAGGAGAGCGAGACCGGCTCCAGAGACGACGGAAGCGCCAGGGAATCGGACAGCCTGCTCCCTGAAAGAGAGGCGAGGATCTCGACCACCTCCCCGGCGCTCTCGGGCCGCAGGGCCGCGTCCTTTTCGAGCAGCCGGTCCACAAGCCGCGACAGCTCGCCCGGCACCTCGGGGCGCAGCTCCTGGACCGGCCGCTGCTTCAGCGACAGCACCCGGGCGAGCGACGCCGTGGGCGTCTCGGCGAGGAACGGCGCCTCCCCGGTCAGGATCTCGTACAGCAGGGTGCCGAGCGAGAACAGGTCCGAGCGGGCGTCCACGGGAAGCCCCTGCGCCTGCTCGGGCGACATGGCGTGGCAGGTGCCGATGACGAGCCCGGGAGCCGACAGCGCGTGCTCCGGGTCGCTTGCGCCCCAGAGAGGAATCTCCTTCGCGAGGCCGAAGTCCAGGATCTTGGCGTGGCCCGCAGGGGTCACCATGACGTTCGACGTCTTCAAGTCCCGGTGCAGGATGCCCTGAGAGTGCGCTTCGGCCAGCCCCTCGGAGATCTCGCGGCCGAGCCGGACGGCGCTCTCCAAGTCGAGCTCCCCGTGCTGCCGGAGCAGGCCGCGAAGCGTCCGCCCCTCCACCAGCTCCATGACGATCCAGTCGCCGTCTTCCGTTTCGAGGAGGTCGTAGATGTGGACGATCGCCGGGTGGTTCAGGCGCGCCACCGACTGGGCCTCGCGCCGGAAGCGGTCGCGCAGCCCCTGGGTGTGGAAGCACTTGAGAGCGACCGCCCGCTTCAGCCGCTCGTCCCACGCGCGCCAGACCGTCCCCATCCCCCCGGAGCCGAGCGGCTCCTGGAGACGGTAGGGGCCGATCTTCTCGGCCGTCGAAGAGGATTCCTCCCGGTCTGTCGCCATTTCCGGGGAAGTATACCCGGAGCGGTCAGGAACCCGGGTCCAGCGGCGTCACATAGGCCGCCGTGATCCCGCCATCTACGAGGAAGGTTGCGCCGGTGGTGAAAGACGATTCGTCCGAAGCGAGGAAAAGCGCGGCCCTGGCGATCTCGTGGGCCTCGCCAAAGCGCCCCATGGGGATGTGGACGAGACGGCGCTGGCGCTTCTCTTCGGTATCCAGATATTTCATCAATAGCGGAGTGCGCAGCGGGCCCGGGCAGAGGGCGTTGACGCGGATGTTCTCGCGGGCGTGGATCGTGGCGAGCTCGCGGGTCATCGCGAGCACGCCCCCCTTGCTCGCGGTGTAGGCGAGCTGCGGCGTGGCCGCGCCCAGGATCGCCACGAAAGAGGCGGTGTTGATGATCGAGCCTCCCCCCGCGCGCCGCAGGGCCGGAATGCCGTGCTTGCAGCCCAGGAACACGCCTTTCAGGTTGACGTTCATCGTCAGGTCCCAGACGTCTTCTTCCGTGGCGACCGCGTCGTCGTCGTTCGGATGCGAGATGCCCGCGTTGTTGAACAGCACGTCGAGCCGGCCGAAGCTCTCCTCCGCGGCGCGGATCATGGCCTCGGCGTCCGCAGACTTCGAAACGTCGGCGTGAACGTAGACCGCCTCGCCCCCGGTGGCCCGCACCTCCTCCACCACGGCCTCGCCGGCCTCATCCTTCATGTCCACGACGACGATCCGGGCGCCTTCCCGGGAAAACAGAAGCGCAGATTCGCGGCCGATGCCGGAGCCCGCGCCGGTGATCAAGGCGACCTTGTTTTCGAGACGCATGCAATCCTCCCTGTAGGGTGCGCTGTGCGCACGTGTCGCTTTCCACCGCCCAACACGTGCGCACAGCGCACCCTACGCCCGCTCAAAATACCGCGCTCTTTCCCAGCAGGTCACCACCTCGTCGAACTTGCGCTGCTCGGTGCGCAAAAAGTGAAGGTAATGCTCGGCCACGTCCTCCCCGAAGGCCTCGCGCGCCACGTCGCTTCGCTCGAATTCATCGATCGCTTCGCGCAGCGTCCCCGGAACCTTCGGCAGCTCCTGCGTCGCGTAGAGATCCCCCTGAAAGATGTCCGGCGGCTCGATGCGGTTCCGGATACCGTCCAGGCCCGCGGCGAGCGCGGCGGCGTAGACGATGTAGGGGTTCGCGTCCGCTCCCGGAATGCGGCACTCGATCCGCAGTGACGGGCCGCGGCCGACCACGCGGAAGCCGGCGGTCCGGTTGTCGTAGCTCCAGGCGATGGCCGTCGGCGCCCAGGAGCGCGCCTGATAGCGCTTGTACGAGGAAACGTAGGGGGCATAGCACGCGGTGAGCGCCCGCGCGTGCTTCATCCAGCCGCCCAGGAACCAGCGGAACGTGTCGCTCGCCTCGACCGGTCCGGTCGGCCGGTCGCCCGGAAAGCGGTTCCCCTGGCCGTCCGCGCCCCAGAGGCTCACGTGCACGTGGGCGCTCGAGCCGGTGTGCTTCTCGTCCCACTTCGCCATGAAGGTGACCGACTTCCCTTGCGCCCACGCGATCTCCTTGGCCGCGTGTTTGTAAAGGATATTTCGGTCGGCCTGGACGAGCGCTTCGCTGAAGCGGAGGTTGATCTCCTGCTGTCCGAGCCCGGCCTCCCCCTTGCTGGTTTCGACCGGCACGCCGCTCTGGTCGAGATGGCGCCTGATCGCGCCGACCAGGTCCTCCTCCTTGGTGCCCTGGAAAATGTGGTAATCCTCGTTGTACGTTCCCATCGGCCGCAGGTCGTGATAGTTCTTCGCCCGCGCCTCCGCGAAGCTGTCGTCAAAAACGTAGAGCTCGATCTCCGTGCCGCCCATCACCGTAAAACCGGCCTCGCGGGCCCGCTCGAGCTGGCGCTGCAGCATGCGGCGCGGCGACACCTCGACGGGCTTTTCGTGATGATCGAAAAGGTCGCACAAAACCAGCGCGGTCTTCGGCAGCCAGGTGGCGCGGCGCAGCGTCGTCCAGTCCGGAACGCAGTGGAAATCGCCGTAGCCCGTCTCCCAGCTCGTGTACTTGTAGCCGGGGATCACGTCCATCTCCATGTCGCAGGCGAGCAGGTAATCGCAGGCGTGAAAGCCGCCGCCGGCCACTTCCTCGACGAAGTAGGAGCCCGTGATCCGCTTGCCCATCAGGCGGCCGTACATGTCGGGAAAGACCGCCATCACCGTCTCGATCTCGCCGCGCTCCACGAGGTCCCCGAGCTCCCCCCGGGTCAGCATACCGCGCACCGGCCTGTCGCTCATCGGCTCACTCCTCCGCGATAAAGACGCTCTTCCACTCGCTGTAGTGCTCCAGGGCCGACGGCCCCAGCTCGCGTCCCATGCCGCTCCGCTTGACGCCGCCGAACGGCATCTCCAGGTGGACGCTCCAGCTCGAATTGACCGAGATCACGCCCGTCTCGATCGCACGGACCACCCGCAGGGCCCGGCCCACGTCGCGCGTCCAGAGCGAGCCCGAAAGGCCGTAAACCGTGTTGTTGGCGAGCCGGATCGCCTCTTCCTCGCTGTCGAAAGGCAGGATCGACACGACCGGGCCGAAGATCTCCTCCTGATAGATCGCCATGCCGGGATCTACGTCCTTGAACACCGCCGGCTCGTAGAAGCTCCCGCGGTCGTAGACGTCGCCCTTCTTCGGCTTTCCGCCCGTGCAGAGCTTCGCGCCCTCCGCCACACCGCGGCGCACCCAGCCGTCCACTTTCTCGCGGTGCTCGGGGGAGATGAGCGAGCCCATCTCCGTCGCCTCGTCCAGCGGATCGCCGATGCGGATCGTTTTGGCGCGCTCCACGAAGCGCTCGACGATCTCCTCGTAGACCGGCCGCTCGACCAGCACGCGGCTCCGGGCGCAGCAGTCCTGCCCGGCGTTGCCCAGGGCCCCGGAGATCGACGCCCCGGCCTTCTCCAGGTCCGCGTCCGCAAAGATCACGTTGGCCGACTTGCCGCCCAGTTCCAGGGAGACCCGCTTGATGTCGCCCGCCGCGATCCGCATCACCTCGCTGCCGACCTCGGTCGAGCCCGTAAAGGCGACCTTGCGCACGTCCGGATGTCTTGCAAGCGCCGAACCCGCCGCGCCTCCCGGCCCCGGCACCACGTTGAAAACGCCGGGAGGCACCCCGGCCTCCGCCGCCAACTCGGCCAGCCGCAGCGCCGAAAGCGGAGTCGCCGAAGCCGGCTTGACCACGACCGAATTGCCGAGCGCCAGCGCCGGAGCGACTTTCCAGGTCGTGATGGCGAACGGAAAGTTCCACGGCACGATCAGTCCGCAAACCCCGACCGGCTCGCGAAACGTGAGCCCCGTGCCCGGAGCCCCGACCGGCACCGTCTGCCCGCCGAACGCCGGAAGGAGGCCGGCGTAATACTGGAAGCACGCCGCCCCCATCTCGATCTCGCCGCGGGCCTCCTGAAGGGGTTTTCCTACATTGCGCGCTTCGAGCCGCGCCAGCTCCTCCGCCGCCCCGCGAATCCGCTCCGCGAGCGCGAGCAGAACCTTCGCCCGCTCCGAGCTGGTGGCCCGGCGCCACTCTCCCTTCTCCCACGAGCCCCGCGCCGCCGCCACCGCGGCGTCGGCGTCCTCGGGCCCCGCCTGGGCGACCTGAGCGAGAGTCTCGCCCGTGGCCGGCTCGAGCACCGGGGCGAAGCGTCCGGAGCGGGCCGGAGCCCGCTCGCCGTTGATCCAGAGGTCTTGTTGTCTTTGGGGATCGTGATCAGCCATGACAGGCGGATCATAC
>DATEIO010000455.1:0-3636 GCA_035278895.1 Thermoanaerobaculia bacterium | reverse complement strand
AAGACCTCCATGCGCCGGCCGGTGCCGTTGAGCTCCAGGGTCGTGTGCTGGCAGCCCCGGCGGATCCAGCTCTCGGCCACGGAGAGGTCGATGTTTTTCTCGCGCAGGATCGGGAACCGGGAGAGGGTGGCGTTGCCATAGCGACCCTTTTTCAGGCTCACGTTGTGGCCGAGGGCGAAGTGCGGGTAGCCCGCGGCCTCGGCCAGCTCCTTGGCGAGGTTGAGCTCCCGTGAGCGAGGCGCCCCCTCGTCCACTTCCTGGAGGAGGACCACGTCGGCCTCGTAATGGCGCAGGATGTCGACGACCCGCTGCGGACGGAACCGGCGGTCGACCCCGATGGCGCGATGGATGTTGTAGGTGATGACTTTCAGCCGCAATCCCGAGCTCCCGATCCCGAAAACGTCGATCCCACTTGTTTTCTTCCACTTGTCCGCCGCCCGAAGGCCGCGGACGGCACTATAGTAGCCCCATGCCGCCGATCTTCACCCTCGGTCACTCCACCCTGCCGATCGACGACTTCCTCGCGCGCCTCACCAAACACGGGGTGCAGACCCTCGTGGACGTCCGCCGCTATCCCGGCTCCCGGCGCCATCCCCAGTTCTCGCGTGACGCCCTCGCGGCCTCGCTCGCGGGTGCAGGAATCGCCTACGTCCACGAGCCGGACCTGGGAGGAAGGCGCGCCGCGCGGCCCGACTCCCCCCACACGGCCTGGCGCGTGGAGGCCTTCCGCGGCTACGCCGACCACATGGAGACGCCGGAGTTCCAGGCCGCCCTCGACCGGTTGATCGCCCGCGGCGCCGAGGAGACGGTCGCCATTCTCTGCGCCGAGGCCGTGCCCTGGAAGTGCCACCGGCGCCTCACCTCGGATGCGCTCGTGGCGCGCGGCGTCCCCGTGCTCCACATCCTGGGGCCGGACCGCACCGATCCCCACGAGCTCGATCCCAATGCACGGATTCTGCCTGGTGGGCAGTTGCTCTATGCGGGGCCCGCGGGAGAGCAGGCTTCGCTGTTCGGGAATTAGCTTCCGCCCTTTTTTCTCAGCCGCAGCATGAGCAACGCCCTCTGCTCCGGCGTGAGGCCATCAAGCTCGCCGGCTGCCTTGGGGCTGGCGGGCGCGGCGCTCCGGGGCCTTTTCGATCCCAGACGGGCCAGAATCTCCTCGAACGGCTCGATCCCCAGCCCGGAGACGAAGCGGTGGGCGGCGTCGCGCGCCTCCTTGGACTGGCGGGCGTAGAAATCGCGGTCGGAGAGCAGCCGGGCGAGCGTTTCCTGCCAGGAACCGATCTCCTGCTCGGGCACCTCGGGGACGGTGACCTCGTTGCCGTCCAGTTGGTCGGTGTAGCGCTCGATGGGGCGGACCGGGAGCACGAGGTCCGTGCCGAGCTTGGCCTCGGGCAGGCCGCCCACGTCGCTCGCCAGGACGGGAATCCCGCGCAGCATGGCCTCGACCGCGGTCACCCCGAACGCCTCCTGCCAGAGCGATGGCATCAGGAGCACGCGGGTCCTGGCAAAGATGCGGTCGATGTCCTCCTGGGGCTCCAAAAGGGTGACGTTGGGGAGGGCCGCGAGCGCCGCCCGATCCTCCGGCGTCGTCCCCCAGGTGGGCACGGCCGCGAAGGGGACGCCGGGCATCGCCTGCGCGAGGGCGAGGAAGATCGCGATTCCCTTGATCGCGCAGGGGTTGATCATGGTGACGAACCCGTCCCCGCTCTCTCCATAGTCCGGGAAGGGGCCCGTCCCATAGAGCGGGAAGGAGTAGACCTCGGCGTCCATCCCTCCCCAGCGGTCGATGTAGTCCGCCACGTAGCGGCTGACGGTGACGACGCCCGCGGCCTTCGCGAGCATCCGGCCGCGGCGCTCGCTGGGATAGAAGGCCTGGGGACCGAAGGGGAGGAAGGCCGGCGTGTGCGCCAGATAGGCGATCGGCGCGGCGTCCGCCTTGAGGGCCGCGTCCAGCAGGTTCTGGGAAGGATCTTCGGAGGAGACGAGGGCCCAGTCCGGACGGAAGTCCTGGAGCCGGTCCGTGAGCTCGGCCCGGAGCCGCGAGGGCTCGGCCACGGCCGTGACCTCGGCGCCGTTCACCCGGAAGATGTCCACCCCGTCTCCCCGCTCGACCGCGACCCCCTGCGCTTCGAGCCCGGCGAGCATCTCCTCGCGGGTGACCCGGGAAGGCACGCCCAGAGCCGGCACCACCACCCGCACGTCGTGGCCCCGCAGGGCCAGCCCCTCCGCGAGCACCCGGTTGCACTTGTTCGCCCCGCCGACCGCCGGGGCAAAGGGAAGGTTCATGGTGAGAAGGATCTTCATGGCGCGGCTCCCGGAGTCCAGGTGCCGAGAACCGCGCCAGGGGGGACGGGATTCCTTATCGCCGCTTCCGTCCGCCCTTCTTCTCCGCCGTCTTCTTCGTTCCTTTCTTTTCGCGGCGCTCCCGCCTCTCCTCGAGGAACCACGGGGTGCGTTTCTCCGAGCGGACCTCGGGCTCGGGCATGCCGGCCAGGGCGAGATCCAGGCCCCGGTGGCGGAGCGACACCCCCTGGAGCACCACCTCGACCGGGTCGGCCAGGCGGAAGGTGCGGCGGCTGTTGCTCCCGACCAGCCGGTGGGCCTCGGGCTCGTAGACGTAGTAATCGTCCGCCATGGTGCGGATGGGCACCAGGCCGTCCACGTAGAAGTCCTCGATCTGGACGAACAGGCCGAACGGCTGAACGCCCGTGATCCGGCCGCGGAAGGTCTCGCCCACCCGGTCTGCCAGGAAGCGCACCTTCTTCCATTGCAGGAGATCGCGCTCGGACTGCTCGGCCCGGCGCTCGGTCAGGCTGGTGTGGTCTCCCATCACCGGCAGCCGCTCCAGGAGGAGGGTGCGCGCCGTCTCCTTCTCCGCCCGGCCGCGCAGGTGCGCCTTGAGCTGGCGGTGGACGATGAGATCGGGATAGCGGCGGATGGGAGAGGTGAAGTGGCAGTAGAACCGCGAGGCGAGCGCGTAGTGCCCCAGGCACTCGGGATCGTAGTAGGCGCGCTGCATGGTGCGCAGCACGACCGACGAGATGAAATGCTCCTCGGGCTTGCCCTGCACCTGCCGGAGCACCTCCTGGAGAACCGAGGGGTGGAGGTCTTCCCCTTCGTCCGGAATCTCGATACCGAAGGGCTCCAGGAGCTCCCGCAGTTGGTCCAGGCGCTCCGGCGTGGGCTGCGAGTGGACCCGGAAGAGAGCCGGCACGTCGTGGGTGACCAGCTCCTCGGCTACGGCTTCGTTCGCCGCGATCATGAACTCCTCGATGATCCGGTGGGCGATGTTCCGCTCCTCGGGGAGCACGCCCACGACCACGCCGTCCGTGTTGAGCTGCACGTCTCCCTCGGGCAGGTCGAAGTCGAGCGAGCCGCGCACCTTCCGCTTGTGGTTCAGGATCCCCATCAGATGGTGCATCTCGCGGAGCACCGGGAGAATCGGGCCGTACTCCGCGGCGTCCCCGGGATCGGGCTCTTCGAGGATGCGTCGCACCTCGTTGTAGGTCATCCGCCGGGTGCTCCGGATCACGGTCTGGGCGAAGCGCCGGGCGAGGACCTGGCCGTCCCGGTCGATGTCCATGAAGACCGACATCGTGAGGCGCGGCACGTGGGGGCGCAGCGAGCAGAGGC
>DATEIO010000454.1:0-8136 GCA_035278895.1 Thermoanaerobaculia bacterium | reverse complement strand
CGGGGACTCGAGCTTCACCGACAAGTGCGAGGCCCGGATCAACCGCTTCCACGAAGCCGGCACGACCGTCCTCCTGGTCTCCCACAACGCGGACGCCATCCGCAAGAACTGCACGCGCTGCCTCTGGCTCGACGCCGGCCGGCTGCGCGCCGACGGCGGAACCGAAGAGGTGCTGGACCGCTACCTCCACGCCGGCACCGAGCCGGACGAGCGTCCGTCCGGGCAGCTCCACCTCACCTGACGATCTCTTTGTAGGCCGCGAGGAGGTCCTGGGCCACCCGGGCCGGATCGTGCCGTTCCCGGCGCGCCCGCCGCCCGCCCTCGACGATCCTCTCCCGAAGGTCCGGCTCGCCGTGCAGGCGGGCCAGGGCGCGGGCGAAGTCCCGGGGATCGCGCGCCACCAGCGCCTCTTCCCCATCCAACACCTCCAGCCCCGAAAGCGCGGCCGGAGTGCCTACCACGGGAATGCCCCGGGCCCACGCCTCCAGCACCTTGATCCGCACTCCCGAGGCGATACGGAGCGGCACCGCGAGGATGGAGCCGGGCGCGAACGCCTCGCCGCTGTCTTCCGGAGAGGGATGGAGGACGACGCCGGGGGACGCCGCAGCGCCCGACCCGAAGAGGTGGAGGACAGCGCCGGGCAGCGCCTCCCGCGTGGCGGGCCAGACCTCGGCCAGGAACCAGTCCACCGCGTCCTCGTTCGGGAGCCACCCCCGGCTCCCCAGCACCACCACGGCCGGATCTCCCGGCAGCTTCCCGGTGCCCGCGGGCAGATCCGGAAACGCGGCCCGCACCTCGCGCACCCGCCCGCCGCCTTCCGCGAGAACCTGAAGCCGGGCCGCATCCTCCGCGGACAGCGCGAACGTCGCCGCGGCCCGCCGCACCGCCTCCCCCTCCCACCGAGCGAGCCGCCGGGCCTCGAAAGCGAGCCCCCTCCACCGCCATCCCTCCCGCCGCTGGGCCGTGGCGGTCCAGAGATCGCTCTCCACGTTCTGCGCCCGGAGCACCACGGGAATCCTCTGCGCAAAGGCCGGCTCCGCCTGGGGAAGCGCCTGGAGCTGTTCTGCGTGCACCAGGTCGAACCGCTCCGCCGCGAGCGCCCGCTCCACCTCCCGGCGCACGGCCGCGAGCGAATGGCGGGCGATCGAAAACGGAACCCCGCCGAGCGACCGCACGAGCGCCGCCGCCGGCCGGGCCGGAGCCGCCGGCACCAGGCGGGGCACACACCACGCCGAAAGCTCCGCCGCCACCCGGTCGAGATCGAAGGCCGCCGGATCGACCGGTGCCACGAGCGTGGCGCGGCAGCCCGCCTCGGAAAGGGCCTTCAGTGTATTGCCGAGCAGGAGCCGCCCCCCGTCAACGGGAGGCCAGGGCGCCTTGGTGGCGAGGACGAGGAGGTTCAAACCGGAGGCCTTCACGAGACTGGGCGGCATCGTAGAGCCTTGAGCGCCGGGAATCCAGGGCCGCGACAAGTATCGATACTTTCGATTTCTTTTGAAAGTTCCCGAACCACCCTCGGCAAACCCGCGCCAGATAAGGGTTTGTCAGATTGGATGGTCGATTTCCGTCAATAGGGGGCATGCTAGCAAGAGCGACAGCAGCCACGCCCTGGGGAATCGAAGCTCGGGCGGTCCAGGTGGAGGTGGACGTCCACCATGGCCTGCCCCAAGTCCAGATCGTCGGCCTGGCCGACGCCGCCGTCCGGGAGAGCCGCGAGAGGGTCCGCGCGGCGATCAAGAACTGCGGCTTCGATCTGGAGCCGAAGTCGATCATCATCAACCTGGCTCCCGCCGACCTCCGCAAGGAGGGCAACCATCTCGACCTGGCGATCGCTCTGGCCATGCTCGCCGCCTACGGGCATCTGCCCCAGGAGGCGCTCGCCGGCCGGCTGATCTCGGGCGAGCTCGGCCTCGACGGCGCCATCCGCTCCGTGCGCGGAGGGCTCGCCATCGCGGACCTCGGGCAGCGCCTCCGCGCGCGGGAGGTGCTGCTCCCGGCGCCCAATGCGGGTGAGGCCGCGGCGCTGGGCTCCGTACCGGTGATCCCGCTCGGGGGGCTCGCCGAGGCGGTCCAGCACCTGCTGGGCGAGACGCCGATCCCGGGCGTTTCGCCGCCCGAGGTTCCGGCCGACGCGGCGGCCCACGTGCCCGACCTCTCGGAGGTGCGCGGCCAGGAGATGGCCAAGCGCGCGCTCGAGGTGGCGGCGGCAGGGGGCCACAACCTGCTCTTCCTGGGCCCGCCGGGCTCGGGCAAGACCATGCTCGCGCGGCGGCTCCCGGGCCTTCTCCCACCGCTCGGGCTCGCCGAGGCGATCGCGGTCACCAAGATCCACTCTTTGGTGGCCGAGGAGCCGCCGGCCGGTCTCCTGCGCCAGCGCCCGTTCCGCAGCCCGCACACCGGCACCAGCACGGCCGGCATGATCGGCGGCGGCAGCAATCCCCGCCCCGGCGAGGCGAGCCTCGCCCACAACGGAGTTCTGTTTCTGGACGAGCTTCCCGAGTTCCGGCGCGACACCCTGGAAGCCTTGCGGCAGCCCCTGGAGGAGGGCTTCGTCACCGTGGTCCGCGCCCGCGCCCGCCTGATCTTCCCGGCCCGGTTCTCCTTGCTGGCCGCGATGAATCCCTGCCCGTGCGGCCATCTGGGGGACCCCCGATACGACTGCAGGTGTCCGCCACCGCTCGTCGAGCGCTACCGGGGGCGGGTTTCGGGGCCGCTCCTCGACCGCATCGATCTCCACGTGGAGGTGCCGGCGGTGAGCTTGAAAGAGCTGCGCTCGTCCGCGGGCGAGAGCACGGAGGCGGTCGCCCAGCGGGTCGCGGCCGCCCGGGCCGTTCAGCTCGAGCGTTTCGGCTCCCGCAAAGCCACTCCCAACAACGCCGCCATGGGGCCGGAGGAGCTGCGCCGCCACTGCCTTCTGGACCCGCCGGGGCGGCAGCTCCTGGACACCGCCTTCGAGAAGCTCGGCCTCTCGGCGCGGGCGATCGACCGGGTGCTCAAGGTGGCCCGCACCATCGCTGATCTCGCCGGCAGCGACTCGATCCGCGCCTCCCATCTGGCCGAAGCGATCCAGTACCGGAGCCTCGACCGCCGGGTGGCGAGATAGCCCGAAACCCCTTGACAGGTGTTAATAGGAGAGTTAACATGAAGCTCGTTCGGATCGCCAGGAAACAGTGGGACGTCCTGGCCGTGTGTGATGAGCGGGGCCGCTGTCAGGTCCTCGATTTCCTGGCGGATCTGGACGGTCCGTACCAGGTCGCGGCGGAGAGCATGCTGGCGCTTCTCCACCTGATCGTCCCTGCGTCCGGTCCCCCGCGGGGAGAGCCGCTCACGAAGCACCTCGGAGACCGGATCTTCGAGTTCCGGAGACAGCCGAAGGGCAAGAAGCTCCGGGTGATCTGGTTCTACGGAGGCGACGCGGTCATCGTCTGCACCGCGGCGTTCTGCAAGGCGGAGAGAACGCCGAGGGTCCAGCTCGACCAGGCGCGCTTCCTGGCCCGGCAATACTGGCTCGCCCGGGGGCGCCGCGAGATTCGGATCATCGATTTGAAAGACCAGGAGGGTTCGCCATGAGCATCGAACGGTACCGCCAGCTCCTCGACCGGGTCGAGTCGTCGCCGGACTACTGGCGCGAGGCGGCCATCATCGAGTTCACCGAAGGTCTCTGCCGCCGGATGGAGGAGAAGAAGATCTCCAAGGCCGAGCTCGCCCGGCGGATGGGGACCTCCCGGGCCTACATCACCCGCCTTCTGGGGGGCGACGCCAACTTCACCCTCGGCACCATGGTAAAGCTCGCTCTGGCGGTCGACGGATCTCTCGTGGTCCGCATCGCTGACAAGGGCGCCGTCCCCCAGTGGGAGAACGCGCCCGCGGCGGCTCTGCTCCCGGAAGAGGAAGCGCCCAAGGTAACTCGGAAGCGGCGGGGCCGGGGGGCGGAGTGACCCTCCGCTTCCCTGCTCACCTTCCGGGCAGCTCCGCTCCTCTGTGTTGCTCTTCTGATGCGCAGTTTTACATGCCCGGAGGCCATTCCTGATGCTGATTCACCATATTTCATCTACCTCTTGACAACCCCGCTCCGGCTCCTACAATACGCGGGTACAACGCAGCTCGGTCACTCGATCGGTGTCCAGTAACGCCTGGCTCCTTGTAAAACGTTCCATGGCAAAACAACACCATACCCTCATCCTCGTCCCCCACGCGCACGCCAAATTGCGGAAGTGGCGGGTGACCAATCTGCAGATCGGCCTCGCCCTCTCCGCAGTCCTCCTCCTCACCGGAATCGCCGCCTACTTTACCTGGGCTCACCTGAGCAGCAGCGCCAATCCGGTGGAGATCGCCCGCCTGAAGGGCGAGAACGAGCAGCTCCGGCAGGTGAACCAGACGTTCGAGGCGAGCATCAAGAAGCTCCAGACCCAGCTCGCCGAATCGGAGGACCGCACGCGGCAGCTCGCGATCGTGGCCGGCCTCGAGACGCTGGAAGGGGGCGTCGAGGCGGGCATCGGCGGCGGCACGGAGGCAACGGACGCGGGTGTCGAGGATCTGCCGCAGATGGAGGCGCGGGCCGGCGAGCTCGCGAGCACGCTCGCGGCGGTCGAGGCCAAGCTGGAGGAGCGGGTGCGCTGGATCTCCTCCACCCCGGCCATCTCCCCGGTACGCGGCATTCTCACCAGCGGCTTCGGCCATCGGAGCGACCCGCTCACCCACGGGCGCGGCAACCACCAGGGCTTGGACATCGCCGCGGGCTTCGGGCAGGCGGTGCGGGCGAGTGCCGACGGCATCGTGATGCGCGCCGCCGAGCAGGGCGGCTACGGCAAGGCGGTTTTCCTCGCTCACGGCTTCGGTATCACTACCCGCTACGGCCACCTCTCCCGGATCGACGTCAAGCCGGGGCAGCGGGTCAAGCGCGGCGACGTCATCGGCCGGGTGGGCTCGACTGGCCGGTCCACGGGCCCCCACCTCCACTACGAGGTGCGGGTGGACGGCGAGTCGGTCAATCCCCTGGCCTACATTCTCGACGAGACCTCCGCGTACTGATCTGCTCCCGGAGCACGGCTCCTTCCGGGCTCCGGGTAGAAGCTCGCCTGGAATCTTTCTGCTAGACTCCGGGTTGGAATTCCTGGCCGCGAGACGGCCCACCCACGCATTCCCCGGACACTGTGAGACCTCGATGATCAACACGATTCTGACCAAGATTTTCGGCAGTCAACACGAACGTGAAGTCAAGAGGATGCTGCCGATCGTCGCGGCCATCAACGAGATGGAGCCGCAGATCCAGAAGCTGTCGGACGACGAGCTCCGCGCGAAGACGGCCGAGCTGCGCACCCAGCTCGACAACGGCGCCTCCCTCGACGACGTCCTGATCCCCGCCTTCGCGGTGGCCCGGGAGGGCGCCTGGCGGTCGGTCAAGATGCGCCCCTTCGACGTCCAGCTCATGGGCGGAGTCGTGCTCCACAAGGGGCGCATCGCCGAGATGAGGACCGGCGAGGGCAAGACGCTCGTGGCGACTCTCCCCGTCTACCTGAACGCCCTCGAGGGCAAGGGTGTTCACGTAGTCACGGTCAACGACTACCTGGCCAAGCGCGACTCCGACTGGATGGGCCAGATCTACCGCTTCCTCGGGCTCTCCGTGGGCGTGATCCAGCACGACATGCCCGATGCGGACCGGAAGCGCGCCTATGCCGCGGACGTCACCTACGGCACCAACAACGAATTCGGCTTCGACTACCTGCGCGACAACATGAAGTTCGACCTCGAGTCGATGGTCCAGCGCGGGCACCATTACGCGATCGTCGACGAGGTGGACTCGATCCTGATCGACGAGGCGCGCACCCCGCTCATCATCTCTGGCCCCTCCGAGGAGTCGATCGACAAGTACTACCGGATCGACCGCATCATCCCCCGCCTGGTCAAGGGCGAAGAGATCGACGAGGGAGACGGCAAGAAGAGCACCACCGGCGACTACCTGGTTGACGAGAAGGCCCACCAAGCGAGCCTGACGGACGATGGCGTCGAGAAGGTCGAACAGCTCCTGGGCCTCCGGAACCTCTACGACCCGGAGAACATGGAGGTCCTCCACGGCGTCAACCAGGCTCTGCGCGCCCACGCCCTCTACCAGCGTGACGTGGAGTATCTGATCAAGGACGGCAAGGTCGTCATCGTCGACGAGTTCACCGGCCGCATGATGCCGGGCCGCCGCTGGTCGGACGGCCTGCACCAGGCCGTAGAGGCCAAGGAGGGGGTGAAGATCGAGCGCGAGAACCAGACGCTCGCGACGATCACCTTCCAGAACTTCTTCCGGATGTACAAGAAACTCGCGGGCATGACCGGCACCGCCGATACCGAGGCGGCCGAGTTCGGCCAGATCTACAACCTGGACGTGACGGTGATCCCGACCAACCGCGACATGATCCGCGACGACCGGGCGGACCTGGTCTACCGGACAGCCGGCGAAAAGTGGAACGCGGTCGTCGAGGAGATCCGCGAGGCGCAGAAGAAGGGCCAGCCGGTGCTCGTGGGCACGGTCTCGATCGAGAAGAGCGAGATGCTCTCGAAGCTCCTGAACCGGCCGCCCAAGGTGCCGCACATCGTGCTGAATGCCAAGTACCACGAGCGCGAGGCCTCGATCGTGGCCCAGGCCGGGCGCAAGGGGGCGGTGACCATCGCCACCAACATGGCCGGCCGCGGCACTGACATCGTCCTGGGCGGCAATCCCGAGGGGCTCGCCCGGTCCGAGGCAGACCCGGAGACCGAGCCGGAAGCGTTTGAGGAGGCCCTGGAGCGCTACCAGAGGATCTGCGCCGAGGAGAGGGAAGAGGTCCTGAAGCTCGGCGGCCTCCACATCCTGGGCACCGAGCGGCACGAGTCGCGACGCATCGACAACCAGCTCCGTGGCCGCTCCGGCCGCCAGGGCGACCCCGGCTCCTCGCGCTTCTATCTCTCGCTCGAAGACGACCTGATGCGGATCTTCGGCTCCGACCGCATTCAGGGCCTGATGGGCAAGCTCGGCATGGAAGAGGGCGAGGCCATCGAGCACGGCATGGTCAGCAAGGCCATCGAGCGGGCCCAGAAGCAGGTCGAGGCGCGGAACTTCGAGATCCGGAAGCACCTGCTCGAGTACGACGACGTGATGAACAAGCAGCGCGAGGCGATCTACAAGCTTCGCCGCGACATCCTGGAAGGGCGCGAGGGCCGCGAGTACGTGGTGGAGACCGCCGAAGGCATCCTCGACTCGCTGATCGAGACCCACTGCCCGGAGAAGGCCGATCCCCAGGATTGGAACATGACCGGCCTGCGCACCGACATGCTCGCCTACTTCAACATCAACGCGGGCGACATGAACCTCGACGAGATGGGCATCGAGGAGCTGCGCGAGTCGCTCTGGAAAGTCATCGAGCGGCGCTACAACGAGAAGGAGCAGCGCCACGCGCCCGAGGTGATCCGCTCCTTCGAGCGCGCCATCATGCTCCACGCGGTGGACGTGGCGTGGAAGGACCACCTCCTCGCCATCGACCACCTGAAGGAGGGCATCAGCCTGCGCGGCTACGGCCAGCGCGACCCGCTCAACGAATACAAGCGGGAGAGCTACGACATGTTCCAGTCCATGAAGGAGCGTGTCGAGGACGACATCATCCAGAAGCTCTTCCGTTACGAGCCGATCACCGAGGAGCAGCAGGCCGCCGCCGAGGTGCGCCGGCCCGCCCCTGCTCCGCTCCCGCCGCGGCCGGCGCCGAAGCTCGAGTTCTCGGCTCCGCCCAAGTCCGAGGGGCAGCGGCCGCAGCCCGCGGTGAACAAGGACGTCAAGGTCGGCCGCAACGACCCTTGCCCCTGCGGCTCGGGCAAGAAGTACAAGAAGTGCCACGGAGCCCAAGTGACGGTGGGGTGAGAAGCGCTTCAACGAAAACGCTTCTAGGGCAAAGAGATCAGGGCGGCCGTTCGGCCGCCCTTTTCATAGGCGGTGGAGCTGATATCCTTCGCAGCCACAAATCAGAGGAACCCGTATAAGCATGATCGACTCCGAGCCGCGTCTCGCCCTCACCTTCGACGACATCTCGCTCGTTCCGGGCCTCTCCGAGGTGCACCCGAACCAGGTCGACCTCCGCACCCGGGTCTGCCGCGGGATCGACCTGAACATCCCCATCC
>DATEIO010000453.1:0-6343 GCA_035278895.1 Thermoanaerobaculia bacterium | reverse complement strand
CCAAAAGCACGTCCCTCGGAATCGTAGATGTCCTGATTCGCTTCTTGAACGTAGTCCCCTGCGAATGCCACGATGTCTGGGGCGGCGGCCTTCACGGAATCGAGCGCGCGGCGTTCGTGACTGCCGAAGTGGTCGAACTGGATGTCGGCGACGAGCGCGACGCGAATAGGTTGGCGAACCTTGGGGTTTGTGACCGTGATTCGGCTAAGCTGGAGTCGCCCGGGCTCGACCAAGAAGGCGTCCGCGCCCAAACCCACCAGCAAGGTCGCGACAGCCGCGTACGACCATGCAACCCACCGTCGCGTGTTGCGCAGAAGCCAGGCGCTGACGAACCCTAACAATGGGCCGCCAATGAACAGCGCAAAGGCGACCAAACGCAGCAAGCGGAAGGTTTCGCGAGTCAACGCGACCGCCATTAGCATTGTGACGAACAATGCTATGGCAGGCGCGTAGCCGCGGTCGGAACGGGCCGCGTGGATTACGGCACCCAGGGAGAGCAGCCCAAAGATTGCAGCGTAGACGGCCTCGATCGCACCCACGTCGCTCAGTTCATACCTTGAAGAGATTGTCGATGATGGTGTCTGCCAGCATGTGACTGACCCAGGCTGGCCAGAGGCTCTGGTACCGAATGGTGAGCCAACCCCAGGTCAGGCCGGCAACAAGGACGACCCCTACAAGGACGGGAGGATAGTGGAGATGTCCTTGTATGAAGAGCAGGGCGGAGAGGAGCACGGCTAGCCATCGGTGCTGGTCGTTCAGCGCCTTGAGCAAGAGCCCGAGGATCACGCCGCGGTAAATGAGCTCCTCGTAGAAGTTGCTGGCAAAGTTGGCGAACAGCACAGGCCAGTTCGGATGGGGCTGCATAGTTACAGGGCCCAAGGTCCTGAGAGCAATCAGGACGAGCGCGGTCAAGCCGATGCCAGAAAGAATGCCGAACAACCAAGCTTCCCGCGGTCGGCTGGGCAGCCCCAGCGCGGTGCCCCGCGGCCCGAGAATAAGGAGCCCAATCAGCCCCCAGACCACGAGCATCAAGGTCACCATGAAGGCAATGTGGTCGAGCCAGAAGGGCACGCCCGTGACGACCTCGTCGCGGAGCCAGATGCCGAACTGTCGGTTGAGCGGGTTAAGGGCGACGCCTAATGCGATGATGGCGACGACTAGGCCGCCTCGCTGGCGAGAAGAGAGATCGGTAGTGCTTGGCATAGGAGACCCCACGTTCGTCGGGCGAGACTCGTTTTGATGGGCGCTAGCCACCTAACCGCGTTACTGTGGGAGCCGAGAACTCGGTGTAGGGGCGGCCCTATGTGGCCGCCCCTACAGGATGTCGTCATTCCTAGATTGACAACGCACTAGCTCGCCGGCTTTTTGAACACGGCAGGGTCGACGTCGGCGTTCACCTGCACCTCGGTGAAGGTGATGTCCGCCGCCTTCGTGCCGTTCTGGAAGACCGTCATCTTGTGGGCGACCTGAACACCGCTCACGGGACGGTAGTCCGCGTAGAGGGTCTCGGTCTTCGCGCCTTCGGCATTGTGGGCGGTCTTGACGACCAGGTGGCTCTGCGGATCGAGGTAGAAGCGGGTCGCGTGACCGGCTTCGTCCGAAATCTCGATCACCTGGGTCTTCTTTCCGTCCACCTCTTCATCCGGCAGCGGGCGGGTCGTCCAGCCGGGCTCGCCGGAGCGGCGCAGCACGTGATCGCCGTAGAACTGGCTCTCCTTGAGCTGCTCGGTCTGGTCCACCACCTGTCCCATCATGCTCGCCCAGCCCGTGGTGCCGTCGAAGGTCTGGATCATCGTTCCCATGGGCAGGACGAACTCGCTGCGCGTCTTGTCCGGGAAAACCTGATAGATCACGAGCGACTGGAGGGGGAACGCCTGCGGCGCGCCCGGTGGGGAGAGGGTGCCCGTCCCCTTGGCGATCTGGGTGCGCTGCTCGATGAAGGCCTTGCCGCCCAGCGCCTGCCGGGCCTGTTCAGCGAGCGTCAGGCCGCGGACCCGGTCCTCCCCAGAAAGGGGAGCGGCGGCGGGTTTTTCGGTCTTGGCCTTGCGCAGGTCGGGCGTCAGCGGATCGAGCTCGGCCGCCGGGATCTCCCGGAAATCGCCGAGCTCCTTTTTCAAGGCGTCGCGGAATCCCGCGGCGTTGCCGGCGAGGACGACCACCATCCGGTCCGGCTGGATCCGCGTCTGCGAGAACTTCTGGATGTCCGCGGCCGTCACCGCGTCGACCTTGTCGTTGTAGGTCTCGATGTACTCCTTGCCGAGTCCGAACTTCATCGCCTCCACGATCTGGGCGGCGATGCCGTCCGGCGTTTCGATCGTGAGCGGGAAAGCGCCGGTGATGAAGGTCTTGGCCGAGACGAGCTCGTCCTGCGGCACCGCCTCCTTCTGCATCCCCCGGAGCACGTCCAGGGCTACCTTCACCACCTCGACGGTCGATTCCGTCTTGGTGAAGGTCGTCACCTGGAACCATCCTGGCTGATTGCCCATGAGGAAGAAGCTGTTGGCGCCGTAGGTCAGGCCGCGCTTCCGGCGGATCTCCTCGTAGAGGCGGGCGTTCGCGTTGTCGCCCACGATCGAGTTGTAGACGTCGGCCGCGTGGTGGTCCGGGTCGCGGAAGGCGAGCCCCACCTGGCCGAGACGGATCTCGGTCTGCACCGCGTCGGGCTTGTCGATCACGAGGATCTCGAGCTTGTCGCGCTTCGGCACCTCGAAGGTCGGGAACTGGACCTCTTCGCCCTTGCCCCAGGCACCGAAGTATTTTTCGACCTTGGCGAACGCCTCGGCGGGCTTGACGTCGCCCACCACGGCGAGGATGGCGTTGTTCGCGAGGTAATGCCGCTTGTGGAAGGCGACGAAGTCCTCCCGCGTCAGCCCCTGGATCGACTCCGGCGTGCCGTCGGCCGGCCGGCCGTTCGGGTGTTTGCCGAAGACGAGGCGGGCCATGGCGGCGTCGGCCAGATATCCCGCGTCCTGCTGCTGGACCTGGAGGCCGGAGAGGCTCTGCCGGCGCCAGCGCTCGATCTCCTCCTGGGGGAAGCTGGGGCGCTGGGTCACGTCGGCCAGGAGCTCGAGGCCGAGGTCCAACTGGTCCGAGGTCACCCGGGCGTCGGCGAAGCCGGATTCGATACCGGTGCGGGTGTTGAGCGCACCGCCCACGAAGTCGATCGCCTCGGCGATCTGCTGGGCCGAGCGGCTCTGGGTTCCCTGGGTGAGGAGCGATGCCGTCCCCTCGGCCAGGCCGGCCTTGCCCTCCGGCTCGAACACCTTGCCCGCTTTGAGCACCATGCTCACAGAGACCGCGGGCTGCTCGTGCTGCTCGACGACCACGACCCGGAGGCCGTTTCCGAGCGTCTTCTGCTCGAACGCCGGGAAGCGGACGTCCTTGGCCGGAGCCGGCGGGGGAGGGGTGACCTTCTTTGCCGGAGCGGCGGCCGTCTGCGCGACCGCGCCGGAGGCAACTCCGAGGAGCGCGAGGCCGATCAGGAGCTTGGGAAATCGCATGGCTGTCCTCTTCATTGGCCCGCCTCCTCTCCCTGGGGGGTGAGGGCCGCTTTGGGGCGCATGGTCTCGGGGAGCATGGTGACCACGGTACGGTTCTGCGACGTGAAGTACTTCTGCGCCACCCGCTGCACGTCCGCGGCGGTGACCTTCTGGTAGAGAGCGAGCTGGCTGTTGAGCAGGTCGACGTTGCCCAGGATGACCTTCGCGTATCCCGCGGCCTCGCCCTTGGCGTCCACGGTCTCGCGGCCGAAGACCAGCCCCGCAATGAGCTGGTTCTTGGCCTTCACGAGCTCCTCCGCGGAGACCGGCTGGGACTTGAGACGCTCGACTTCCTCGGCCAGGGACTTCTCGCCCGCCGCGGGCTCCTGGCCCGCCTGGAGGATGGTGAAGAAGAAGAACACCCCGGGGTCCTCGAGGGCAATCGTCTGCCCGCCCGCCGAGAGGGCGATCTGCTGGTCGTAGACGAGCTTCCGGTACAGGCGCGAGCTCTCGCCGCCCGAGAGGATGTTGCCCGCCACCTCGAGCGCATACAGGTCCGGATTGCCCGCCTCGGGCACGTGATAGGTAAAGACCACCGCCGGGAGCGGCGTGTTGGGGTGATAGTCGACGACGCGCCGCTCGGCCGTCTGCGCGGGCTCGGCCGGGATTTCGCGGGGGATGGGTTTGCCCGCGGGGATCGAGCCGAAGTACTTCTCAATCCACTGGATCGTCTGCTCGGGATTCAGGTCGCCCGAGATCACGAGCGTCGCGTTGTTCGGCACGTAGTAGGTGGCGTGGAACTGGCGCACGTCCTCGAGCGTCGCGGCGTCCAGGTCCGCCATGCTGCCGATGGGGAGGATCTTGTAGGGATGGGTCGTATAGGTGTTGTCGAGCACCACCTCCAGGAGCCGGCCGTAGGGCGGATTTTCGATCCGCACCCGGCGCTCCTCCTTGACCACGTCGCGCTCGGACTTGAAGTTCTCCTCCGACACGTTGAGCGACTGCAGGCGGTCGGCCTCCATCCACAAAACCCGCTCCAGGTAATTGCTGGGGAAGGCCTGGAAATACAGGGTGCGGTCATAGTCCGTGGTGGCGTTGTAGCGTCCGCCGATCGAGGAGATGAAGTTCTTGTGCTCCTCGGGAGCCAAATTGGCCGAGCCCTTGAACATGATGTGCTCAAAGAGGTGGGCGAAGCCGCTGCGCCCTTTGCGCTCGTCGCGTGAGCCGACGTGGTACCAGACCTGGACGTCAGCCACCGGCACCGAGTGGTCTTCGAGCAGCAGCACCTCGAGGCCGTTGGCCAGCTTGTGCTGGCGGACCTCGATTTTGGGAGGCGTCACCTTGAGCGCCTCCTGCGCCACGAGCGCCGGGCCGGCGAGCATCAGCACGGCTCCGGCCAGGCACAAGGTCTTTCGTTGCAGCATCCGGGTCTCCTTTTGCGCCTCATTCAAAACGTTTCCGGGGAGGGCGGGTGGAATCGTATCTCTTTTACGCAAGAACCTGAAAGGATGTTTGCCGGGGTTGCCCTCTCCCGAGGCGTCGCGGTAGCGTACCGCGCATGAAAGCAAAGAGGCTCCTTCCGGTATTCCTGTCGCTTGTCGCCCTCTCCGCCCCCGCCCTCCTGGCCCAGGCGCCTTCGGAGCCGCCCCCGGCTCCGGCCGACGTGGCCGCCCCGCCCGCGGACGCCGAGAAGACCGCCTCCGGCCTCGCCTCCAAGGTCTTGGCTCCCGGCACCGGCATTCAACACCCCGGCCCGAAGGACAAAGTGCGGGTGCACTACACCGGCTGGACGACCGACGGCAAGATGTTCGACTCCTCGATCTCCCGCGGCAAGCCCGCGGTCTTTCCCCTGGACGGCGTGATCGCCGGCTGGGGCGAGGGCGTCCAGCTCATGGTGGAAGGGGAGACGCGCCGCTTCTGGATTCCCGCCAAGCTCGCCTACGAGGGCCGGCCCGACCGCCCCCAAGGCATGCTCGTCTTCGACGTCGAGCTCCTGGACATCCTGGCACCGCCCCCCACGCCGCCAGACGTCGCCGCCCCGCCCGCGGACGCCCAGCGCTCCGAGTCTGGCTTGGCCTGGAAGGTCTTGAAGCCCGGCACCGGCACGGCCCGTCCCACCGCGACCTCCGTCGTGAACGTCGAATACACGGGCTGGACGACTGATGGCAAGATGTTCGACTCCTCCGTCCCCTCCGGCCACCCAGCCACCTTCCGTCTCAACAAGGTCATCCCCGGCTGGACCGAGGGCCTGCAGCTCATGACCGAAGGAGAAGTCCGCCGCTTCTGGATCCCCAAGAAGCTCGCCTACCGTGGGACTCCCGGCATGCCGGAAGGGATGCTGGTGTTCGACGTCGAGCTGCAGAAGATCGTGCGGGCTCAATAAAAAAATACCCGAAAGGGTGGCTCCTCCCTCCACCCCGGAGCGCCGCGCCGCCACCCCTACGGGTGTCGGGCGACGGGGTCTCCCTGAGGCATCATGGCCTTGGCTGGAAAGAGGAGAAAGAAGGGCCGGGCCGGAGACAAACCGACCCGGCCCCCATCGGAGGGAAGCGAGATCTACCGATCTCCCAGCCCACCGAAAGGTTCTTCGAAAACCGGCGCGACCCCGAGGGTGGAGAGGGTGGGGTCGAAGCTCTCCCCCGGGCTCTTCGTGGACGAGGTCTCCCCTCCCCACGGCCCGGCTTCGACAGGGCGACCGGGGCGCACACGGTCAGTGGGACCGATCGGAGGAGGGACAAAAACCCGGCTCTCGCCGGGCTCCAAAGCGGGGCGGATTCACGGGGTTACCCGGACCGCCCCGCGTGATTTATGGGGGGGAGTTTTTCTCGACGGACAGTGGCCACCCGCCCGAAACCTCACCCCTG
>DATEIO010000452.1:0-2690 GCA_035278895.1 Thermoanaerobaculia bacterium | reverse complement strand
CCGGGCGCTGGTCGCCGGCAAGGCCCGTCCGTTCGATCTCGGCCGGATGGAGCGGGAGGGCGGGCCCCAGTACTTCGCGGTGGCGTGCGGCGCCGGCTACGACGCCCGGGTCATGGCCGCGACGCTCTCCGAGCACAAGCGGCGCTGGGGCATGGCGGCCTACGCGGCCACGACGCTCCGGCTCATCGGCGGCATCCGGAGCGCGACCCACATCATCACCATCGACGGGGTGGAGTACGACGCCCATGCCGCCATGGTCCTGGTCGCCAACTGCGGCGAGGTGATCCCTCCTTTCGTCAAGCTGGGGGCCGGGATCCGGCCCGACGACGGCCTGCTGGACGTGGTGGTAGTGCGGGCCAACAGCTTCGGCCAGAGCGTCCGGGCCGTCTGGGACCTGCTCCGGGTGGCCCCCACGATCGAGGGAATCGAGAGCTATGTAGGGTATGCCCGCGGCCGGGAGATCCGGGTCGAGACCGACCCGGTCGAGCCGGTCCAGCTCGACGGGGAGCCCGGGGGCGAGACCCCGTTCACCGTCAATGTCGTGCCGGGGGCGATCCGTATCATGCTGCCGTAGGCCATGGCGCGAAGGGCGGGAGTGTTTAATTTCTAGGGGGCGGTTGGGGAGAGGGAGGAGGGGAAAGGGGAAGAGGAAAGGGGGAAGGGAGAACGCTGGAAGGGCGGAGCTCAATTGGAAAAAATTTCCTCCTTCCCCTTTCCCGCTTCCCCTTTTCCCCTCCATTCCATGGCGCTCTACGCATCACCCCGCATGAGGCCCCCGCATGGCCGGATCCGTTCTCCTGATCGATGACGATGTCGACGTGCTGCGCAGCATCGGGAACTACTTCGAGCGGCTGGGCTACGAGGTCACCCGGGAGCTGAGCGGCGAGGCGGGCCTCGCCACCTTCGACCGGATCCGCCCCGAGGTGGTGATTCTCGACCTCCGGCTGCCCGGAATGGACGGCATGGAGGTGCTGGAGAACCTGCGCCAGCGCGACGCCGCCGTGATCCTTCTGACCGGCGAAGTGGACGTCCCCACCGCCGTCCGCGCCATGCAGCTGGGGGCCGAGAACTTCCTGACCAAGCCGGTGGACATGGAGCACCTCGCCGCCGCGACGGCCCGGGTGGCCGACAAGGCGCGGCTACGCCGGGTCAATGAGGCGCTGCTGGTCCAGAGCTCCCCCGACCACGGGCTCGACTCGCTGGGAACGTCCAGCATGATGCAGGACTTCGCCCACCAGGTCGGGCTCCTGGCCCAGAGCGAGCGGACCACCGTGCTGCTCAACGGCGAGAGCGGCACCGGCAAGGGCTGGGTGGCCCGGATGATCCACGACCTGAGCCCGCGGTCCAAGGCGCCCTTCGTGGAGGTGAACTGCGCCGGACTCAACGCCACCTTTCTCGATTCCGAGCTCTTCGGCCACGAGAAAGGCGCCTTCACCGACGCCAAGGACCGGAAGCAGGGACTGTTCGAGATCGCCGATCGCGGGACGATCTTCCTCGACGAGATCGGCGACCTCGCGCCCGAGCTCCAGCCCAAGCTGCTCAAGGTGCTGGAGACCAAGACGTTCCGGCGGCTGGGCGGGACCCGCGAGATCACCGTGGACGTCCGCCTCATCGCGGCGACGAACAAGAACCTGCAGCAGGAGGTCGAGGACACCCGCTTCCGGGAGGACCTCTACTACCGGCTGAGCGTCATGCCGCTTACCCTGCCGGCCGTGCGGGACCGCTCCCGGGAGGACCGGCTCTCGCTGATCACCCGGCTCATGACCGATCTCCGCGCCGAGATCGCCGACGGCCCGGCCTCCGTGTCGGCCGAGGTGCTGGAGCGGCTTCTGGCCTATCCCTGGCCCGGCAACGTGCGGGAGATGCGCAACGTTCTCGAGCGGGCCCTGATCCTGGGCCGGGGGCAGCCCGCCATGAGCGTCGAGCATCTTCCCGGGGAGTTCCGCGCCCGTCCCGGCATCGGCGACCGGCGCCACACGCCGCTCAGCCTCGAGGACCTCGAGCGCCAGCACATCGAGCGGACGCTCAAGCATCACACCGGCAACCGGACCCGTGCGGCGATCGAGCTGGGTATCTCGCGCGCCACGCTGATCAACAAGATCAAGCGGTACAACCTCACCGCGTGACGGTCGATGGCCGAGATCCACGAGCACGACGGGATGGCCTGCCGCTCCTGCGGGCGGGAGGAGCGGGCGTCCGAAGGCTATCCCTGCGCCAGCTGCGGAACCTTCATCTGCCTGATCTGCAGCTTCCGGGGCGTCACCCTGTGCCGGGAGTGCCAGGCCCGGGAGGGCGGCAGCCCCCCGGCCGGCGAGGGCAACGCGTGAGCGCCGGATGAGCGCCGGTCACGTCGTCGCCCGAACGGCGCTGGTTCCGCTGCAGGCCGAGCCCTCGCTCCGTGCCGAGCAGGTGAGCCAGATGGTCCTGGGCGAAACCGCGGCGGTCCAGGAGGCCGCGGGCGAGTGGCGCCGAGTCCGCTGCGAGCTGGACGGCTACCTCGGCTGGGCCCACGTCGGGTACCTGGTGGAGCTCGAGGCCGGGGCGGCCGCGGCCTGGCGCAACGAGGCGATGGGCTGGAGCCTCGGCGCGGTGGCGCGAGTCGGCGCCGACCTGGTGAGGCTGCCGCTCCGGGCCCGGGTGGCGCCCGGTTCGCAGGGCGTCCGGCTGCCCGACGGCAGGCTCGCCACGCT
>DATEIO010000451.1:0-4049 GCA_035278895.1 Thermoanaerobaculia bacterium | reverse complement strand
CTGCGCGTTTCCGGCCGCGGCGTCGAGAACGCCGGGGTGGACCTCCGCGCCACGGCGGACCTCGACCGGTCGTGGAACCCGTTCGAGGACGAGCCGGCGGCGGCCATCACCCGGATCTCCGCGGAGGGGGGCGGGACGATCGAGGCGTCGCTCCTGAACCCGTTCCTGGAGGGTGGAGCGGCGACCGGGGAGCTCACCTTTGCGGGCAGCGCCGCGGGTCCTCTGGACGCCTTGTCCGGCGAGGTGCGCCTCTCCGGCCCAGGCGCGGCGTTCTTCTGGCCGACTCCCTACGCCACGCGCATCCAGGGTCCGGAGGTCGTGGCCGCGCTCTCCGGCGGGCGGGTGACAATCCGGGAGGGGAAGGCGGTTTTGAATGGCGGCACGGTCGAGCTCGCGGGCGGGCGCGGGGCGGACGGCGTGATCGATCTCGAAGCGCGGCTGGCCAACGTCCCCTACGTGTTCGACTACGGCCTTTCGGCTCTCCTCTCCGGAAACCTCGCCTTCCGCATGCCGCCCGAGGGGCGCTCCCGGCTCTCGGGACGGGTGGTCGTCGAGCGCGGGGTGCTCAACCGGGACGTGAACCTCGACCGCGAGGTGCTGGATGTCCTCCTCCAGCCGGACGACACGCCCGGCACCGAGACGGGGTTCCTCGACACGATCGACCTCGCCCTGACCGTCGACACGGTCTCGGGGGTGCGCATTCGCAACAACGTGGCCGATCTCCGGACCTCCTGGGAACCGCTCCAGGTGACGGGGACGCTCGAAAATCCGGTGATCCGCGGGCGGATCGACGTCGATCCCGAAGGGCTCGTCTACGCCTACGGCCAGACGGTCCGGATCGATCGCGGATCGGTCGTCTTCACCGGCGATCCGCTGAACGATCCGCGGCTCGATTTCTCGACGACGAGCTCGTTCGAGGATCCCACGATCGCCAATCTGCGCGGCCCGAGCCGGCCGCTCGATCTCCTGGCGCAGCAGGAAGCGCTCGAAGAGAAGGAAGACGAGGAATTCAACAAGGAATTCAAGGGCCAGGAGGGGGAGAGCAAAGTCCAAGACACGGTCGGGGCGGGGCTCCAGGGGTATTACGGTGCGCGGATCCTCTCGCAGCTCGGCCTCGTGGGCCTCTACAGCGATGCCGATCCGAGTGGCCGGCTGACCGTCGGGAGCGATCTCTCCCGCAATGTCTCCTTCGCCCTCTCGATCGACTTGAGAAACGCCGAGGAACGCGTCTACCTGGTCGATCTCCACGATTTCCGGGGCCTCCCGAGCCTTTCGGTCCAGGGCTTCTCCAAGGAGACAGGGGAAAACGGGGGGAATCTCCAGCAGGTTCTGGATCTGGGCGGCAGCCGGCCGCCGCGCGAGGAGGGACCGCGCCTGCGCCGGCTGAGGCTCGACATGCCCCGGACCCCGGGAATCTTCCAGCGGCTGCTGCGCTTCTCGATCGGGCTCGAACGGGGCGAGGTCGTGCCGCCGGGAGCGGCCTTCGAGACCGAAGTGGACGTGGCGGATTACCTCCGTCGCCGGGGCTATCCCGATCCGCGGATCACTGTGGCCGTGAATCCCGTGGCGGACCGGCCGGACCGGGTGGACGTATCCGTGAGGGTCGAGCCCGGGCCACGGATCTCCTTCGATTTCGAGGGGGACCGGCCGCCGCGGGCGAGCCGCCGGGAGATCGCGTCCCTCTACCGCACGGATTTCTACGAGCCGGCCGCGGTCGCGGAGATGAAGAAGACGGCCGTCCAGGCCTTCCGCGCCCGGGGCCATCTGGAGCCCGAGGTGGAGGTCGAGGTGAAGCGCGAGCGGCCGACGGACCCGGACGGCCCACGGACGGTCGTCGTGCGCTCCCAGGCGGGGCCCCGGGTGGACATCCGGGAGCTCGCAGTTCCCCGGCTCTCCATCGAGGAGATGCGCTGGGTGGCCGGCCGGTTCCCCGGCACCCTCTCCCGCGTGGAGCTCGCGGCGGGAGAGCCGGCCGCGGACCGGAGGCTGCTCGACGCCCTGCGCTCGCTGGGCTGGCCGGACGCGAAGATCGCGAGCCATGCCATCGGCGCCCGGGGAGCCCGGCTCACCGTGCGGGTGGATCTCGGGGAGCGGCAGACGCTGGGCCAGGTGGAGATCGCGGGAGTCGAGGGCGCGGAGCTCGACCGTCTGCGCGGCCTGCTCGACCTGCGGCCGGGCGATCCGGCCCGGCTGGACCGGGTGTCGGCTGCGGCCCTCGTCCTGGAGGAAGACCTGCGCCGCCGGGGTTATGCCGACGCGGTGGTCCGCTCCTCGGTCTCCCCGGAGCCCAGCCAGGAGGGCGCCGTGGACGCGCTTTTCGAGGTGACGCCAGGGCCGTCCTATGAGATCGCCGAGGTTGCGTTCGAAGGAGACCGCGCGAGCCGCGGGAGCCTCCTCAGCCGTGTCGCCGACCTCCGCCCCGGCGAGCCCCTGAGCCCCGCGGTTCTGGACGAAGCCCGGGGACGCCTCTTCGACCTGGGGGTGTTCTCGCGGGTGACAGCGGACGTGGACAAGAGCGAAAACGGGGACGCCCGAGTCACCTTCTCGCTCGCCGAGAGGCCCCGCTACCGGATTGGCTATGGCCTGCGGACCGAGAGCGGCGAGGGGGTTTCGGCCGTGGTGGACGTCGCCGACCGGAATTTCCTCGGCCGGGCCATCACCTTCGGTGTGCGGGGCCTCTACAAGGAGGATGACCAGAGCGGGCGGCTGGTCCTTTCGACCGGCGGCCTCCTGGGGACGCCGGTCTCCTTCGAGAGCTACGTCCAGGGTCGGCGCCGGCGCCTCGACGAGGGCGATGCTCTGGTCTTCATCGAGGACAGCCGCGAGATCGCCCTCCAACTCGCCAGCCCGCTCGGCCGGCGCGGCACCGGGCGCCTCTACGCCCGCTACCGCACGACCCACCTCTACGAGGAGGAGCCGGACCCGTTCTTCCCCTTCGACCTGGAGATCGTCCTGCCGTACATCGGCACGCAGCTCCTCTTCGACAGCCGGAACGACCCGGTGGACGCGACCTCCGGCCTCTTCGCGAGCCTCGACCTGTCGGGGAGCGGCTCCTTCCTGGGGAGCGATTTCGACTACGTCCGCTCTTTCGGGCAGCTCAATCTGTTCCGAGGCCTGGCCCTGGCCGGCCGGCGCTTCACCTGGGCGCAGTCGTTCCGCGTGGGGTTGGGGAAACCGTTCCGGGACCAGGATCTGATCAGCGAGGAGCGGTTCTACGCGGGCGGCGATTTCTCGGTGCGGGGGTATGAGACGGAGAGCCTGGGGCCTCCCCGGTTCCTCGACGACCGACCGTTAGGGGGCGAGGCCCTCCTCGTGATCAACGAGGAGCTGCGCGTCGCCCTTCCCTTCGACCTGACCGGCCTCGTCTTCTTCGACGCCGGCCAGGTGTGGCCGGACCCGGGCGACTTCGGTAAGGACCTCGCGAAATCCCTGGGGCTAGGCCTGCGGGCGCGCACGCCCCTGGGGCTCGTGCGCTTCGACGCCGCCTTCCCCCTGGACCGCCGCCCCCGGGACGACAGCTACGAGCTCTATCTCGGCTTCGGAAACGTCTTCTAGCGTTTCACGGCCCGAAGGATCGCCTTGGCGCGTTCAGCCTCGGGGGCGTCCGGAGCGAGCGACAGGAAGTTCTCCATGTCGCCCACCAACTGGTCCTTCCGGCCGAGCTTCTCCTGGACGAGGCCCCGATAGTAGTAGGCATAGGCGAGCCGCGAGTTCATCTCGATCGCCCGGTTGAGCTGGTCGAGCGCCGCCTGCCAGTTCTCCTGGAACGAGCGGGTCACCCCGATCTGGAAGGGGATGAGAGCCGGATCGGGCGCGCTAGCGCCGGAAAGGGTGGAGATCGCCTCGTCGTACTGCCGGAGCCTCTGCTGGGCCACGCCCAGATAGTAGGAGGAGTCTCCGCCCGACTTGGACCGCGCGACCTCCGTGGCCTTGCGGAACGCGGCGTCGGCCTCTCCGCCCTTCTTCTGACGGAGGTAGACCTCTCCCAGGTAGACCCAGGCCGCGGGATCGGACGGGCTGAGCTCCGTGGCGTTGCGGAGGCGGGACTC
>DATEIO010000450.1:0-4435 GCA_035278895.1 Thermoanaerobaculia bacterium | reverse complement strand
GGCCTGCGCGACCGGCTCCCCCGGGCGCGCTGGGTCGACTTGGCGAACGTCCACCTGACGCTCCTGTTCCTGGGCGAAACGCCCGAGGAGAAGGTCCCCGCGCTCGCCACGGGTCTCCGCGAGGCGTTCGCCCGCTGCCCTCCCCTGGAGCTGCGGCTGGCCAGCGGCGGCACGTTCCCGCCCGGCCGCCCGGCCCGCGTGGCCTGGCTGGGCGTCGAGGCGCCCGAGGAGCTTCTGACGCTCCAGGAGGACGTCACCCGCGCGGCCGTCCAAACCCTGGGCTTCGAGCCCGAGGAGCGCGCATACACCGCCCACGTGACCCTCGCGCGCTGCCCCGATCCCTGGCGGCGGGACGCGATCGACAAGCTCAAGAGCGCCTTCCCCGGACCGGTCGGCCCGCCCTGGGTGGCGGACCATGGGACCCTCTTCGAGAGCAAGCTCTCGCCCAAGGGCGCACGCTACCGGGCGGTCGAGACCTTCCCGATGGAGGGTGAGGAGCCGTGAGCACGGGCCTCTCGGTGGCGTTCGTGGCCGGCGCCTACCTGCTCGGCTCGATCTCGTGGAGCGTCCTCCTCGTCCGCCTGCTCCAGGGCATGGACGTGCGGAGCGTGGGGAGCGGCAACGCCGGAGCCACCAACGTCATGCGCACCGCGGGCAAGAAGGCGGGAGCCGCGGTGCTGGTGCTGGACATCGGCAAGGGGATCGCGGCCGTGGCCGTTCCCCGGTCGCTCGATGCTCCGCCGGCCGTGGTGGGCGGCGCCGCGGTCGCCGTGGTGCTCGGGCACGTGTTCCCGGTCTTCTTCGCCTTCCGCGGCGGCAAGGGGGTCGCCACGTCGGCCGGGGCGCTCGGCACGCTCTCGCCCGTGGCCATGGCCCTCGGGCTCCTCGTCTTCGTCGCGATCGTCACCTGGAAGCGCTACGTCTCCCTGGGATCGGTCGTCACCGCCGCCCTCTTCCCGGTGTTCGCCTGGATGAGCCACCGGCAGGGCTGGACGGAGCACGGGGGCCGGTGGACGATCCTGGCCGGCGCGCTGATCGCCCTGCTCGTCCTGATCAAGCACCAGGGAAACTTGAGGCGGCTCTGGCGCGGGACCGAGCCGCGCCTCGGGGAGGTGAGAAGATGAACGGGGACACGCAGCGGATCGGAGTCCTGGGCGCCGGCTCGTTCGGCACCGCGCTCGCCGTCCACCTGGCCGGCCCCGGCGGCCACCCGGTGAGGCTCTGGGCGCGGGACGCCGAGCTCGCCGAGCGCATGGCCACTGACCGCACCAATCACGAATACCTGCCGGGCGTCGAGCTGCCGCCGCTTCTTACGCCCACGGCGGACCTGGCGTCGCTCGTCGACAGCGACTTCGTCCTGGTCGTCGTCCCGTCGCATGGGTTCCGGGCCGTGCTGCGCCAGTTCCTGAAGCTCGTGCCGGATGGCCGCCCCCTGCCGCTCATCTCGGCGACCAAGGGGATCGAGACCGAGACCCTCGCGCGGATGAGCCAGGTCGCCTTCGAAGAGGGCACGGCCGCGGACCGCGAGGTGCGCTTCGCCGTCTTGTCCGGCCCCACCTTCGCGGCCGAGCTGGCGAGAAACGTCGCGAGCGTGGCCGTGATCGCCTCGGAGGACGCCGGCTTCGCGACCGAGGTCCGCGAGTGCTTCGCGACTCCGCTCTTCCGTCTCTACTCCTCGTCCGACGTGGCGGGCGTCGAGATCGGGGGGACGACCAAGAACGTCATCGCGATCGCCGCCGGCACCCTCTCGGGGCTCGGCCTCGGCCACAACACCCTGGCGGCGCTCATCACCCGCGGGCTCCACGAGATCACGCGCCTGGGCGTCGCCTATGGCGGCCAGCCGCGGACCTTCGCGGGCCTGGCCGGCCTGGGCGACCTCGTGCTCACCTGCACGGGCTCCCTCTCCCGGAACCGCAAGACCGGCGTCGAGCTCGCCTCTGGCAAGACGCTCGACGAGATCACCGGCGGCACCCACATGGTGGCCGAAGGCATCCGCAACTCGGTCGCCGTCGCCCGTCTCGCCGCCCAGAGGGGGGTCGAAATGCCGATCACCCAGCAGATGGTCGCGGTGATGTACGACGGCAAGAATCCCCGGAAGGCGTTGGAAGAGCTGATGACGAGGGAGCTCAAAGCCGAGACCGAGCTGTAGGGTGCGCTGTGCGCACCAGAAAACCTTGAACGGTGCGCACAGCGCACCCTACGGAGAAACATGGCCGACGCGCACCAGACCGTCCTCATCCTCGATTTCGGCAGCCAGTTCACGCAGCTCATCGCCCGCCGCGTGCGGGAAAACCGCGTCTATTGCGAGGTCCACGGCTTCGACTTTCCCGTCGAGGAGATAAAGCGGCGAAGGCCCGCCGGGCTGATCCTCTCCGGCGGCCCGCAGAGCGTCTACGAGGACGGCGCGGCCACCGCCGATCCCGAGCTGTTCCGGCTGGGGATTCCGGTCCTGGGCGTCTGCTACGGCATGCAGGTGATGGCCCACGAGCTGGGAGGGAGCGTCGAGGCCTGGAGCCACCGCGAATACGGCCGGGCCGAGATCACAATCTCCGCGCCGGGCCGGCTCTTCGAAGGGCTTTCGGGCTCCGAGACCGTCTGGATGAGCCACGGCGACCGGATCGGCCAGCTCCCTCCGGGGTTCCGTCCTACGGCGAGCACCACCAATGCTCCATTGGTGGCCTTTGAAAATCCGGAGCACGGCCTCTACGGCATCCAGTTCCACCCCGAGGTCTCCCACACCGTGTCGGGCGGCGAGATCCTCAGGAACTTCCTCTACGGCATCTGCGGCGCTCGGGGCGACTGGCGCATGGCCTCGTACCTCGAAGAGGCGGTCACTGCCATTCAGGAAAAGGTGGGGGAGGGGAAGGTCATCTGCGCGCTCTCGGGAGGCGTCGACTCCTCGGTCGTGGCGGCGCTTCTGAAGCGCGCCGTGGGCGAGCGCTCCACTGCGATCTTCGTGGACAACGGCGTGCTCCGCAAAGACGAGCGCGTGCAGGTCGTCCACACCCTGAAAGACGGCCTGGGTATCCCCATCCTGGCGATCGACGCCCGCGAGCGTTTCCTGGGCGAGCTCGCCGGCATCGAAGACCCGGAGAAGAAGCGCAAGACGATCGGCCGCGTCTTCATCGACGTGTTCAAGGACGAGGCGAAAAAGCTCCAGGGCGTGGGCTTCCTCGCCCAGGGCACGCTCTATCCGGACGTGATCGAATCCGTCTCGGTCAAAGGCCCCTCGGCCGTCATCAAGACCCACCACAACGTCGGTGGCCTCCCGGCCGAGCTGGGCTTCGAGCTGGTCGAGCCGCTCCGCTTCCTGTTCAAGGACGAGGTCCGCCAGCTCGGCCGCGAGCTGGGCCTCCCCGAGCAGATCCTCACGCGCCATCCCTTCCCCGGCCCCGGCCTCGCCGTGCGCATCCTGGGCGAGATCACGGCCGAGCGCGTCGCCCTGCTCCAGGAGGCGGACGCCATCTTCCTCCACGAGCTGCGCGAGAGCGGCTGGTACGACAAGGTGAGCCAGGCCTTCGCCGTCCTCCTGCCGGTCAAGAGCGTGGGCGTGATGGGGGATTACCGCACCTACGAGAGCGTCATCGCCATCCGCGCCGTCGACACCCACGACTTCATGACCGCCGACTGGAGCCCGCTCCCGTACGAGCTCCTCGGCCGGGTGGCCAACCGAATCGTCAACGAAGTCAAAGGCGTCAACCGCGTCGTCTACGACGTGACGAGCAAGCCGCCCGCGACGATCGAATGGGAGTGATGGCCGTCTACGAAATGGTCACCCGCGAGGGCTGCCATCTCTGCGACGAGATGGCGGTCCTCCTGGACGACGTCCTCCCCTCCTACGGTCTGACCTGGGCGCCGCGCGACGTGGACGCGGACCCGGAGTTGCAGTCGCGGTTCACGGACATGGTGCCCGTGCTGCTGCGGGACGGCGCACCGGTCGCGAAGATCCGGCTCGACCGTAGGACGCTGGTTCGCATCGTCGAAGGGCGGCGTTGAAGGGCCTCAGATCCGGGCCGCCTTGTAGCACACGGCCACGAAGTCCTCGGGCGTGCGCCACCGCCAGCCGTCGCCGTCCGCCACCATTCCTGAGACCTTGCGGGCCCGATCGTCGGCCGAGGGCAGGATGAAGAACGAGGGGTAGCCTTCGACCTTGTAGCGCTCGGCGAGCTCCTGCTCCGCAGAACCCATTTCGGGGTTGATCTTCACCTTGACGAGATACCGGAACGGCTCCTGGACGCCGGGCGTGCTCAGCAGCTCCTGGTCGAGCTGCTGACAGTAGCCGCACCAGTCCGTGTAGAAGTAGACCGCGACCGGCGTTCCGTCCTCCCTCGCCTCCCGCATCGCCTTCTGGTATCCCGTGGCCCCCTCGTACCAGACGGTGGGGAAGCGGGCGGGCCGGCGCTCTCTCGGGAGCGGCAGCTCCGGGGAGGCCGGA
>DATEIO010000449.1:0-5420 GCA_035278895.1 Thermoanaerobaculia bacterium | reverse complement strand
GAAGATCGAGCGGTCGCTGATGATCGGCCTGGGTGGCGGGAGCGTCGGGCGCTACCTCCTCCCCCGCGTGCCGAGCCTCACGATCGACTACGTGGACATCGACCCCGCGGTCCCCGACGTGGCCCGCCGCTTCTTCCAGCTCCCGAACGACCCGCGGATGAAGATTCACGTGCAGGACGGGAGGCGCTATCTGGATGACGCGACCGGCACGTGGGACCTGATCTACTGCGACGCCTACATCGGCCAGAGCGTGCCGTTCCACCTGACCACGGCCCAGTTCCTGGACGAGGTCCAGAAGCACCTGAACCCCGGCGGCGTCTTCGGCCTGAACCTCGCGGCCGGTCTGCGGGACCCGTTCTCCCAGGCGATGTACCGCACGGTGCGCGACCGCTTCGACACGGTCTACGTCTTCAAGGTCCTCCGCGCGCCGAACGTGCTGGTGATGGCCTCGAAGAACGCGGTCTCGATCCCGCCCGAGGAGCTGGTCCGCCGGGGGAAGGAGCTGGACGCGAAGTACAAGTTCGATCCCTCCCTCGCGCACCTCGCCACCTGGAGGAGCGACGTGGACCTGGACGTCGCGAAGATCGACGTGCTGACGGACGACTTTGCGCCGACGGACCGGCTGATCCGGCTGGGCGCGGCGGCGCGGGAAGCCGAGAAGAGCGACTCTAAAAACCCATCGCGGTGAGCGAGGAGGCGGTGGCCGTCCGGACGATCAGCTTGGCGATCTCTTCAAAGGAATTGAGTGCGGCCACTCTCCCGCGAACGCTCTCTGGAACCTCGCCGAAGCGCTCCTCCATCTCCCGGAGCAGAGCGCTCCGCAGCTGCTCCAACGCGTCCTGCCGCCCTTCCTCGAAGCCTTCCTGTTTCCACTGGCGAGTCCATTCCGTGATGTTTTCGGCAAGCATCGATTTGACCTCCTGCAGATCGGCTAACTGTGGAATCTCGACCCCAGGCAGCCGGTTGGCCAGCACCTTGAGGATCCAGACCGCGAAGGCCCGCCGGAGAGAGCTCTGCTCCGGCGATCTCAACCACTCCAGAAGCGATGTCAGGACCCCGTCGATCGTGGCCGCGTCCCGGCTCTTCTCCAGCCGGAAGAGGGCCGCCGCCAAATTGCGCAGCGGCGCCAGCTCCTCGTCAGCCATCCGCCCTTCGTCCAGGAGGCAGTACCGGAACTGCGGACGGTATCGGTCCAGGCCCGGAATCTCTTCGATCAGCAGAGCCAGCTCTAGAGCCGCATTCCAGAGCCGGACTCCATTATAGAGAACCAGCGGCAGGACCGGCGGCAGACGCCCCGAGGGGGTCAGCTCCCCATCCCTGGCCAGCCTCTGCCAAAGAAGGCCGATGTAGACGACCACCCGCAGCGCCATCCAGGGATCGACCGTGGACTGGAATTCGATGAGCAGATAGACGTAGAGCCATCGTTTCCCACCCCAGCGGACCCGCCAGATGATGTCGCTTTCCCTCTCGACCAGCTCTTCGGTGATGAAGGTGGCATCGACCCGCTCGAGGGTAGAGAAGTCGACCTCCTCGACCCAGTCCTCGTGGACGAAGCCGCGGATCAGGTCCGCTACCATCTCGGCATGGGAAAAGAGAACCTTATAGGTATGGTCGTGGTCTGCCATCGGCCTCCCTGACTCGTTGAGAGGGAATGATAGACCTTTTATCGGAAACTCGGACTGGAGGCAAGAAGAAACCTCACCCCTGTCCCCTCTCCTGTCGCCCTCCCCCCGACCAGGAGAGGGGAACGCCTGCGGATGGTCTTGCCGTAGGGTGCGCTGTGCGCACGTGTTGTTTTCCACCGCCCTAAAACGTGCGCACAGCGCACCCTACAAACACCAACGCTTCAGCTACGTTCCCCTCTCCCGGCTGGCGGAAGGGCGATGGGAGAGGGGACAGGGGTGAGGTTTCGGGGCGGGGGAACGCTCGACCGGCTCTGAGTTACGGCTGGAGCGGATACCGCGTCCACGGCGTCGCGTAGACCACGATCTCGTTTCCGCCCATCGTGATGTTGTCCGGAATCGGCAGCCGGTAGACCGGGCGGTAGACCGGGTTCTGTGCCACGGCGGGGATCCAGTCGGGGAAGATGACGATGTAGTCCGGCTTTCTCCGGGCGATCGCGGCGAGCATGCCCTGGGTCCAGGAGAGGCCTTCGGCCTGGGACTGGCGGATCTCGCGGCCGATCTCGGGGGTGGCGATGCTCGCGAGGTCGACGACGGGGTTGGGGAGCAGGAATTTGATCGCGCCGATGTCGTTGACGGCGAGCACGGCGTCGGCGGGCAGGCGCTCGGCCAGCCAGCGGGCGATGCGGACGTCGCTGTCTTCCACGTTCGCGACGTTCCTGGCGTAGAAGGGGGCGCCCTGGACGAGCTTCGCGACCGTGGGCGCCAGGAGGAGAAGGATCAGCAGGAGGCCGATCGGGAGCTCGGCGCGGCCGGCGCGCAGCCGCCTTCCCACGGCTTCGGCCGCCGGGGCGAGGCCCAGGACGCCCAGGACGATGAGCACGGGGACGAGCGGGAAGTAGTAGCGCCCGAAGTTGCCCAGGAGGCGCGTGGGAGCCGGAGCGAGCGTGGCATAGGCGAGCGGGAGCCCCAGGAGCCAGAGGGCGGGGAGCAGCCCCCGGTCGCGGCGGGTGCCGAGCCCGGCCACGAGCGAGAGGACGCCCGCCCCGGCCGCGAGCGTCGCGACCGGCTGGGCCTGGAAGAAGATCCCGAGCACGTTGTAGACGTACCGCAGGTCGGGCAGGTGGCGGATGCCGCCCGCGCCTTTCGCGGCGTAGGTCGTGGGCAGGACGGATTCGCCGGCCCATCCGTAAAAGAGGAGGGGACCTGAGAGGGCGCACGCGGCGAGCACCGCTCCGAAGAGGAGCAGGCGGACCGGAGGACGGCGCCACCTCAAGTCCCCGCCATCCTCTCCCCCTTCGCGGTCGAAGACGAGGCAGCGGTCGAGGACGGCCAGGACCAGGAGCAGGAGCCCCTCGGGCCGCGCGAGCGAGGCGACGGCGAAGACGGGGAGGGCGAGCGGCGGGCGGCCGGGATCGGCCCGTTCCCGGAGGTGGAGGAGGAGACCCCAGAGGGAGAGCAGAACGAAGAGCGGGATCTCCATCCCCGAGAGCGCGGACCAGACGAGCCAGCTCGTGGCCAGCATGAGCCCGGCCGCGAGCGACGAGAGGCCCCGCGAGAGCCCGAGCTCCCGCGCCAGGCGGAAGGTGGCGTCGACCCCCGCCAGGTGGAAGAGGACGCCCAGGAGCTTCGTCCACAGGATCACGCTCCCCGGCAGGAGGAAGAGGAGGGCCAGGAGCGCCGTCCACAGCGGAGCGGTCGAGCCGGTGACCAGCTCCCCGGGGTTGTAGGAGAGCCCGTGCCCTTGGGCGAGATTGCGGGCGAATTGAAGATGGATCCAACTGTCGTCCAGCGGGAAACCCAGGCCGCCCGAAAGCAGCGAGGCTTCGGCCGCGAGATAGCCGAGGCAGGCGAGAAGCGCCGCGGCGAGGAGCCACAAGGGAGGCCGGTTCGTCTCCATGATTGCAGCGAAGCATATACAACTGCCGCTCCCGGGTTTATCATCGCCGGTCCCATGAGTCTCACAATGCTCGACCGTCGCCGCCGGCAGGCGGCCCGCCTCGCCCTGTACGGAAGCCTCGTGCTGGTCCTCGGGGCCACCGTTGCGCTGGTCCAGATCGTCCGCCGTCCCCCCCAGCTCACCAAGGTGGAGCAGGACTGGCTGAAGCGCGATTACCGGAGCCTGCCGGAGGTGAAGCTCCTCCAGGAGTACGTCCGCATCGACACCAGCGAGACGACGGGCGACGAGATTGCCGGGGCGCGGTTCCTGAAGCAGCAGCTCGACGCCGCGGGCATCCCGGCCGAGATCGAGATCGTGGGCGAGAAGAAGGCCAATCTCTACGCCACCCTCGAAGGCAAGGACCCCCGGCCCCTCGTGCTCCACAACCACATCGACGTGGAGCCGGTCGATCCCAAGGAGTGGACCCATCCGCCCTTCGAGGGGCGGATCGAGCTGCCGTGGATTCACGGCCGCGGCACGTTCGACATGAAGAGCGTGGCGATCGCCCAGCTCCTGGCGATGATCGAGCTGAAGAAGAGCGGCGTGCCCTTGAAGCGCTCGGTCCTGTTCCTCGCCACCTCGTCCGAGGAGCGGGGGAGCCGCCTGGGCGTGCGGCGCATCCTGCAGACGCGGCCGGACTTCGTGCGGAGCTTCTGGGCCGTGCTCACCGAAGGGGGCGTGGTCGAGGCCCGGGCGCGGGACAACATCAAGTTCTGGGGGACGGAGGTCGCCCAGCGGCGTTACGTGGACCTGATCGTCAAGAGCCCGGACAAGGAAAAGCTGGAGGAGCTGCGCGAGAGGGTGCGGTCGTGGGCCCCCCTCGTGGCGGAGAGCGAGCCTCGCCTGACGCCGGAGGTGGCGACGGTGCTCAAGGCCTATGCGTCCACCCGCGACCGGGAAGATCTGCGCCGGCTCGTGGGGAACCCGGAGAAGACGGTGGCGGACCCGGCCGAGTTCAAGAAGCTCCCGCCCTATCTCCAATCGATGCTCAAGAACGAAGCCGTGGCCTTCCCGGTCCGGGAGGCCCCCGAAGGCGGATACCAGTTGACCATCAAGTTCCAGCTCCTTCCGGGGGTGGAGCTCGCGGACGTCCGGGAGGACCTGGTGCCGGACCGGATGCTCCAGGGGTTCTCGGTCACGGTCGACGAGCCGCCTTCCGCCCGGCACGGGAGCCCCATGAATCACGAGGTGTTCCAGGCGATCGAGCAGACGATCCGGGAGACCTACCCGGGCACCCCGGTGGGCCCCTACTTCCTCGCGACGACAGCGACCGACTCGCGGTTTTTCCGGGCGGCCGGAGCTCCGTCCTACGGGTTTTCGCCGTTCCTCATCATGAATACGGATACCTTCCAGGTGGACCGCGCCAACGAGAGATTCGGCCTGCCTGGATTCGTGGAAGGGGTGGAGGTCTACAAGAAGCTGGTCCGGCGTCTCGTCTCTGACACTTAGTGCTACGCAATTGCGCCCATTTGTGCCAAATTTTGTCTGCCCCTAAACTCAAACTCAAGAAAACAAAGGACTTCCGCAATCGAAAACCCTGGCATCGACCCTGCTTTAGTAGGAGACCGACAGGCCCCCATGGAATCCACCAGGGGCAGGATTGTGAACCAGGGGAGGAGACCCAATCATGTTGAGCAGAATCCGCAATCGTCAGAAGGGCTTCACGCTGATCGAGCTGCTGATCGTGGTCGCGATCATCGGCATCATCGCCGCGCTGTTGATCCCGAACTTCCTCGACGCTCTCCAGAAGGCGAAGCAGAAGAGGACCGTGGCCGACATGCGCAACACCGGCACCGCGATGTTCTCGTGGCTGACCGACCAGGCCGGTGCCGCCGCCGCGGGCGCCGCCGCCACCGACG
>DATEIO010000448.1:0-4514 GCA_035278895.1 Thermoanaerobaculia bacterium | reverse complement strand
GGCGCCGTCTCCTGGCCGCTCTTCCGGGAATCAGGCCTGCCGCTCGACGACCGCGGCTTCCTGTGGATCGACGACGCTCTGCGCTCCCTCGGAGATCCCCGGATCTTCGCGGCGGGCGACTGCGGAACTCTCGCGAGCCATCCGAAGACCCCCAAGGCCGGGGTCTACGCCGTCCGCGAGGCGCCGGTCCTCTGGGAGAGCCTGAAGGCGGCGGTCACCGGAGGCGAGCCCCCTCGCTACGTGCCGCAGGAGACCTTCCTCTCGATCTTGAACACCGGCGACGGCCGGGCGCTCCTGGACTACAAGGGGATCGTCTCCCACAGCCTCTGGGCCTGGCGGCTCAAAGACTGGATCGACCGCCGCTTCATGGCGCGGTATCAGACGTTGATTTGAGGGGAAGGAGAGAATGGCTCCTCGGGAGGGATTCGAACCCCCAACATTTCGGTTAACAGCCGAACGCTCTACCGTTGAGCTACCGAGGAGTGTAAAGAAACCTCCCGGGCTGACCCGGGAGGCGGAATTCTAGGCGGATCGGTCTCCGCTGTCAACGAATCTCTGACTACGCCGTGTCCAGGAACGGCTTGAGCTTGGTCGCCCGGCTGGGGTGACGCAGCTTGCGCAGCGCCTTGGACTCGATCTGCCGGATGCGCTCGCGGGTGACGTTGAACGACCGGCCCACCTCTTCGAGCGTGTGCTCGGAGCCGTCGCCCACGCCGAAGCGCATCTTCAGGACCAGCTCCTCCCGCGGGGTCAGCGTCTTCAGAACCTTCCGGGTCTGGTCCTTCAGGTTCGCGAAGATCACCGAGTCGATCGGGGAGACGGCGTTCTTGTCCTCGATGAAATCCCCGAGGTGCGAATCCTCCTCCTCTCCGATCGGCGTCTCAAGCGAGATCGGCTCCTGGGCGATCTTCATGATCTTCCGGACCTTGTTGGCCGGCAGATCCATCCGCTCGCCGATCTCCTCGGCCGTGGGCTCGCGGCCGAGCTCCTGCACCAGCGAACGGCTGGTGCGGGTGAGCTTGTTGATCGTCTCGATCATGTGGACCGGGATGCGGATCGTCCGCGCCTGGTCCGCGATCGCCCGGGTGATCGCCTGCCGGATCCACCACGTGGCATAGGTCGAGAACTTGTAACCGCGCCGGTACTCGAACTTCTCGACGGCCTTCATCAAACCGATGTTCCCTTCCTGGATCAGGTCCAGGAACTGGAGGCCGCGGTTCGTGTACTTCTTGGCGATCGAGACCACGAGGCGGAGGTTCGCCACGATCAGCTCCTCCTTCGCCCGCTCGCAGGTGGCCTCGCCCAGGCGGATCTTCTCGATCGTCGAGGCGATCTCGGCATGGGTCGTCCCGTAGCGCTCCTCGAGCTCGCGCAGAGCGCCGCGGTACTTGTCGATCCGGCGGCGGTGGAGCGCCTTCAGGTCCTCGTTCGTCTCGCGCTTCAGGGCCGTCTGCGCCCGCTTGATGTCCTGCTCGAAGCGGGAGAACTGCCGGTCGATGTCCTTCAGGAAGTCGACCAGGCGGTTGCGGGTCTGGACGCTGAAGTCGATCGTCCGGATGTCCTTGGCGATCTTGGCGACCAGCCGGTCGATCTCGCGCTCGATCTCCAGGTACTTCTCCCCGTCCGGCTTGCAGCGCTTCTGGCGCTTCCGGAGCTCCTGGATCTCGTGGTCGTTGCCCGCGATCTGCTCGAAGATCTTGAGATTGCCCTTGATGCGGTCCGAGGCCTTGGGATCGAGCGGCTCGTCGGGATCGGACGACACGAGCTCGCGCAGGATCCGCTTGTCCTTGGCGGCCATCTCGTTCAAGCGCAGGAGCTCCCGGAGAACCACCGGGTTCTCGCACAGCGCCTCGTAGATCATCCACTCGCCCTGCTCGATGCGCTGGGCGATCTCCACCTCGCCCTCGCGGTCGAGGAGGGGGACGGTCCCCATCTCGCGCAGATACATGCGCACGGGGTCGTTCGTCTTCTCATGGGTGGCGAGACCGAACTCCGTCGTCTCGTCCTCTTTCTTGTCGTACTCGCTCGCCCCGGACTCGAAGTCATCCCGGTTCTGGTAGCGCTCGGGGCGGTCGATGACGTCCACGCCGAGATCCGCGAACCGGATGTAGATCTCGTCCAGCTCGTCCGGGAGGCTCACCACCTCCTCGGGCAGCATCTCGTAGATCTCGTCGTAGAGAAGGTAGCCCTTCTCCTTGCCCAGCTCGATCAGCTGCTTCACCGAGCTGTACTTCTCCTCGACGGGTGTCAGGCTGGAAATGGTCAATGCGGTCTCCTCTCAGCTTCGACCGGGACTAAGAACGCGCAAAAAGGGCTCAGCCGAGCCCTCCTCTCGTTCCTGGCCGGGACCCCCGGTGCAAACTGCGGCTTAAACGTGTCTTCTCTTCCACGAGGCGGTCGCGGAGCGCATGATCCCCCTTGCGCTGTGCCTCGTTGATCTCTCCATGCAGGTCCTTGATCCGCTGCCGCCGCCAGCGGTCCACCAGTTTGTCGAGGGACTCCAGAAGCCCGATTCTTCCGGAAGCAAAACTTCTTTCTAACAGAATACGGGCCATCCGGTCAACAGATGCCCCCTGGACCCCCAGAGCGGCCTGCACGGCCCGGGCGTCGGGAGGGGTCCCGTTCCCTCTGGCATATAGAGCGCAGAAGGTCTGGTAAATATTCCTGCAATCCGTATCGAGGAAGACTTCGGGGGGAGGAAGGTCGGAAAAAGGGGGGATCGGAGAGTGCTCTTCGGGCGAGAGGAGGAGGTCCAGAACCTGCTCTTCGAGGCTGCGGACGAGGCGCGGCTCCCCGGAAACCTCGGGCTGCCGGGGCGCGGGCGCCGCGGGACGGTCCGCCCGGTCGCCGGCTCCCAGGCGGCGGGAGAGCAGCTCGACCGGAATCCCCAGACGGTCGGCGGCGACCCGGCCGTAGCCGTAACGCAGAACCGGGTCCGGGATCGGCCGCAGGAGCTCGGTGACGGCGGAGGCGGCCTTGGCCTGGAGCTGGGGATCGCGCGAGGCGCCCGCCGGGATCAGCCGGTCGATCTCGGCGGAGACCGCGTCCGCCGCCGCCGCGACCGCCTCCCGGACGGCCTCTTCCCCCGCTTCGAGGCGGAGGGAATCCGGGTCGTGGTTGCCGGGAAAACGGGCGCGGCGCACCCCGAGCCGCTCGCCGAGGAGCAGAGGGAGGGCCCGGCGGAAGGCGTTCTCCCCGGCGTTGTCGCCGTCGTAGGCCACGACCACGTCCTCGGCGAAGCGGGAGAGGAGCTTCGCCTGCTCCGGGGTGAGCGCGGTCCCCATCCCGGCGACCGCGCCTTCGAGGCCGCAGGCGACCGTCCCGATCACGTCGAAGTAACCCTCGCAGAGGATGGCGCGCCCGGTCTCCCGGATCTCCTTCTTGGCCTGGTGGAGGCCGTAGAGGAGGAATCCCTTGTGGAAGCGCTCGGTCTCCGCGGTGTTGACGTACTTCGCCGGATCGTCCCCCAGGGTTCGGCCGCCGAAGCCCACGAGCCGGCCGGACTGGTTGTGGATGGGGAACATGAGCCGGTGCCGGAAGCGGTCGTAGGGCTCGCCGTCCCGCTTTTCGGACCGGCCGACGAGCCCCGCGGCTTCGAGGTCCGCGAGCGGCACCCGGCGGTGGAGGGCTTGGACGAGGTTGCGCCAGCCGTCCGGGGCGTAGCCCAGGCCGAACTTTTCGATCAGCTCCGGGGGGATCTTGCGCCGCTCCAGATAGTCCCGGGCAAAAGACGATTTCCGGAGCTGGTCCGTGAAGAACTCGGCCGCGGCAACAAGCGCCCCTTCGACGTCGCGCTCGGGCGGAGCGCCGGGCCGGCGGGCCTCGGCGCGGGAGGGGAGCGGGATGCCGTAGCGGATCGCCAGGTTCTCGATCGCCGCCGGGAAGTCGTCCCCGGAGGTCAGCATGTGGAGCTTGATGGCGTCGCCTCCCGCTCCGCAGCCGAAGCAGTAGAAGAGCCCCTGCTCCGGGTCCACGCTGAACGAAGGGGTCTTCTCCTTGTGGATCGGGCAGAGCCCCTGGTAGCGGCGGCCGGCCTTGCGGAGCCGGGTGTGCTCGGAGGCGACCGCCACGATGTCCACGGCGTCGCGCACGGCCTGGACGAGCTGCGGGGTGAGGTGGACGTTGCCGAGAGCCATGGCGTCAGGCGCCGCGGAAGGTCACGACCGTGGCGCCGTTGCCCCCCTCGTTGGGCGCGCCCGACCGGATCTCGGCGATCCCCCGGTGCCCGCGCAGGTGGTCGCGCACGGCCTGCCGCAGCCGGCCGGAGCCGTGGCCGTGGATCACCCGGACCTGCCGCTTGGAGGCGAGGAGGGCGCGGTCGATGTAGGAGTCCAGCTCCTCCAGGGCCGGCTCGACGCGCATGCCGATCAGGTTGAGCTCCGGCGGGACCTCGGTGGCCTCGTCGACGTCCCGGCGCGGGGCCGCGGCGCGGCCCTCGGCGGCCGGAGGGGTGCGTTCCCGTTTCGCCGCGGGCGCTCCGGGGCCGGCCGGGGCGAGCTCCTCGGGGCGGCAGC
>DATEIO010000447.1:0-14236 GCA_035278895.1 Thermoanaerobaculia bacterium | reverse complement strand
GACGATCCACGGCTTTCCGAAGCGCCATTTGAGACGGGTGTCCAGGGTGGCCAGGACCGAGGCGTCGAGGCCGGCGGAGGCCATCATGAGGAAGGGGGTTTCTCCGGCGATTCCGACGTCGATGGGTCTTGCGGGGGTTTCTCCCAGGACGGCGGCAGCGGCGATAGGGTCTCGCGGGAGGCCGAGGGCCAGGGCGAGGAGGTTGGCCGTGCCTCCGGGGAGGACTCCGAGCGTGACCGGCGTTCCCAGGAGGCCGGACGCGACTTCGCGGGCGGTGCCATCTCCTCCGTAGGCGAAGACGACTTCGAAGTCTCCGGTTTCGGCCCTTTCCCTCGCCAGCTCTTCGGCCTGGCCGGGGTAGGCCGTGGGCGCAGGCTCGATGTCGAAGCCTCCACGCCGGAGATTGGCCATGATGGCGTCGAGCGTCTGAGCGTGACGCTGGCGTCCCGACGTGGGGTTATAGATCAAGGCCGCGCGGCGCATGGCCTGGACGCCCGAGTCAGAACAGCGTTCCCGTGGTGCCCGGCCGGGGCGGATATCCGAGATGCTGGTAGGCGCGGCGGGTGGCGACCCGGCCGCGGGAGGTCCTCTGGAGGAAGCCTTCCTGGATGAGGTAGGGCTCGTAGAGGTCCTCGATGGTGCCGGAGTCTTCTCCCACGGCCACGGCGAGCGCCTTGATGCCGGCGGGACCGCCGTCGTAGTGCTCGATCAGCGTCCCCAGGATCTTCCGGTCGACGTCGTCGAAGCCGTACTCATCCACCTCCAGGAGGTTGAGCGCCTTTTTCGCGACGGCGAGATCGATCTGGTCCGCCCGGTCCACCTGGGCGAAGTCGCGCACGCGGCGCAGCAGTCGGTTGGCGATTCGCGGGGTGCCGCGGCTCCTGCGCGCGATCTCGCCGGCCCCCGCGGGGTCGATGGGAACTCCGAGGAGGCGGGCCGAGCGCTGGACGATGAGCGTGAGCTCCTCGGGGCGGTAGAAGTCGAGCCGGTGGACGATGCCGAAGCGGGCGCGCAACGGCGCGCTCACGAGGCCCGCCCGGGTGGTGGCGCCCACGAGAGTGAAACGCGGAAGCTCGATCTTCACCGTGCGCGCCGCCGGCCCCTGCCCGATTACGAGGTCGAGCCGGTAGTCCTCAAGCGCGGGGTAGAGGATCTCCTCGACCGTGGGGCCGAGGCGGTGGATCTCGTCGATGAACAGGACCTCGCCCGGATCCATGTTGGTGAGGATGGCCGCCAGGTCCCCCGCGCGCTCGAGCACCGGCCCGGCGGTGATCCGCAGAGGTGCACCCATCTCGCTCGCGATGATGTGGGCGAGCGTGGTCTTGCCCAGGCCCGGGGGGCCGAAGAGGAGGACGTGATCCAGGCTCTCCCGCCGCTCCCGCGCCGCCCGGATGAAAACCCGGAGGTTGTCGATGATCTTCTTCTGGCCGATGTACTCGTCGATCCGCTGCGGGCGGAGCGACGGCTCGACTCCTAAATCCTCCGGGTCGGGAGCCGGGGAGAGGATGCGGTCCTCGGCGAACATGGCGTCATTCTACGCCCGCGACAGCCGCCCCAGGCTCGCCCGCAGCAGGTCGTGGAAGGCGGCGTCGGGCTTGTCTTTGCGGGCTTCGGCCACGGCGCGCTCGGCCTGGGCACTCTTGTAGCCAAGGTTGACCAGGGCGGAGACGACGTCCTGGTCGGCCGGGCCGGCGGCGGCCGCGGCGGTTTCGGGGAGCTCGGCGGCGAGCTCCCGCATCTTTTCGCGCAGCTCCAGGATCATCCGCTCGGCGGTCTTCTTGCCCACGCCCGGAATGGTGCCGAGGCGGCCCAGGTCGCCGGAGGCGAGGGCGGCTAAAAGATCGTCCGGCGCCATGCCGGAGAGGATGACGCGGGCGAGCCGGGGGCCGATGCCGGTGACGCCGATCAGCTTTTCGAAGAGGAGCTTTTCGCGCTCGGTCCAGAAGCCGAAGAGCGCGATGCCGTCCTCCCGCAGGTGGGTGTGGATGTAGAGGGCGACGCGGCCGGAGCCGCCCCGCTTCTCGATCTCGTAGTAGGTCGAGAGCGGGATGTGGACCTCGTAGCCCACGCCCTGGACGTCCAGGAGCAGGCGGTCGGGCCCCGTCTTCAAGAGGTTCCCCTGGAGATAGCCGATCATGGAAGCGGGATTCTAGCGCGGGAGAGGATGGCGCGGGGCGGCCCGGGTGGGACCGCCCCGAAAGGTGAGGATCAGCCCTGCTGCTGCGCGGCCTGGTCCGGATCGAGGCCGAGCTGCTCCAGGAGCGCCCGGTCGTAGCTCACGCCCAGCTCGCGGCGGCGCTGCTCGATGAGCGCGGCCTGGAAGCGGGAGAGCTTCTCCTGCTGGATCCGCTCGCGGGTCTGGGTCTTGGCCGCGGCGAACTCCTTGGGGTCCCACGCCTTGTGCTCGGTGACCTGGAACAGGACGGCGCCCTGGGTGTCGGCCACGGGGCCGCCGACCTGGCCGGGCTTGAGCTTCATCACGGCCTTGGCCAGCTCGGGGTTCAGGCCGATCCCCGGGATCATGCCCTGGGCGGTGAACTCCTCGCTCTGCTTGGCCTCGAGGCCGAGCTCGGCGGCCACCTGGTCCAGGGTCTTGCCGCCGGCCATCTGCTGGCGCGCCTTCTCGAGCTGCTCCAGAGCCATGCGCTGCTGCTTCTGGCGGGCGACGATCAGGCGCGCCCGGGGCTCGACGTCCTTGAATTCGGCCGTCCCCGGCTCCTGCACCTTCTGGACGGTCAGGACGGCCCAGCCGCGCGGGATCTGGATGGGATCGGAGACCTCGCCCTGCTTCAGGGCGAAGGCCGCCTGGTTGAAGGGGGCGAAGCGGCCCACGCCGGGGACGGGATCCTGCTCGCCGAACTTGACGCTGGGGGTGAGCGTGGCGGCGGGGAACTCCTTGGCGATCGCCTGGAGGGTCTCCGCGTTCTTGGTCCGCTCTTTTTCGAGCCGGGCGGCGATCTCCTTGGCCTGGGTTTCGGCGAGCTGCTGGATCCGCTCGGCGCCCACGCGGCCGCGGATCTGGTCCTTGACCTCGGCGAGCGGCTGGGTGCCGCCGGGAGTCTTCTCGAGGACCTCGATCAGGTGGTAGCCGAAGTTGGTCTTGACAGGGCCGACGAGCTTGCCCGGCTGGGCGGTGAAGGCGGCCTGCTCGAACTCGGGGACCATCTGGCCGCGGCCGAAGAGGCCCAGGTCGCCGCCGTTCTCCTTGGAGGCGGTGTCGTCGGAGTACTCCTTGGCGAGCGCGATGAAGTCGCCGCCCGAGGCGAGCTTCGTCCGCACCTCTTCGATCCGCTGGCGGGCCTGCTCGTCCGTGCGCTGATCGTTGACCATGACAAGGATGTGCCGGGCGCGCACCTGCTCCTGGCGGGCGAACTCGGCCTTGTGGGCTTCGTAGTAGGCCTGAAGCTCTTTATCGGTGAGCTTCAGCTGGTCCGCGAGCTTGGCGGGCTCGACCAGGAAGTAGGCCACCTCGCGCTGCTCGGGGAGCTTGAACTCGGCCTTGTGCGAGTCGTAGTAGGCCTGCAGCTCGCTCTGGGGGATCTCGGCGCCCTGGAGGAAGCGGCTGCGGGGGAGCAGGACGTAGCGGATCTTGGCGCGCTCGACCTGCTCGCGGTAGGCCTGCTCGACCTCGGTGTCGCTCACGTAGACGTTGGCGCGGAGCATGTCCTCGAGCTTCTGGAGGAGGATGTCCTTGCGCATCTCCTCTTCGAAGGTGGCGGCGGTGTAGTTGTTCTGCTGGAGGATCCGCTCGTAGGTGTCCCGGCCCACGAAACGCCCCTTGTCGTCCTTGAAGGCGGCGATGGTCAGGATCTCGCGCTGCAGCTCTTCGTCGGTGACCTGGAGGCCCAGGCGCTCGGCTTCGGTGAGCAGGATCTTCTGGTTGACCGCCCGGTTGAGCGCCTGCATGGGCAGCTGAAGGCGCTTCGCGATCTCGGGATTGAACTGCTCGCCGTAGATCTGGCGGTAGAGCTGCTCCATCTGCTGGTACTGGCGCCGGAACTCTTCGATCGTCACGGTCTCGTCGCCCACGGTGGCGGCGACGCCGGCTGTGGCGCCCCCTCCCTGCCGCGCGCTGCTGCCGAAGTCGGCGGCCAGGGCGAGAATGAACAGAATGATGATCACCCAGAGAATCCAGGCGAGATTCTTGAGGTTGTCGCGGAAGACCTTGAGCATTGGACGGACTCCTTCTTTTCCCGGAGCGAAGCCGGCGGGACGGAGGACTTTACCAGCCATGGCGCCGATGTACAACCCCACCCCTTTCGGCAAAACGGTCTTGTGTTATATTGACCTTCTCGTATGAAAGGGAGTTGATCGTGGCTGCCCAGAAGGCCGTCCGCCCGGCAAAGGAGTGGTACAGCGTCTCCGTGGAGACTCTCCGCGGATGGGGGCTGTTGCTCGGCATCCTGGCAGTCGCGGGGCTCGTCTGGTTCGGCATCCACTTCATGCAGCGCCGCGCGCTCGAGCGCGAGGCCACCCAGCTCCTCGCGGACGATCAGGAGCTGATCCAACGGCTCCAGAACGAGGAGCGGGCCAAGAGCTTCAGCACCGAATTCAATGCCGCCTTCCAGAGCTTCCAGGAGGCGAAGACCCTCTACGCGGCCGAGAGCTACGAAAAGTCGATCGAGAAGGCGAAGTGGAGCTTCAACGTCCTGCAGTCGATCCTGGACGCCCTGGCGCTGCCGGGGGCGGCGGGGCAGGCCCAGTTCATCAGCGTTCAGGGCGAGGTGGAGTTCCGGCGCGGCGACAGCGGCGACTGGCAGGAGGCAAGGAGCCGCGTCTCGCTGCGCTCGGGCGACTATGTGCGGACCTCGGACAATGGCTCGGCCGAGATCATGTTCCTCGACGGGACGCTCTACACGGTCCGCGCGAACACCCAGTTCGTGGTGTCGCCGCCGACGTCCGCCTCCGGCGGTCCGGCCGAGCAGGCGATCGAGATGGAGTACGGCTGGGTCAACCTGGAGACGGCGCAGCGGTCGAGCAACGTGAAGACGCCCGGGGCCATGGCGCGGGTCCAGCAGGATTCGGAAGCCTTCGTGGCGGTCGACAAGGGCTCCAGCCAGGGCCGGTTCGGCGCCTACCGCGGCGGCATGGAGCTGGCGTCCAAGGGCGGGATCAAGCGCGAGGTCAAGGAGCTCCAGGAGGTGGTGCAGACGGGTGACCTCCTGTCCGAGCCGAAGGCGCTCCCCGGCAAGCCCGAGCCGGTCGAGCCGGCGGACAACCTGGCGCTCGACCTCGACCGGACGAACCGGCTGGTCCTCTCCTGGCAGCCGGTGGCCGGCTCCAGCCGCTACGCCCTCCAGGTCTCCCGGAACCACCTGTTCGTGGACAACATCATCGACGACGAGAACCGGGTGAAGACCCAGGCCACCCTGGGGCTCAAGGGTGAAGGGACCTTCCAGTGGCGCGTCGCGGCCTACGGCCCGGGCGGATCGCTCGGTCCCTGGAGCTCTCCGCGCAAGTTCCGGGTGGCCTCGTTTGCGGGGAGCGGCGGCGAGAAGGACAACACTCCACCGCAGCTCGATCTTGAAGACGTCAAATCCTACGGTAGTATTTTCATCGTCGCGGGCCGCAGCGAGCCCGGCTCCCGGGTGGAAGTCAACGGCGAGCTGGTCAAGGTGGAGGCGGACGGGACGTTCAACAAGACCGTTCAGTTGACCAAGGAAGGGTGGAGCTTCATCGAGGTCCGCGCCCGCGATGGATGGGGCAACGAGACCGTCCGCCGCCATCGCGTTTTTGTCGAAAGCTCCTAGAAACCTCCTGAAAATAAGGTATCGTTCACCGGTAAGAGTAACCCGCTGGCCGCCGGCCACCTCCGCGGCACCTCCGCCGCGGAGCTAACCAAAGAAGGATCTGGAAGGCTGATGCCCCTCGCCTCGCTGTTACGCTACTTCTCAAAAGATCTCGCCATCGATCTCGGGACTGCGAATACCCTCGTCTTCGCCAGCAACCAGGGGATCGTGGTCCGCGAGCCCTCCGTCGTCGTCATCAACAAGATCACCAACCGCATCGAGGCCGTGGGCAGCGAGGCGAAGGAGATGCTCGGGCGCACCCCCGGCAACATCGAGTCGATCCGGCCGATGAAGGACGGGGTGATCGCGGACTTCGAGGTCACCGAGCGCATGCTGGAGTACTTCATCAAGAAGGCCCACGGGCGGAAGATGTACGTCCACCCGCGGATCGTCATCGGCGTGCCGTCGGAGATCACCCAGGTGGAGAAGCGGGCCGTCCGCGACTCGGCCATGCGCGCCGGCGCCTCGGAGGTGTTCCTGGTGGAGCAGGCCATGATGGCCGCGATCGGCGCGGGCCTGCCGATCACCGAGCCCTCGGGCAACATGATCGTGGACATCGGCGGCGGCACGACCGACGTGGCCGTGATCTCGCTCGCCGGCACGGTCTACAGCCGCTCGGTGCGGATCGCGGGCAACGAAATGGACGTCGCGATCATCCAGCACCTGAAACGCAAGTACAACCTGCTGATCGGCGAGCGCACCGCCGAGCAGATCAAGATCGAGCTCGGCTCGGCCTATCCGCTCAAGGAAGAGCTCAAGATGGAGATCAAGGGGCGCGACCTGGTGGAAGGCGTTCCCAAGACGCTCACGATTTCCGACGAGGAGATCCGCGAAGCGTTGGCCGAGCCGGTCGCGACAATCGTCGAGGCGGTCCGCATGGCCCTCGAGCGCACGCCTCCGGAGCTGTCGGCCGACATCATGGACAAGGGGATCGTGCTCTCGGGCGGCGGCGCCCTCCTCCGCAACCTGGACCAGCGCCTGCGCGACGAGACGGGCCTCCCGGTGGTGCTCGCCGAGGATCCGCTCGCCTCCGTCGTGCTCGGCACCGGCCGGGTGCTTTCAGACATCGACCTTCTGCGCAAGGTTTCCATCCGCTAGTCCGGGGTGGTGAGACTTGGACGAGCGTCGCACCGGCTGGGTGCTCCTCTTCGTGCTGGCCGGGCAGCTCGTGGTCCTGGCGATCCAGGCCGCCCGCTCGCCGGGTGAGTCGCGCCTGGAGACCGTGGGGCTGCGCGTGCTCGGGCCTGTGGCCCGGGCGATCGCGGGCATGCCCCGGAGCGTCTCCGAGGCCGGCGAAGGAATGAAGCTGCGCGGCCAGCTCCTCGAGGAGAACCGCGCGCTCAAGAAGGAGGTGGAAGAGCTGCGCCTGAAGCTCCTCCGCCTGACCGACGTCGAGGGCGAGATGCGCCGCCTGGGCTCGGCCGTCCGCTACCCCGCGCCGCCCGCGGGCCGCATCCGGGCGGTGGACATCATCTACGTGGACCACGCCTCCTGGCTGCGCACCCTGGTGCTCTACACCGGCTCCGAGCCCGCCCGGGAGAACCAGCCGGTCCTGTCGCACGAGGGGCTCGTCGGCCGCGTGGTCAAGGTGGCCGGCCCCTACGCCAAGGCCCAGCTCATCACGGACGGCGCCGCTTCCGTGGGCGGCATGATCCTGCGCACCCGCCGCCAGGGGGTCGTGCGCGGCGGCGGCCGGAGCGGCGGCGCGCTGGAGCTCGACTACGTGCCGCTCCAGGCGGACGTCCGGCCGGGCGACCGCGTGGTCACCGCGGGCATCGACGGGGTCTATCCCCGGGGGATTCCGATCGGCACGGTGGTCGAGGTGACCCAGGGCGGGCAGCTCTTCCACCGCATCCAGCTGGCGCCGGCCGTGGACTTCGGCCTGCTCGACCAGGTCTACCTCCTCGACTACGAGAGCGTTCCCAAGGATCTGAAGGAGGCCGTCCCCGGTGCGCGCCCTTAAGTTCTTCGCCGCCCTGGGGCTCGCGATCATGGTCCACCTGATCGGGGTGCGGATCGACCCGGGCTTCGCCCGCGCGGTGGACGTGTTCGTGGTGCTGATCGCCCTCTACGCGCTCGAAGGCAGCTCGCTCTCGGCGCTGTTTGCCGGCCTCGCCGTGGGGCTCGTCCACGACACGCTGACGGGCGGTCTCTTCGGCTTCTTCGGATTCGCTGGTACCATCGTGGGCTACGGCACGGCGCGGTTGTCCCAGCGCCTGGTGATCCAGCGGCCGACGGGGGTGCTGGCGGTGGTGAGCTTCGCCGCGGCGCTCCAGCAGGCGATCGTGGTCGGGCTGGCCTTTCTTCTCCTTCCCGATCCGCCGCTCCCCGATCCGCTGTGGATCGCGATCCAGTCCGGGGCCTGCGGCGTGCTCGGCATGGTCGTCCACGTCGCCACGGGCCACTGGCGGAGAAACGCCGAGGCCCGCCGCCGCAACCGGATGAGCCGGCTCCGGCTCGGCTGAGGGGTTTCCAGATGCAGGTCGTTCGCGAGCATCGAGACGAGCTTGTCCTGCGCATCCGGGTGATGCGGGGGATCATCTCCGGCCTCCTCATCGCCATCGCCATCGCGTTCTGGTTCGTGCAGCTCGTCCAGGGCGAGTACTACCGGGAGCTCGCCGAGAACAACCGCCTGCGCAAGCTCCCGATCAAGGCGCCGCGCGGCCTGATCTTCGACCGCAAGGGGCGGCTCCTCGTCGAGAACATCCCGAGCTACAACCTGATGCTCGACCGCAGCCGGGCCACGGACCTCTCCCGCAGCCTCAAGCTCGCGAGCGAGGTGCTCGAACGGCCGCTCCCGGAGCTTCAGGCCCTCCTTGGCCGCTACAAGGCGGTCCCGGAGTTCAAGCCCGTGCTCCTCGCCGAGAACCTCACCCTTTCGCAGGTGGCGCGGTTCGGCGTCGTGGGCCTTGAATACCCCGAGTTCGAGGTCGAGGTCCACCACCTGCGCCTCTACCGCCACCGCGAGCAGACGGCCCACCTCCTGGGCTACCTGGGCGAGGTCACGGAAACGGAGATCGAGAAGTCCCAGGGGCTCTACTCGCCGGGCGATCTCGTGGGCAAGAAGGGGATCGAGCAGACCTATGACAAGGAGCTGCGCGGCCAGGACGGCGAGCGCGTGGTGGTCGTCGACAGCCGCGGCGAGCTGCTCGAGGAGTACGGGAGGAAGCCCGCGGTCCCCGGCAAGAACCTCACCCTGGCGCTCGACCTGGACCTCCAGCAGGAGGCGGCGCGGTGGCTGGACGGCCCCGAGAAGGTAGGCGCCATCGTGGCCATGGACCCGCGAAACGGCGAGATCCTGGCCATGGTCTCCTCGCCGTCCTACAACCCGAACATCTTCGCCCGGCGGCTCCAGGCGGACGACTGGAAGGCCCTGATCGAGGCGCCGTACCACCCGCTCCAGAACCGGGCGATCCAGAACACCTACTCGCCGGGCTCCACGTTCAAGATCATCATGGCCACGGCGGGCCTGACCGAGGGGATCGTCAACGAGCACGACTCGGTCTTCTGCTCCGGCTCGCGCGCCTTCTACGGCCGCAGCTTCCGCTGCTGGAAGGCGGGAGGGCACGGCACGGTGGACGCCCACCGGGCGCTCAAGCTCTCCTGCGACGTCTACTTCTACCTGCTCGGCCAGAAGCTCGGCATCGAGCGGATCGCCAAGTACTCCCGGCTGTTCGGCCTGGGCTCGCCGACCGGCATCGAGATCGGCGGGGAGAAGAGCGGCCTGGTGCCCGATCCGGCCTGGAGCGAGAAGGTGCGCGGGCACAAGTGGTACCCCGGCGAGACGATCTCGGTCGCCATCGGCCAGGGCCCGGTGCTCATGACCCCGCTCCAGATGGCGTCGATGACGGGCATGGTGGCCAACGGCGGCTACAAGGTCGTCCCCCACCTGGTCCGGGACGCGAAGGTGTCGCCGCCCCAGCACGTGCCGCTCGACGCGGACGCTCTGCGCATCGTGCGCGAGGGGCTCTGGGCCGTGGTCAACGAGCCGGGCGGCACCGCCTACAACTCGGCGCGCGTGGACGGCGCCAACGTCGCCGGCAAGACCGGCACCGTGCAAGTCATCGCCCAGGCGGCGCGTACCGACGCCAAGGCGCTCCCTTTCAAGTACCGCGACCACGCCTGGTTCACCTCGTTCGCGCCGCTCGACAATCCCCGCCTCGTGGTGGTGATCTTCGCCGAGCACGGCGGCTCGGGATCGCGGGCGGCGGCGCCGATTGCGCAGGCTCTTCATGCAAAGTTTTTCGCGCCCGATCTCGAACACCCAGTCACTCACTGAGGAGCAGAAGCCGCTCCGCCAGCTCTCGTCGATCGACGGCGGGCTGATGCTCTCGGCCCTGCTCCTTGCGGCCATCGGCCTCGCGACCGTACACAGCGCGAGCTCCGAGCTTCCCGTGGACTACTTCCCCCGCCAGGCCGCCTGGGTGGCCGTGGGGCTCGTCCTCCTCGTGATCGCCATGAGCATCGACTACCACGTGCTCCTGGACCTCTCGGTTGTGCTCTACGGCCTGGGGATCGTGTCGCTCATCGCCGTGCTTGTCATGGGCGTCGAGCGAGGGGGTGCGGCGAACTGGCTGCAGATCGGGCCCTTCCAGTTCCAGCCCTCCGAGTTCGCGAAGCTCGCAACGTGCCTGTTTCTGGCCCGGTATCTCGCGGGCCTGAACCTGCGGGTCCTGGAGATCCGGCAGATCGCGGTGGCGGTCGCCATCGTGGGTCTCCCCCTGGTCCTCGTCGCCGTTGAGCCCGACATGGGCGGCGCCGGCATGTTCACGCCCATGATCGCCGGCATGCTGCTGGTAGCCGGGGTGCGGTGGCGGCTCCTGCTCACGGCGGGGCTCATCGCGCTCGTCCTGGGCGCCGCTGTGTGGACGTTCGGCATGCAGGGCTACCAGCGCCAGCGGGTGCTCACCTATCTGTCTCCCGAGAGCGATCCGCTGGGCGCCGGCTACCAGGTGCGCCAGAGCAAGATCGCGGTCGGCTCGGGCGAGCTGACCGGCAAGGGCTACATGCAGGGGACCCAAAGCCAGCTCCGCTTCCTGCCGGCCCGCCACACCGACTTCATTCTGGCGGTGCTCGCCGAGGAGTGGGGCTTCCTGGGGGTCGCGACCGTGCTCGGCCTCTACGCCCTCTTCATCTCGAGCGCCGCGAGGATCGCCATGCGGGCCCGCGACCGCGCCGGCATCCTGGTCGTCGTGGGGCTTTTATCCATCCTCTGTTTCCACGTGCTCTACAACAGCGCCATGGTGGTGGGATACCTCCCCATCACCGGCATCCCCATCCCGTTCCTCTCCTACGGGGGGTCGTTCATCATGGTGAACTTCCTCGCGACCGGGATCATCCTGGGGGTGGACATGCGGCGGTATGTGAACCGGTAGGTGCCCCCACCCGGGCCCGCCTGCGGGGGTCCCTTCCTGGACCGGGGGAGAACCGATACTCTATCGCTCGCCATGACGCTGAAGATGCTCATCGAGAGCGACCCCCACCAGACCCGGATCGCCGTGTTGGAAGACGACCGCCTGACGGAGATCTTCGTCGAGCGGCACCGGCACCGGGGGCTCGTGGGCAACGTCTACAAGGGGCGGGTGACCCGGGTGCTGCCAGGCATGCAGGCGGCTTTCGTGGACGTGGGCCTGGAGCGGGACGCGTTCCTCTACGTGAGCGACGTGGCCTCGGACGTCGAGTCCATGGACGACCTGGACCTGGACGAGACCCGCCACGACGAGCCGCCGTCCGCCCACCAGACCGGGTCGCCTTCGATCGACGACCTTCTGAAGCCCGGGCAGGAGATCATCGTCCAGGTGGTCAAGGATCCCCTGCCCAACAAGGGGGCGCGGATCAGCACCCACGTGACGCTCCCGGGCCGCTACCTGGTGCTGCTGCCGACCGTGCGCCACTTCGGCGTCTCGCGCCGGATCGAGGAGGACGCCGAGCGCGAACGTCTCCTGGGCATCCTCCATGCGCTCCCGCTCGCCTCCGGCGGGCTCATCGTGCGCACCGTGGGGGAGGGCAAGGGCTCGGAAGAGTTCGAGAGCGACCTCCACTACCTGACCCGCCTGTGGGACAAGATCCGCCAGCGGGCGAGCAAGGTCTCGGCGCCCACGCTCCTCCACCAGGACCTCGACCTCGCCCTCCGGGTCGTGCGCGACCTCCTGCGGCAGGACTTTTCGGTCCTCTGGGTGGACGGCGAGGAGACCTACGAGCGGATCGTCGAGTTTCTGGACCAGGTGCAGCCCGGCCTCGTCTCAAAGGTCAAGCTCTTCCGCCAGGAGGCCACCCTCTTCGAGCAGTTCGGCATCGAAGAGCAGATCGAGGCCGCCTTGAAGACCAAGGTGTGGTTGAAGTCCGGCGGCTACATCGTGATCAACCCCACCGAGGCCCTGGTCGCGATCGACGTCAACACCGGCCGCTTCGTGGGGGAGAGCAACCTTGAAGACACGGTTCTCCAGACGAACCTCGAAGCGGTCCAGGAGATCGTGCGGCAGATCCGCCTGCGCGACCTGGGCGGCATCATCGTGATCGACCTGATCGACATGGTGGAGCAGGCGCACCGGGAGCAGGTCTTCGCGAGCCTCGAAAGCGAGATCCGGAAGGACCGGGCGAAGACCAAGGTCCTGAACATCTCCGAGTTCGGCCTGGTCGAGATCACGCGCAAGAGGAGCCGCGCAAACCTGGAGCGGCTCTTGACCCAGCCCTGCCCCTACTGCCAGGGCCGCGGCCGCATCAAGTCGATCGCCACGATCTGCCTGAACCTCCGCAAGGACCTCCTCCACCTGCGCGGCCGGACGACCGGCAACTCGGAGCTGCTCCTGCGCGTCCACCCGGAGATCGCCCGGGCTCTCCAGCAGGAGGAGCGGGCCATCCTGGCCGAGGTCGAGCGTTCGCTCGGGGTGCACATCCTCCTCCAGAGCGATCCCGAGCTCCACCACGAGCGCTTCAACGTCGTGGAGGTCTGACCTCTGGACTCCCGGCCCTTCGCCCTCCCGGGCTGGACCGGCGAGATCGCCTCCGCCTTCTCTCCCGCGGATCTCGCCCGGGAGATCGCCCGCCTGACCGATCCCGCCGCGGCCGTCAAAACGCTCCACTGGGGGAGGAACTATCTCTACGTCTCCCGGATGGAGACCGAGGCGGGGCCGGTCGATGTGGTGGTCAAGCAGTTCCGCAACCGGGACCTCCGGGACCGCCTGAAGCGGCGGTGGAAGGGCAGCAAGGCCGCGCGGAGCTGGCGGGTGGCCGGCGCGCTCCTCGACGCCGGCCTTGAAACCCCGGAGCCGGTGATGCTCGTCGAGTCTCAAGCCGAGTCCGGCCCTTCCTTCTACGTCTGCCGCTACCTGCCGGGGGTGACTGAGGCGCGCTACCTGTTCCGCGCGGCGGCCGCCGGCACCGAGGCCGCGCAGTTCCCCGAGGTGGACTTCCCGGCCTTCGTCACAGCTCTGGGCCAGACCCTCCGCCGCCTCCACGACGCCGGCTTCTGGCACCGCGACATGTCGGGGGGGAACGTCCTTCTCCGCTTCGGGGAGGATGGCAAGCCCGCGAGCCTCCACCTGGTGGACCTGAACCGCACGCGGATGGGCAAACCCGTGAGCGTCTCCGAGCGGACCCGCGACCTCTCGCGCCTCGCCCTCTTCCGGCCCGGGCACCAGGACCTGCTCCTCGAAAGCTACTGGGGAGCTCCGGCCACGGCCGCACAGAAGGCGCTCTACCTCTCCTACCACCGCTCCTTCCTGTGGAAGAACGACACGAAGAAGCGCGTGCGGGGGGTGACGGGGAAGATCAAAGGGTTCGTCGGGCCGCGGACGGCACACGCCCACATCCCCGAGGCCCCGGCCGGCGCTTCCGCGCGCGACCAGGCCGTGTGGGACCGCCTCTCGGACCAGCCGCACCAGCACGCCGGCCGCCTGGCCAAGCTCCGGGTGCGCCTGGCCGACGCCCGCGACCATGCCGGGGAGGCCGCGGTGATCGCCGGAGCGCTCCCCCGGATCTGGGCACGCTACCGGGAGCTCCAGCGCCGGCTCCACGCGGCGCCGGTCGACTTCACCGGTGCCGGCGTGTGCCTGCGCCCCTGGCCCGAGGCTCCGGAGGCCCCGCTCGCGCTCGCCGAAGAGCTGGGAGCGCGGACCGTGCTTCTCCGCCTCCATCCGTGGGAGGACGACCACACGGCCGAGGAGGAGCTCGCGCGGGAGCTCCACGCCCGGGGCTACGAGCTGACCTTCGCCCTCCCCCAGAACCGGGAGCTGGTGCGCGACCGGGCCCGCTGGCGCCGGGCGCTCGAAGAAATCGGCCCGCGCTTCGCCCCGTACGGCTCCCGTTTTCAGATCGGCCAGGCCATCAACCGCAGCAAGTGGGGGATCTGGACGCTCCGCGAGTACGTGGGGCTCGTCCGCGACGCCGAGGAGATCCTCCGCCGGGAGCCCGGCGTGGAGCTTCTGGGCCCCTCGGTGATCGACTTC
>DATEIO010000446.1:0-12592 GCA_035278895.1 Thermoanaerobaculia bacterium | reverse complement strand
AGCCCTGGGCTGGACTCTACCGGCCCGTTGGGCCGGGTTTTGTTAGGTGCTCTAAACTGCAGGGCCTCCAAGTGGGCGAACACCAAGAGATCCCTTCTCAACGAGAGCTTTACGTTTCGGTTCAGTGAACCCCCCGAGGTTGCCTATGTCCGTTTCTCGACCGGCTAAGCACCGCTACCCTGGGGGTCGAAGTAATCCTGTTGAATCGCGGCCCTGTTTGCCTAGGCGGTGCTTCCATCTGCGTTGACGAGGACCATGAATCAGCGTAGGATGACGTAACTGCAACGAAAGAGAGCCACATAGAGGAATTCTTCTCGGTGCCGAATTGGAGAAGCGAAGGCAGGCCTTAAGCACGCAGGCTTGGCGCGTAATATCAGGCATAGGCTAGGCGGTAAAGAGACAATGCCAAGGAAGAAGCACTACGGCTCGTGCCCCATATGTGGGAAGGAAGCCCTTCTGACGCGTGATCATGCTCCTCCAGATGGGATATTTCTGCAACCAAAGCCTAACAATCTTATTACTGTGAGGACGTGCAAGAGCTGTAATGACGGGACAAAGTTAGACGACGAATACTTCCGGATCTGCCTTGCGGCCGGACTCCAGCCTTCACCAGCACAGTGGCAGCTTTGGAACGAAAAGGTACAAGGGTCTACCTTAAAGCGTAGTCCAAAGCTGCGATCGAGGCTTGTGCAACTTATGAATGCTGTGCAGGAGCACCACAAAACAAGTCCTCTTGAATTCACCGATGGTACCCGACTTACCGATGAACAGGTTGCGCAGACATTGGTTCTCGAAAAGTCCAGAATCGACCGGGTAATCGAGAAGATCGTGAGATGCCTTCATTATCGGTTTTATGGTGCGATACTTCCAGCGGAGTTTATAATTGAGGTGTCTCTGGAATCTCCCCAAGAGTACGAGCACCAATTGGCCCAGCCGTGCGGAGTCATTGGGAATCATAGAGAGTTCACTTTCTGGTATGATCGGCAGGCGGAAGCAAGCAGCTCTCATTGGCTTCTGTGGTTCTATGAGGACCAACTGTTCAAGGCAGAATTGCATGCCGCCTAACACGATCGGTCGAGCGGATGGAAGATCGCAACAGCGCGGCTTCGCCACTCGCCTTTAAGCGTGTTACGCGCTGTAGGATCACTCCTGATGAGAAGAGGCAAAGCTTATTACTCGCTTCGAACTGGCAAGCACGATGGTGAGATCAAACTTGATCTCGATGCCACCAAGAAGCTGTTCCTCGCTGCGTATCGCTCCTTCAACCAGAAGGACTATTTCCAGCAAGCCTTCGGCTACTATTGCGTTGATGCTGGTGACGTTGTCGGCATGGCAGGGCAGGATATAGAAGGTGCTATCCTCTTGGCATTGCGGAAGAATCACCTGTGGCCTATCGAGGATCGTCTCGGCGACTACACTGAGGATGATTTCTTCGATGTAGTTGAGTTCCTTCATGACCATATCTCGAAGCCATTGGAGGGTCATTATCACAGCTATTATGGTTGTGGAATGCATTACTCGACGTTCAACGGCCCTGAAGGCAAAGCTGAGTTTCGTGCCGCTGTCAACCCGATCCTCGCATGCTTCGAAACTGGCTTCGTCCTCTCGGAGGATGGCGAGATTCTTCACCTCGCGGACCAGGCTTTGCGACTCTTCTTGACGCCGAACTACCACCCACGGATGAGACCAACGTCAACTCTAGAGTCAAGGCAGCTGTGAAGAGGTTCCGTCGGCAACGATCCTCACTGGAAGACCGCCGCCACGCACTTAGAGATCTCGCTGACGTCCTGGAGTACCTGCGACCGCAGGTAAAGTCCGTCCTGACTTCCAAGGACGAGTCTGATCTCTTCAACATCGCCAATAATTTCGGCATTCGCCATCACAACGAGGCGCAGAAGACTAACTATGACGCGATAATCTGGTTTAGCTGGATGTTCTACTATTACCTAGCGACCATTCACACGGTTCTTAGGCTCATTCAGCGTGGACACGACGGCTCCTAACGCTGGCGGTCGAGCGGACGGACACCGTCCTTGCGTGCGCCGCCGCCGCGCACCTTCTGCGCGTTCGGCGTACGGGAGGCGCTCTGGTGCTGTTACTGACCACTTAGGTAGCCATCCCGGCGCTTGTCTCCGCCACCGGGATGGAGACGGTCGTAGCATGGTTCCTGGCCGCCAGCACCGTCCTGTTTGGCCCCCTGCTTCTCATCGCCGCCCTGCTGCTGTATCGAGAACGGCTTACAGGAAGACCGGGGTCGTGGCGTGCGTGACTTTGGCTTCGCCCGATGAATGGTGGCGACTGGCTCTGGGCCCTCGGGGGCTTCGCGGCCAGGAAGACGCCTGCGTAAAGATCCTACTCCCGCAGCAGCCGCAGCCCATTCGCGATCACCAGGAGCGAGGCTCCCGTATCCGCCGCGATCGCCATCCACATGGAGGCGACTCCGGCGAAGGTGAGGATCACGAAGGCGGCTTTGAGGCCCAGGGAGAAGGCGATGTTCTGGCGAAGGACGGCGAGCGTGCGGCGGGAGTGGCGGACGAGCCAGGGGAGGCGGGTCAGGTCGTCGGACATCAGGGCGATGTCGGCGGTCTCGATGGCGGCGTCGCTTCCCGCGGCTCCCATGGCGATCCCTAAGGTAGCGCGGGCCAGGGCCGGGGCGTCGTTTACGCCGTCTCCCACCATGGCGACCCGGCCGTGGGAGGCCACGAGCTCGGAGACGGCCTGGACCTTGTCCGCGGGGAGGAGCTCGGCGCGGACCTCGTCGATTCCGGTCTCTTTCGCGATCGCCTCGGCCGTCTCCCGGTTGTCGCCGGTGAGCATGACGATCTTGCGCACGCCCGCTTCGTGGAGCGCCCGGACGGTGGCGCGGGATTCCGGCCGCACGGCGTCCGCCACGGCGAGGACGCCGCAGACGTGGTCCCCGGTGCCTAAGACGACGGCGGTCCTTCCGGTGCCGGCGAGGGCCGCGAGGCGGCTCCGGACCTCCGGGTTCTCCTGTCCCCTTTCCAGGAGGTAGCGGCTGGAGCCGAGCCAGACGTCCTCTTCCTTGACACGGGCTTCGACGCCCCGGCCCTGGAGGATGCGGACGCCGTCCGCGGGGAGCACCTCGAGGCCCTCTTCCCGGGCACGGGCGACGATGGCGCGGGCGAGCGGGTGGTTGCTCCGCGCTTCCAGGGCCGCCGCCTTTTGAAGCACCTCCTGCGCGCTGTGCCCCGGCATCGGCGCGACCTCCACCACCTCGGGGGTCCCCCGGGTGAGCGTTCCGGTCTTGTCGATGGCGAGGGCTTCAAGGCGCGCGGGAATCTCCAGGAAGAGACCGCCCTTGACGAGGACCCCGTGGCGCGCCGCGGAGGCCAGGGCTGCGACGATGGTGACCGGCGTCGAGATGACCAGCGCGCACGGACACGCGATGACGAGGAGGACGAGCGCCCGGTAGAGCCAGTCGCTCCACGAGGCGCCGAAGGCGAGCGGAGGGACGACGAAGACGGCCAGGGCGAGCGCCATCACGGCCGGGGTGTAGACCCGGGCGAAGCGCTCGACCCAGCGCTCGGACGGGGCTTTTCTCGCCTGCGCCTCCTCGACCATGTGGATGATGCGGGCGAGCGTCGTGTCCTCGGCCCGGCGGTCGGACTCGACCTCCAGGGTGCCGTCCCCGTTGATCGTGCCGGCGAAGACCTCGTCCCCCGGCTGCTTGGAGACAGGGACGCTCTCGCCCGTGATCGGGGCCTGGTCCACCTCGCTCGCGCCGCGGACCACACGGCCGTCCAGGGGAATGCGCTCGCCCGCGTGGACGACGAAAACGGAGCCGACCGCGACGTCCGAGGCGGCGACGACCTCCTCGCCCGCGGGGGTGCGCACGCGGGCCGTGGGAGGAGCGAGGTCCAGGAGCGCGGAGACGGCCCGCCGGGCTCGCCCCACGCTCCACGATTCGAGGGCGAGGGAGAGCGCGAAGAGGAAGGCGACCGTGGCCGCTTCCAGCCAGTCCCCGATCGCGAGGGCTCCGGCCACGGCGATCGTCATCAGGAGGTTCATGTCCGGCCGGAGGCGCCGCAGGGCGTGCCAGGCCTTGGGGGCCACGAACCAGCCGCCGGCCACGATGGCGAGGAGGTAGAAGATCCGGGCGGCCCAGGGGACGGGATGAATGAAGCCGGCCGAGTGGAACGTGGCGACGAAGCTCAGGAACGCGTGGACCGCGAGGCCGGCCAGGGTGGCGAGGCCGGAGACGGCGGTCATCATCACCCGGCCGCGGCGCTGCCAGAAGCTCTCGGTCCGCGGGTCCCTCCGGGAGGCGTCCTCCCAGGGTTCGGCGCGCATGCCGGTCCGGGAGACGGCCTGGATCACCGCCTCTTCGGACACGGCGGCGGCGACCGTCATCCGTCCTTTCAAGATGTCGAAGGCGAGGTGCTCCTCCCCGCCGGCCAGGGGGCCCACCTCGCGGCGGAGGATGGCGACCTCCTCGGCGCAGTCCAGGCCGCGGATCTTGTACTGGCGTCCGGTGCCGGGCGTGGTGGAGGTCGCGGTGCTCATCGAAGATCGAGCATGGCTTGCGGCGGGGGGAGAGGTCAACCCCATGTCAACCTCATGATAAAATCCGAATAAATATCGACCCGACATGGTTTTGCTCTTCCTGGGCCGGTCCCGGGGAACGATGAGGAGCTTACCGATGCGCATTTCGACCGCCGCCTTTGCTTGCGGCCTGTTCCTGCTTTCGACGGCCCCGGTTTTCGGCCAGGGGCGCACGATCCGTGTCCCCCAGGACGCGCGGACGCTCGAGGCGGCGATCTCGCGGGTGGCCGACGGCGGAGTGATCGAGATGGCGGCGGGGACCTACCCTTCGCCTCCCAAGGGGTTCCTGATCGGCAATCTGAGGAAGGGGTTCACGATCCGCGCGGTAGGAGGCGCGGTGGTGCTGGACGGCGAGGGAACGCGTCCCGTCCTGCGGTTCATCAACCAGAGCCGGAGCCGCGGCCGGCTGGTGACTTTCGAGGGGATCACCTTTAGGAACGGCGCCTCGGTGGCGCCCAACGTCTCCGGCGGTGTGACCCTGGAGAAGGCGGAGGGCGTCTTCCGCAACTGCGCGTTCGAGGGGAACACGGCCAACGCCCCGTCGACCGGGGGCGGAGGGACCAAGGTGTTCTCCGGCTCCACCGCCACGTTCGCCGGGTGCCGGTGGGAGGGGAACTCGTCGAAGAACCGGGGGGGCGCCCTGGTGTTGCGGGATTCCGAGGTGACGGTCTCTGGGGGCTCGTTCGTGAACAACCGGACGAACCTTCCGGGGCACAACCCGGGGTCTCCCGGGGGCGCGGTCTACGTCCTGGACGGGACTCTCCGCGTCTCCGGCGTCCATTTCCAGGGGAACGAGGCGGGGTGGACCGGGGGCGCGATCTATGCCATCGGCACCTGGGAGGGGGTGGGCGCGAAGGTGGACGTGACCCGTTCGACCTTCATCGAGAATCAGGCCGTGGGAGATCCCTGCTGCGCCGCTTCGTCGCCTACGACCGGCGGGGCGATCCACGTGGAGAACCTGACGGCGCTCACCGTGCACCAGTCGCGCTTCGTCCGCAACCGGGCAGACAACGGGGGAGCGATCGACGGATTCCGGGGATTCATCGAAGTCCACGGCTCGGTGTTCCAGGGGAACCAGGCCACGGCCGTCCGGCCGGACCTGGGGATCGGCGACGCCATTGCCGTGTTCTCCAACGACGGCGTGGGCGAGATCAACCGCCGCTCCTCCCGGCTGACGGTGACCCGCTCCCTGATCCAAGGGGGGAGCGAGGTGGCGCGGGCGGCGCGGGCTGGCGGATGCCTCTTTGCCGCGGGGGACTCCAACCGGGCCTATGGCGACAACGGGGTCACTCCCCTGGGGACGCTGGACGAGAACCGCGCCCGGGTGACGCTCTCGCACGTGGTCCTCTCGGATTGCGACGTCGAGGCCAACGCGGAGGGAGCGGGCTTCGGCGGTGGGCTGATGGCCGATCTCGTGGACCTGACGATGGAGGACTCGATGGTCCTGGGCTCCGACGCGCTGGGCGACGGGAGCGGGGGAGGGGGGATTGCCATCCGGGAAGATTCGGTGGCGCGGATCGCCCGCACGACTTTCGCCAACAACACGGCGGAGCGGTGGGGCGGGGCCCTGTTCGTCTCCGGCTCGACCGTGGACCTCCGCGACTCCCGCTTCTTCGGCAACGACGTGGCGCCGGGGGTCTTCGAGCCGCTCAACCAGTCCCGGGGGGCCGCGATCTTCACCATCCCGCGGACCAACCCCGCGCGGCCGGGGAACGTGGGTGGCGTGGTTGCGAGCTCGGTCTTCGCCGAAAACCTGGGGGTGCCGGTCTGGGATCTCGATCCGGCCGACGGCCCGATCAATGACGTGCGCTACGACGGCAACCGCTTCGCCCCGGGGACGTTCGGAGAGGTGGTGTATTTCAACACCCTGGCCGCTCCGAACGGCGCGAGCGTCTCCGTGCTAAACAGCCTGTTCGTCAACCGGCCCGGCCGGATCTCGACGCAGAAGAGCGCGGTACCCAACGCGCGAGTCTCCTCTCCGCGGGAGGGCGCGCTCGTGGCCGTGCCCGCGCCGGAGAGCGTGGGCGCGGAGCCCTCGTCCCCCCAGGGAACCCTTCTCGCCTACGCCTGGACCGGCCCGTCGGCCAACCTCGCAGGGCAGGCGCTCCCCGCGAAGTCCGGGCTCCTGCCCGTGGCGCCGGGGGACTATGCGCTCGCCGTGGGGGCCAGCACGGTCGCCACCGCCAAGGTCACCGGCTCGTGCACGGCCGGGCCCTATCTCTGCCTGAACAACAACCGCTTCCGCGCCGAGGTGGCCTGGAAGGCCAACGGCGGCTCGGGCGCCGGCCAGGCGGTGGCGCTCTCGGGGGATACGGGCTACTTCTGGTTCTTCGATCCGGCGAACGCCGAGTTGGTCGTGAAGGTCTTGGACGGCCGTGGGGCCAACAACCATTTCTGGGTGTTCTACGGCGCTCTGACCAACGTGGAATACACGCTGCGGATCACCGACACGGTCACCGGCAACGTGAAGACCTACACCAATCCCCCGGGCCGCTTCGCAAGCGCCGGGGATACTTCGGCCTTCCCGGCCAAGGCCGGCAAGGAGCTGGAAGAGGCTGTTTCCTGGGAGCCCGAAGCGCTGGAAGCCGTCTCCTCCTCCAAGGCCTCGTGCGTCCCGGGGCCGCTCACGCTCTGTCTCAACAACGGCCGCGTCCGGGTGGAGCTCGACTGGAAGGATTTCGCCGGAGTCACCGGCAGCGGCCAAGCCGTGCCGCTCACGAGCGACACCGGCTATTTCTGGTTCACCTCGCCGAGCAACGTCGAGGTCATCGTGAAGGTGCTGGACGGCCGGCCCCTGAACGGCCACTTCTGGGTGTTCTACGGGGCCCTGACCAACCAGGAATACACGATCAAGGTGACCGACACGGAAACCGGAATTTCGAAGACCTACTTCAACCGGCTCAACCGGTTCGGCAGCCAGGGGGATACGTCGGCGATTCCGGGGAGCTGAGCTATGCGCTCTTCGAAAACGGCAGCGCGGCCCCTTCGATCTCCAGCAGGAGCGATTTCACGGGGAGCCCGCCGCCGAAGCCGGTGAGGGAGCCGTTGGCTCCGATCACGCGGTGGCAGGGAACCACGATGGGAATGGGGTTCGCGCCGTTGGCCCGGCCCACGGCGCGGGCCGCTCCCGGCCTGCCGATCGCCCGGGCGATCTCGGCGTAGCTCCGCGTCTCGCCGAAGGGGATGCGGGAGAGCTCGTTCCAGACCGACCTTTCGAAGTCGGTGCCCTCGGGCGCCAGGGTGAGGTTGAACGTCTGGCGCTCGCCCGCAAAGTACTCTTCGAGCTGCCGGCGCACCTCGGCCGTGCGTTCGGAATCTTCGACGACCTCGAATCCCTTTTCCGCGAGCCGGCGGGTCAGCTTCTGGCTGTCGCGGCCGTTTTCGAACTCGATCCGGACCACGGCGCCAGCTTCGTCGACGACGCAGAACAGGGGCCCGCAGGGGCTCTCCACGGTCGTGGTGTACCAGGTGGTCATGGCTCCTCCTTGAGCATCTGCCAGAGATGGAAGGTCGCCCAGCTCCGGTAGGGAGCGAAGGGCCGCATCAGGTCCTGGGTCTCCTCCGCGTCCGGCCGGGCGGGGAGGCCGTACAGCTTCATCAGGCCGCGGACCAACCCGGAGTCCCCGACCGGGACACAGTCCTCGAATCCGAAGCTGCGCATCATCAGATAGCTCGCCGACCAGGGCCCCAGGCCGCGCACGGCGAGAAGCTCCTGCTCGATGCGGGTGGCCGAGGCGGCAGCGAGCCGGTCCAGGGGGAGCTGACCCTCGGCCACGAGCCGGGCGATGCCGATCAGGTACTCGGCCTTGCGCCCCGAAAACTGGCTCCGCAGGAGATCTTGGGCGTCGAGCTCCGCCACGGCTTCCGGTGTGGGCGGGGCGAAGAGGCCGTCCCCCGCGGGCTCGCCCGCTTTTTCGACGAGCCGCCGCCTCAGGGTAAAGGCGAAGGGGAGGTTCACCTGCTGGCCCACGATCACCCAGATCAAGGCATCGAACGGCTCGGGAATCAGCGGGATGCGCAACGCCGGCCGCCCCTGGAGAAGAGCGGAGAGCCGGGGCAGAGCCGCGACCGTCTTCTCGAACGGTGCGGGATCCCGCGTCAACCCGAGGAGCGCAAGAAGGTAGCCATGAGCCTGGACCGCGGCGTCCTCCGGCAGCGGGCGGGACGCCTCGATCGAGGCGGAGACCGCGCCGTCCGCAAGCTCGGCCCGGAGCAGGGAGGGCACGCCACCCAACCGGAGGGCGGTCACCAGCGCCGGACCCTCCCGGCGGATCGTGAGGCTCTCCCCCTCCCGGCCGAGGTACTCCAGCGCGGGACCCAGGAGATAGCCGGGCGGGAGGGCGATCCGGAAGCTCCGGGCCCCCAGGAGGCGACGGTATTCGAGCGGGCTCATCGCCTGGAGGCGGCGGAAGCTCTCATTGAATGTGGAGAGCCCGTTGAAGCCGACTTCGAAAGCCACGTCCGCCACGGAGCGGGCCGTTTCCACGAGGAGACGGCCGGCCGCCGCCACCCGGGCGCGCGCCAGGATCTGGGCCGGGGTGGCGTGGAAGTGTCGCCTAAAGAGCTCGTGGAGCTTGGAGGAGCCCAGCCCTGAGGCGCGGGCCACGTCCTCCACGTCCGCGAATTCGGCGGGGGAGGTCCGCATCCGCTCGACCAGCTCCTCGACCCGCTCGCGGTCCGGGTCCCGCCGGGCGTAGAAGTCGTCCGGCCGGCAGCGCTTGCAGGGGCGCAGGCCCGCCCGCTGCGCCTCGGCCACCGTGGCGAAGAAGCGGACGTTGTCCGGCTTGGGCTTCCTGGCCCGGCAGGAGGGGAGGCAGTAGATCCCGGTCGTCAGCACGCCGATCAGGAACCGGCCGTTGTAGGCGGAATCGCTCGCCATCATGAGGTCGATCATTCGTTCGCGCGCCAGAGCCATGACGGGGACTATACGAGGGGGCGAGCCCTGCGTTCCACCGGATTTCTCCGTCGGAATTTTGCCGGCACGGATCTCGCAATTGACCCCTGAGAAACCGACTGGGCTTGCCCGGTACTGAGAGAGAGGGGTGGATGATGGCTGAGAGAAACGACATCGAAAAAATTCGCGACCTGATCAAGGGGATCCGCTTCGCCATGCTGACCACGGTGGACACGGACGGCTCGTTGCGCAGCCGCCCCATGGCCACCCAGGAGGCGGAGTTCGACGGCGAGCTCTGGTTCTTCACCGGCGCGAGCTCGCCCAAGGTGGACGAGGTCGAGCGCAACCACCGCGTCAACGTGAGCTACGCGGCGCCGGACGACAACACCTACGTGTCGATCTCCGGAACCGCCCGGATGGTGCGCGACAAGGCCAAGGCCAAGGAGCTTTGGAATCCAGCGCTCAAGGCCTGGTTCCCGGAGGGGCTGGACGATCCGGATCTGGCGCTGCTCTGCGTCCGGGTGGAGAAGGCCGAGTATTGGGATTCGCCCTCGTCCAAGATGGTGCAACTCTACGGGCTGGCCAAGGCCGTGCTGACTGGCAAGCGGGCCGACGATATCGGCGAGAACGAGAAGATCGATCTCAAGGGCTCGGTTCCGGAAGAGATCCCCATCGGCGTCCGCCACGACTAGACGCCGTTGTCTTTCGATCTCTGGTTCCTCGTGCTCGGCGGCCTCCTGGTCGCGATCGCGCTCGTCGCGTCCAGGGTCAAGCACCTGCCGCTCACGACGACCGTCCTCTATCTTCTGGTCGGCATCGCCCTGGGCGCCTTCGGGACCGGGGCGATCCGGCTTGATCCCCTGCGCCACGCGGGGTTCCTCGAACGGGTGACGGAGCTCGCGGTCCTGGTCTCGCTGTTCACGGCGGGCCTGAAATTCCGGCTGCCCGTGCGCGATCCTCTCTGGCGTCTGCCCATCCGCCTGGCGTCGGTCTCCATGGTGGTCACCGTGGGGCTGATCACGCTCCTCGGCACCTTCGGTCTCGGCCTGCCGCTGGGGGCGGCGGTCCTTCTGGGGGCCATCCTGGCTCCCACCGATCCGGTCCTCGCCTCGGACGTTCAGCTCTCCCACGCCGGAGACCGGAACCGCCTGCGCTTCAGCCTGACCGGAGAGGCGGGCCTGAACGATGGGACCGCCTTCCCTTTCGTGATGCTCGGCCTGGGTCTCCTGGGCGAGCACGAGCTCGGCGTCTCGGGCTGGCGCTGGCTGACCGTGGACGTCCTCTGGGCCATCGCGGCGGGCCTCGGAACCGGCTTTGGGTTGGGAACGCTCGTGGGGAAGCTCGTCCTCTTCCTCCGCAAGGAGCACAAAGAGGCTTTCGGGCTGGACGACTTCCTCGCTCTGGGACTGATCGGCCTCTCCTACGGCGCGGCCCTCCTGATCCACTCCTACGGCTTCCTCGCGGTCTTCGCGGCCGGGCTCGCCCTGCGCCGCATCGAGCGTCTGTCGACCCCGACCGAAGAGCCACCGGACGTCCGCGAGATGGCCGCCGCCGGCAGCGAGGAGGAGATCGCGACCGATCCGGAGAAGGCCCCCGCCTACATGGCCCAGGCCGTGCTCGGGTTCAACGAGCAGGTCGAGCGCATCTTCGAGGTGGGGGTGGTGCTGCTCGTGGGAGGCATGCTCTCCTGGCGCTTTCTGCCGTCCGCGGCCCTCTGGTTCATCCCCATCCTGTTCCTCGTCGTCCGCCCGCTGGCCGTCCTCGCCGGCCTCGCCGGAGCGCGGCTGCCCCATCTCGAAAAAGGGATGCTCGCCTGGTTCGGAATTCGCGGCATCGGCTCGATCTACTACCTGATGTACGCCATCGAGCACGGCCTCGATCCCGCCCTGGCCGAGCCGCTCGTCGGGCTGACTCTGACGACGATTGCCGCCTCGATTCTCATTCACGGGATCTCGGTGACGCCGCTGATGCGGCTGCATGAGAAGAGGACGGAAAGCTAGGGCATTGCCGATGAATTGCCGATGAATTGCCGATAAACTGCCGATAACGTGTAGGAGCGGCTCCGGCGGGATGAGTCGGCCATCTCGAGCCAGCCCTGCTGCACCCAGTCGCCCAACAGCACGCGGGCCATGCGGTCGGAGAGGCCCAGGGCATGGGCGACGTCCCCGGAAGTGATTCTCTCGGCCTTGGTGAAGAGCGCTAGAACGGTCCGGGCTCTGGCATCGAGCCGGCGTAGGGCTTCTGGTTCGATGGGCCGGGTCCCTGCCGCGGACCGGAGCGCCTCGTCCTTGGCAGAGGTGAACACCGCCGCCAGGGTCTCGATGAAGTACGCCAGCCAGGGAGTGAGGTCGGCCGTGTCCCGGCCCTCGTAGTAGTTGTGGTGCGGATGAATGGCGAGGGAATTGTAGTAGGCCGCCAGGTCGCGCGCGTGATGCTCTTCAAGCGAGAAGAGACCGTTCAGGCCATAGCCTCCGCGATGGAGGAGAAAGGTGGCCAGCAACCGGGCCGTCCGGCCGTTGCCATCATAGTAGGGGTGGATCGTGACGAACTGGTAATGCGCCAGTCCCGCGATGAGTGGAGGAGGGAGGCGTTCCTCTTCGGCCCGTTGGACCCATTCGACCAGAGAGGCCATCAAGCCGGGCACGTCTCCGGCTTGGGGAGGGAGATACACGATCGCGCCGGATTCGGAGTCGCGGATCATGTTCTGCCCGTCCCGGTAGGGGCTCGAGCGCGCCCGAACTCCGCGCTCGACGAGGGCGTGCAGACGTTGGATAAGATCCTCGGTCAGGTCCACCCCCCGCGCGGCCCACTCTTCGATCCGCAGGAGAGCGTTCCAGTAGTTCCGGACCTCGCCTACGTCCCGCTCGCGGCCATGGAGTTGAACGCGCTGGCCTCGAACCACCTGCTCCGCCTCGGCCAGGGTCAGGCGGTTGCCTTCGATCCGGGTCGAGTAGTGGGTGGAGCGAACGCGAGCCCGGCGCTGCAGTTCGGATTGCACCGCTGCCGGCAAAGAGAGATGCTCGACGACCGCCCGGGCTGCCTCGATTTCCATGAGGCTACGGGCGATCGTGGGAGTCAGGGTGTAGCGCGGTTGCCAGGGTGCCATGAGGTCGACGCTCCGCAAAATTATCTCCC
>DATEIO010000445.1:0-4783 GCA_035278895.1 Thermoanaerobaculia bacterium | reverse complement strand
CGGGCGGGCGCTCTTCCTCCTCTGGGCGGTCGCCGTCTCCCTCTCCACCCTCTTCATCCACGAGCACCACGTCCTGGATGTCGTGACTGGTCTCGCCCTCGCTCTCGTCACCGTCGGGACCGTTCAGAGGAAAGCTGCCTCGGACGCCTGGCTGGATGCTCTGCGGATCGAATTCCTCTGTCTGCGGGAAGCCGCATTCTTCACCCGCCGGCACGTGCGGTATCTGTTCACGGCCCTCGCGATCTACGGATTCTCCCTCCCTCGCTGGCGGAAGACCCGCACGTTGCGGGCCGCCTGGTGCCTCGCCCAGCACGTGGACGACGTGCTCGACGGCGACCGCAAAGTCCCGGACGATCCGGAGGCGTACACGCGCGACATCCTCCGCGTGCTGGCCGGCGGCACACCGGACGACTCCCCTGCGCAGGTCCTCGCCGCCTTCGTACGGGATGGGGTCCCCCGGGAAGAGCTCGCGGCGCTCTTCGAGGAGCTGATCGTGGACCGGCGGCGAATGGCGGAGCGGCGGGTGATGGGCGCGGCGGAGCTTGCCGAGCACCACCGGCGGACGTTCGCGCTCTCGCTCGACCTCACCCTGATCCTCACCGGAGCGGAGCTGCGAGCGGCGGACGCCCCGGAGCTCGTCGACGCCCTCTCCTGGTGCTCGCCGGTCCGCGATCTCGAGGAAGATTGGAAAAAAGGTCTGATCAACGTCCCTGCCGAGGTGCTGGAGCCGGCCCGAGACGACCTCGGCGCCCCTGCCGTGCGGGAGTGGCTCCGGGAGGAGCATCGCCGCGGGGCTGCCGCCATCAAGGCCCTCGAGGCCAAGCTCCCGGCGATCGCGGACCCGCGGGGCCGGGCCGTCCTCTCCTCCTTCCACCGGGCGCTCGCGGCCTACGAGAGGAAGTACCGGAAGAAAAATCCGTGAGCCTAGTTCGGGACAGCCTCCGCTGGCTCCGCGATCCCTACGCCTTTCTGGACGAGGCCCGGGAGCAACGGGGGCTGACCTTCTGGATGGACCTGGCGCTCGCCGGGCGGGTGCTCGTCACCGGCGATCCGGAGGTCGTCCGCGAGATCGTGGCCCACCCGGACCTCGACGCAGGACAGGGGATCGCGGCGCTCCGCCAGATCCTGGGCGACCGCTCGCTCATCACCCTGGACGGCGAAGACCACGCGGCCCGCCGCCGCCTCGTGGCCCCCCTGTTCCGCCGGGATCTCGAAGCCCTGGACGCGACCACGATCGAGGCGGCAAGCGAGGCGATCCGCGAAATCTCTCCAGGGCAGACCTTCTCCATCTACGACTTCGCCCGGCGGATCTCGCTTCGCGCCATCGTCCGCCTCCTCTTCGGCGAGACCTCCCGCGAGGAAGCGGACCGGGCGGAGCGGCTGGTGGATGCGTTCCTTCTCGCTTTCGAGAGCCCCTGGGTGCTGTTCCTGCGCCCTCTCCATGTGGATTTGGGGCCGCTCACCGCCTGGGGCCGCGCGTTGCGCAACCGGAGGCGCCTGACTGAATTTCTCCAGGAGCGGATTGCAGCCGCGCGGCGTTTCGAGCAGGACGGCGGCCTCGCCCGGATCGTTCGAGAAGGAGCGGACCTACCTGACGACGAAATCGTCTCCGAGGTGCTGGCCCTCCTTCTTTTCGGGCACGACACCGGGGCTGCCACCCTGGCCTGGGCGTTCGTTCACATCCACCGGCACCCCGAGGCTCTCCAGAAGATCCGGGATGAAACCGGAGAGCCCTTGTATCTCCGGGCCTGCCTCGAAGAGAGCATGCGGCTCTGCCCCGTGGTCGTCCACCTCACCCGGGTGGCGCGCCAGGAGACGCGGATCGGCGACGAAACCCTGCCCGCCGGCACGCGAGTCTTCCCCTCGGCCTATCTCGCGCAGAGGAACCCGGAAGTCTTCCCGGAGCCGGACCGCTTCCTTCCGGAGCGTTTCCTGGAAGGAACGGCCTTCGAGGGTTCATACTTCCCCTTCGGGTTCGGCGCCCGCACCTGCATCGGCAGGCACTTCGTCATGCGGCAGATGATCCTCCTCACCTCCACCATCCTCCGCCACGCGGATCTGGCCCTCCTGCCCGGCGACCGCGCCCGGCCGGTGCGCAGGCTCGTCCTCATCCTGCCCGAGGGAGGCACGCGGATGGTCCTTCAAGGGTGGCGGCCGTGAGTGAAAAGGTTCTCATCGTGACCGGCGGGATGCTGACCGGAAAGGAACGCTCGTTCCTCCTGGCAGCTCGGAAATGGTGGGAGCAGTGGCGGGCCGCCGAGGCGGCCTGGCTCGATCTCAAGGTCAAGCTGGTCATGGCCGAGCCGCTCCTCGCCGCGAAGCTGGAAGGTCTCCGTTTCCCGCGGCACCGGGAGAACGTCGAGCCCCCGTCGCTCACCGAGGTCGTGCTCGCCACCCTTCTCCACCGCGCTGGGCTCCCCTACGAGCGGATGGAGCTCGACGAGCTGTTTTCAAATCCCGCCGGGGTCGAAAAAAAGCTCGCGGAGACGACCTGCGTCTTCCTTTCGAGCACCTACCTCCACGACCTCTCGGAGATCGAGCCGATCCTCCAGCGCCTGAAGCGCCCGCACAACCGGATCGTCCTGGGAGGAGCTCTGGCCGGCATCCTCCACAGCCAGTGGGACGGGGCACCCGAGGTGGACGTGGTCGCGGTTGGCTACGGGGAGATGCTCGTCGATTCCCTCGCCGCCTGGATCCGCTCGGGCTACCGGCTCCTCGAACCTCCTCCCAGCGGCCGGCTGATCCGCAAGGGGACCACGGATTTTCTCTACAGCGGCGTACCGGCGGATGCGAGCCTCGATTTTCTTCCTACACCGGATTGGGGCCTCGCCGGCCGGGACCACGGAACCCGCTTCCGGGAGATCTATTACGAGAGCGTCCGCGGCTGCCCCTACCGCTGCAACTTCTGCAACTACCCCTACCTCTTCGACGACACGAAGTTCCGCACGAAGAGCGCGGCCAAGATCGCCGATGACTGGGAGCGCTACGTGAAGGATCTCGGGGTCGAGACCATCACCTGCCTCGACTCCCTCTTCACCATGCCGCGCCCGCGTCTCAAAGAGCTCTGCCGCCTGCTGATCGAAAGGAACGTCCGCGTCCAGTGGGTCTGCTACGCCCGGGCGGACGACCTCGCGGACGAGGAGACCGTCATCCTCATGAAAGAGGCCGGGGCCCACCAGGTGCAGATCGGCATCGAGTCGGGCGACGCGCAGCTCCTGGACAACATGGACAAGTCCTGCACCGTCGAATCGAACGCCCGCGCTCTCCGCAACTGCCGCAACCACGGCTTGACGAGCGTCGTCTCCCTGATCGTGGGCTTCCCCGGCGAGACCCCCGAAACCCTGGACCGCACCTACCGGTTCCTCGCCGAGAGCCCGCCGGACTTCTACTTCCTCGCCACCTTCAGCACCCGGGTCGCCGGAGTTCCCCTCCTTCGCCCGGAAAACCGTGAGCGCTTCGGCCTCCGCGTGATGGAAAACCTCCGCAGCATGGCCCCCTACTGGGAGCATGCCACCATGTCCTCCGCCGAAGTGGGAAACCACGTCCGTGCCCTCGACCGCCGCCTGATGCAGGATCGGGTCGCGCTCAACGCCGCCCTCTTCTACCCCGCCCTGCTCTCCTTCCGCCCCGAGCAGCGGGAAGCCTTCCTCGACTTCCAGCAGAAGGCCGCCACCGGGCACCCCATCCTCCGGAAGGGCTTCGACCTCGCCAACCGCTGGGTGGACGGGCGGCTACGGAGAGCGGTCGCGGAGCACTTCGCGGTGGCGGGGGCGTGAGTCATCGAAGTCATCTATGATTCCTTCCATGAGCGGGATTCCTCTCTCGACCGACTTCGACGATCCTGAGGCAATCCCCTACTTCCTCTGGGATGAGCCGATGACCGTCCGGGAGCTCGAAAACCGCCTGCGTACCGCATCTCCTCCCGAGAGAACCCGGCTCCTGGCGAAAGTTCTGCGCGAGGCTCGGGACACCGAGGTCTGGAGATTCACGACCCCGCAGGAAGTCGCTCGCTCCTGGCCGGCTCTCGCCCGGCAGTTGGGCCGCCGCCGGGCATTCTGGGAGTTCCTCCTTTCCGAGTGGCAGAGGCAGGGACGGCTTGAGCTCGACACGGCTCAGTAATCTGCAGAGAGAGGTTCTGGATGCGTTCTTCCAGCGGGAAGACCGCTTCTTCCTGACCGCACGACCTCCGGAACCGCCTGTCCGGTCAGGCCTTCCCCCAGTAACGTCACCCGGAAGGCCTTGGCATTTCGCCGCCCGACCTCTGGTTATACTGAAGGTGAGCCCCGAGAGGAGACCTGCGATGCTTAAAATCACTGGCCGGACCACGATCGGAGCGCTTCTCTGCGCTCTTCTGCTTTCCCCGCTCGCCGCGGAGGCCAAGCCGCCGAAAAAGCCGCAAAAGCCGAAGCCGGGCAACCAGCAGAATCAGCAGAAACCGGAGAACCAGCAGGGCGAGCCCCAGAAGCCGGCGGAGCAGCCGGCGCCGCCGCAGGTTTCCGAGGCCGATCGCCTGCTCTGGGAGTACAAGACGGGCCAGGCCCGCTCCGTCCTCCAGGCAGTTGCCGGGCAGGCGGACCAGAACGGACCGGTATCCGCGGCCCTGGGGCGCGTCGCCGAGCAGGAGAAGAAGTACGGAGAGGCCGAGTCCCGCCTCCGCAACGCCACGGAGCTCAGCCCGTCCGATCCCGCGGCCTGGGTCTACCTGGGAGAGGTCTACCTCCGTCAGAAGAAGGGCGGAGAGGCCGACGCCGCGTTCCGCAAGGCCACGGAGGTCGCGCGGTCC
>DATEIO010000444.1:0-5408 GCA_035278895.1 Thermoanaerobaculia bacterium | reverse complement strand
CTTCTCGACCTCGATTTCGACCGGCAGGCCGTGGGTGTCCCAGCCCGCCTTCCGGGCCACGTGGTAGCCGCGCATGGTGCGGTAGCGGGGGAAGACGTCCTTCACCACCCGGGTGACCACGTGCCCCACGTGCGGCACGTTGTTGGCCGTCGGCGGGCCCTCGAAGAACACGAACTCCCCCTTGGGGGAAGCCTTCTCCAGGCTCTTTTCGAAGATGCCCCGCTCCCTCCACTCCGCGAGCACCTCCTGCTCGAGCCGGGGAAAGGGATACCCACCCGGGACGTCGGGAAATCGTCGGTCGCTCATCAGGAATCCTCACAGCGCCGCGGCCCCGGGAGACGGGGTGCGGCAAAGAAGGGGTATTGTACTGGAAGCCGGAAGGACACCAAGGACTGCAAGGACACCAAGGACCTTCACGGACAAGAAAACCCCCTCCGCGCCAGTCCGTGGGAGTCCCTGTTCGTCCGGGTTAGTCCGACTCCGGCAGCCCCGCAATGAACCGCTGCAGCGCCCGGCAGAAGAGCGCCGGGGTTTCCGCGTGAGGGAGGCTCCCGCTGCCCTCGAAGATCTCGATCTCGGCGTCGGGGAGCTCGCGGCTCCAGGCGGCGGCGCCGTCGGGGGAGGGGGATTTGCCTTGGCGGCCCCAGGCGAGCCAGACGGGGACATCCAGAGAGCCGAGCGTGTCGGCGACGTCGTGCTGGAGGCGCCCGGCGGCGTGGGCGGCCAGGGCGGCGCGGGTGCCCGGGACGTGGGCGGTCCGGTAGTGGTGCTCCAGGAGGGCGGCGTCCACCCGCTCGGGGGCGGCGTAGACCTCTTTCCTCAAGTGATGCTCCAGGGCTGCGCGGCCGGTCAGGAGGTCCAGGACCACGGAGCCGAGGAAGGGGAGGCGGAGCACGCGGGCGACGAAGCCCTGGCCTCCGTCCTTGCCGTCCAGGTCCGGCGGAGAGACGAGGGCGACCGCGCGGACGAGCTCGGGGTCTTCCGCGGCGAGCCGGGCCACGTAGGCCGCGGACAGGCCGGCGGCGACGACCACGGCGGGCTCGCGCACCACGGCGGTCAGGAAGTCCTCGATGGCCCGGAGATAGAGGTCGGAGGAGGGACCGCCGAGGCCCTCGGATCGGCCCCAGCCGGGGAGGTCGGGAACGTAGACGACGTGGCGGTCCGCGAGGATCTCGGCGACGCCCCGCCACTGGCTGGCGTCGTAGCCCGGGCCGAAGGCATGGAGGAGGACGACCGGGCTCCCGGCGCCCATCTCCTGGAAGACGATCTCACCGAAGCGGCCGGCATAGCGGTGGGCCCGTCCCCAGCGGGGGGCCTGCGGGGCCTCGGCTCGCCGCCTCAGGAGCGCGGCCGCCGCCACGGGGACTCCGACCGCAACCCCCGCGATCAGCAGGCCCTTGACCAGGCGCCGGGTTCCGTTCGTCTCCAGGGAGCGTCCCGTTCCTCTCATGGAGGGTGAGAATACCACGCGCTATAATCCTCATCCTCACGACCGGAGACCCCCATATGCCCGTTCGCCCCATCGTCCGGCTCGGCCATCCCTCGTTGCGCACCCCGGCGCGGCCGGTGGCGCCGGAGCAGATCGCGTCCCCGGAATTCCAGGCGCTGATCGATGACATGATCGACACGATGCGCGAGGCCCGGGGCGTCGGCCTCGCGGCCCCGCAGGTGGCCTCGGAGGTGCAGCTCTTCGTCTACGAGGCCGCGAGCCCGCCGGACCGGATCGACCCGATCCCGCTCCAGGTGGTCATCAATCCCCTGATCAGCCCGCATTCCCGGGAGCTGGTCTACGACTGGGAGGGGTGCCTCTCGATCCCCGACCTGCGCGGTCTCGTGCCCCGGCACGGCGAGGTCCGCGTCCAGGGGCTGGACCGCGAGGGCAAGCGGATCGACCACGTCGTCACCGGGTTCGAGGCCCGCATCGTCCAGCACGAGTACGACCACCTGAACGCGGTCATCTTCCTCGACCGGATGCGCGACCTCCGCTCGCTGTCCTACACGGCGGAGTGGGAGGCCTTCATGGCGGGCGAGAACGAGGACCTCGACGAGACCGCGGTCGGCTGAGTGGCCCGCGAGCTCGTCGTCCTCTGGGCCGGACGGCACCAGCGCTCCCACTGGGAGGAGATCTGCGCGTCCTACCGGAAGCGCATCGGCCACTTGGCCACGGTGCGGGACGTACCCGTGCGCGCCCGCGCCGCGGCCGAAGACCCCCAGCGCAGGAAGATCGAAGGGCAGGCGCTGCTCGCGGCGGTCCCCCCCTCGGCCTGGACCTTCGCCCTGGACAGCCGGGGCGAAGCCCTTTCCTCCGAACAGCTTGCGGCCCGGCTCACGCGCTTGAAAACCGAGTGGCCCCACCCGGTCGCCTTCCTGATCGGCTCCGACCTGGGGCTCGATTCCGCGGTGCTCGACGCCGCCCGTTTTGTCCTCTCTTTCGGCCCCATGACCCTGTCCCACGAGCTGGCACGTGTCGTGCTATACGAACAGCTCTACCGTGCGCTCTCGATCGAGGCTGGAATGAGCTATCATCGCGAGCCCTTATAGGCTGTATCATAGGGAACTTTTTTGACTTGCCCCTCGTGAAAGGAGACAGCAAGCGTGGCCAAAACACAGAAGGTCGAGGCGGCCGCTGAAGTGCCCCAGGACGGGTACCAGGCTCTTCGCGAGCGCTTGGAGAAGCAGCGCCAGGAAATCCTGGATATGTACAAACAGGACGTCCGGGCGGGGCAGGAGTCGGCGGACGACGGAACCGAGGACATCGTGGACCGGGCGAACAATGCCTACAACCGGGAGCTGATGTTCTCGCTTTCGGACAGCGAGCGGCAGATGGTGCTCCAGATCGAAGCCGCCCTGCGCCGGATGGACGACGGCGTGTACGGCCGCTGCGCGAACTGTGGCAACACGATCAACATGAGAAGGCTGGAGGCCGTGCCCTACGCCCGCTTCTGCATCGACTGCCAGGAGCTCGCGGAAAAGGGGCTGCTCGAATCCGAGCCTTGACCCATAGAGATCTGAAAATCCGCGAGGAGGTCCGGTCGCCCGGGCCTCCTCGCTGTCGTTTCCGGCGGTAAGCTCCCGTCATGACCGCATCCGTCGAGACGTTCCTCGCCAACCTGACCCGCCAGGGCACGCCGCCCCAGGTCTGCCTCGTCCATGGGGACCTGGTGCTGGCCGAGCCGGCGGCGCGCCGGGCCGCCGAGGCGCTGGCGAAGGCCTCGGGCCTGCCCGCCGACGCGATCGAGACGCACCGCCACCCCCCGTCGCTCACCCCCCTGCTCCAGGATCTCCGCACCTTCTCCCTCTTCGCCTCGGCCAAGGTGGTCCTGGCCGTGGACACGGCGGTCTTCGCGGACAAGAACGCGGCCGGGGAGCTGGTCGACGACGCGGCGGATGTGCTCCCTCTGAAAACCGACGGAGCGCTCTCCGGGCGGGAGCGCCAGGCCGCGTCACGGCTCCTCCAGGCCCTCCACCTGTTCGAGATCGATCCCTACGCCGGCACGCCCGAGCGGGCGCTCGCGGATCTGCCGGCCTGGGTGCTCGAAGGGGGCAAGGCCCGCCGGGGCGGCGGGGCTCGGGCGCGCGGCAAGAAGCAGGTGGAGGAGCTGCGGGCCGGGCTCGCCGGGCTTCTCGAAGCGGCGCGGCGGGAGGAGATCGAAGGGCGCGGGGAGGGCGAGCTGTCCGACCTCTCCGAGGTGATCCGGGGCGGCCTGCCACCCGGGCACACCCTGGTGCTCGCCGAGAGCGCCGTGGCCGCGGACCACCCGCTCGTCCGCCTGCTCGAAGAGCGCGGGGCCGCGCTGGAGCTGGGGCGGGTCGAGTCCGACAAGGGGAGCTGGCAGGGGATCGATCTCCTGGCCGAGGAGCTGGAGCGCCAGACCGGCGTGGGGATCGCGCCCGACGCTCTCTCCGAGCTCGCCCGCCGGACGCTGCGCCAGGAGAGCGACGGCAAGGGCCGGGGGACCGGGGGCGTCGACTCCGACTCGACCGCCCGGTTTGCGGGCGAGTACCGGAAGCTCGCCAACCTGGCCGAGGGGCGCATCGACCGCAAGCTCGTGGAACAGACGGTGGAGGACCGCGGGGAGGAGGACGTCTGGCAGCTGCTGGACGCCATCGCCGAGGGGCGCGGCGGCGAGGCCCTGGACCGTCTTCGCCGCATGCTGGCCTCGGCGGACGACCCTCTGGCGTCGCGGCTCTCCTTCTTCTCGCTCCTCGCCTCCTTCTGCCGCCAGCTTACGGCGGTGCGAGGCATGATGCGGGTGGCCCGGGTGCCGGCAGGGGAGACCAATTACTACCGGTTCAAGAACAGCCACGCCCCCGCGCTCCAGGCGGAGATCCCTACCGGCGGCAAGAACCCGCTGGCGGGTCTCCACCCCTTCCGCCTCCACCGCGCCTACCTGGCTGCTTCCCGCCTTCCCGAGGCCCTGGTGGCGAAGCTTCCGGCCGACGTCCTGGAGACCGAGCTCCAGTTGAAGGGCGAAGCCTCCGAAGCCGACGTGGCCCTCTCCCGCTTCGTGGCCCGCCTCTCCGCCGCGGCACGGAGATAGATCAACATTTTTCCAGGCCTGTTTTCCCGTCCAGGCGGGAGAAGTGTGGCCTTCCCCGGCTCGTTTTTTCTCCTCTGGTAACACTCTTCTTTCTAGAATGGTTTTCTCCGCCGGCCATAAAGGTCGCGGTAGAGAAACCTAGGGAAGGAGAGGAATCCCATGTCGTTGAATCTCCGCTCGACCGCCGCCGCCCTCGCTCTCGTCTTCGTCACCACGGCCGCCGCGCAGGCCTCGCCCCTCTCGTTCCAGTCCCGGGGAGGAGAGAGCTTTCTCTCGACCGCATGGGAGTGGCTCACCTCCTGGGTCCTGCCAGTGAGCAAAGCGGGCGGGATGATGGACCCTGATGGCGAAAAGGCCGGCGGGATGATGGACCCCAACGGCAGGACCGAAGAAGCTGTGCCGAGCGGGTTTGGGCTTGACGCCGGTGGGATGATGGACCCGGATGGTCTGAGATAAGGAAAAACTCACCGAAGTGGGCGTTGGCCGGCTCCTTTGAAGAGGCTGGCGCCCATGGCTCTTCTTCAATTTGTCTCCTCGTTGTCCCGTTTTTGGGCTCTGCGGTGACCAATCTTCTTAGAGAGAGCCCTCCAGATCAGTCATGGAAGACGCCGAGAATGCCTGCTCTGAGATCCTGGTACGCCTCCGGCCTGTCCTGGAGAGGATCTTCGTCGCGTACGGCATCTCCGAGCGGGAGGCTGAGGAGATCATGGAGCAGTCCTGCTTCCTCCTGATCAGCAAGAGGCCGATGCGCCAGGACCCGGAGGGATGGTTGTTGAGAACTGTCATCGAAAAATGCCAGAGATCGAGAGAGGAGGCGGCCGTTGAAGATCCATCCGAATGACGCGCTGCTGGAGGAGCTGTTGCTGG
>DATEIO010000443.1:0-2862 GCA_035278895.1 Thermoanaerobaculia bacterium | reverse complement strand
GGCTACAAGATCAACGACCCCCTGCGCGACTCCTACGACCGGACGTGGACCGACTACGTCCAGTTCCTGATCGACGTCGGGATCAGCGGACCGGCGCCGACCGACGAGGAGGCGAGGAAGAAGACCTTCACGATCACGGACCGCTCCGGTGGGCCGATCAAGGCGGTGCTCCGGAACGTCGGCTGGGACCGCGGCCGGGGACCGCTGGGCGGCCTTTCGGGCGAGCTCTGGCTGCCCGAGGGGATCGAGATCGTGGCCGCCCGCATCTTTAGGCTGGGCGTCGACGAGTTCGGCTTCTTCACCGACCACAACGGCGGGCGCTACCTCTCGTTCTCCGGCCAGATCCCCATGCTTCCGCGAGCGCTCGAGCGGCCGGTGACCGACGAGGAGAAAAAGGAGGGGGCCAAGCACGGCGTGCGCTACCAGCGCCTGCGCTTCAAGGTGGGAGGCAACCCCGACGCGGCGCCGGTGCTCCTGGACGGCCTCTCGCTCGACCTGCGGATCGGCAACGTGGGGCTCAAGGGGTTCGGCGCGATCCGCGAGTTCCAGATTCTCCAGGACGAATACAAGGAGCTCGGCTTCGGCCTGGAGGTGGATTTCAACCTCTTCAACAAGCATTTCCTCCTGGGCGTGGGCTTCTTCCTCGGCCAGGTCAAGGGTCCCAACCGGAATTTCCGCTACTGGCTCTTCGCGTTGAAGCTCGGCCGTCTCCCCCTGTCCGGCTTCGAGCTCAACGAGCTGCGTTTGCTCGCGGCCGGCAATCTCCATCCCAAGCTCCCGGCGCCGGACGGCAAGCCCCAGGCCATGCGCCTGCTGCGGTGGTACAAGGGCCAGGCCGGCGATCCGCTGTCCATTCCGGAAGACCGCCAGCTCACCGCGTGGGAGAGCGAGGACGACTCGTGGACGGCCGGCGCCGGCACGAAGCTCAACCCCACGATCTCGGGCAAGAACGTTCAGCTCAACCTGTTCGCCCTGCTCACCCGGAGCCCGAAGGACACCGTGTTCCTGGCCGGCCTCGAAGCCTTCCTCTTCGAGGGCAAGGAGCCGATCGGCTACGGGGCCCTGGAGCTCGACGAGAAAAAGATCGCCCTGATGATCGTGGTGGACTGCAAGATGCGCCAGCTCCTGGGCCCCCACGCCCCGGGCTGGTTCCCCACCGCGCGGATCGCCGGCACGATGTTCTTCTGCAACCAGCCGTCGACCGTGGCGCTCGGCTTCATCAACGACACGAACACCTGGCCGTCGATCCGCTTCGAATCGACCCGCTGGATCAAGATGGAGGTGTTCCTCGGCGGGTGCTACCAGTATGCCGAGGGGCCGCCCAAGGTGAACGCGGGCGGCATCCTGTTCACGGCCAAGGCGGGCAAGAAGTTCAGCGTCGGGCAGGCCCAGCTCTATCTCTCGGCCGGCCTGCTCGTGGGCCTGTGGCGCAACGAGTCGCAGGCGGCCGGCCTCCTCGCCTGGATCGAGGCGGGCATCCGCATCAAGCTCTTCGGGGTGTTCCGGGTGAGCGTCGAGGCCAAGGTCGAGCTCGACGCCATCTGGCCCGCGCCGGACTACAAGCGGCTCGCCTTCGAGCTGCGCATCGGGACTCCGTGGTGGCTGCCGGACGTGACGCTGCGCTTCCAGCACGTCTGGGGCGGGCCCGAGCCGGAGCGGCTCTCGACGCTCTCGATCCCGCTCGAAGGCGGCCGGGCCTTCGGGCCGGACCACACCGCGACGCCCGGAATTCTCGTGCCGCGGCTCACCGGCGAGTCGAGCGAGGAAAAGGCCGTCTACAGCATCGCGGGGCTCCGCTCGATGGCGCCGGTCTTCGCGTCGAACACGGCGCTCGACGCCCTGCCGCTCCTCTCGGTCGATTCGACGATCGCGCTCGACCTCCGCGTGGCGGTCGACTCGCGCCTCTCCGTGGTGAGCCCGACGCCGGCCGGAGCGAGCGAGCAGAAGACCGAGGAATTCACGTCCCGCTACGAGATCACGAGCCTGGGAATCCGCAGGAAGCCGCGCTTCGGCCCCCTCTCCGCGTTCTGGTCCACGCTGCTCGCCCCGGAGTCGACCACGCTGGGCGACGTGTCGGCCACCTTCACGCCCCAGGTCACCTTCCACTGGGACGGCGACCTGATGCGGGCGGGCCAGCTCGACCCGCGGCGCCTGCTGATCAACGCCGCGACCCCGTACACCCTGGCGACCCAGGACGACGAGTCGGACGACATCCGCCTGAACGATGCTCCGGGCTGGCCGTGCCTCGTGGTAGAGGACGAGGAGCCGGTCTGGCACGCCATCGATTTCTCGGGCCTCCCGCCGGGCCGGCGCGTGCCGCGCGTGCAGCTCTTCTCGGATTCGAACAGCACCCTCTACTGGATCGTCCGCCCCACGCCCGTGGCCGTGGCCTTCGGCGCTCGGGTCCCGCTGTGGGAGAAGCAGTGGCTGAAGATCGCGGTCGTCGAGTTCGACCGTCCGGCAGCGGCCTTCGAAATGGTGGCTCGGGTCACCGGCGAGCCCACGGGCGAGCTGGTGCTGGAGATCTTCAACGGGCTCGAGCGGAAGGACGAGAAGGTGTTTCCGTTGGGCGGGGGCCTCCCGTTGGAGATCGGCTTTTCGTCGGACGGCGCGACGAACGCGGTGTTGCGCTACCGCGGCGGAGAGCGGCAGGACAATCAGGCCGCCCTGGAGATCGAGTCCCTGCGCTACCGCACCGCGCGCGAGGTGCTGGACGACCAAGTGCTGGGCGATCTGGCGGAGACCGAGCGCGACCGGGTGCTGGGCAAGGGCAAGCTCGCCTGGCTCCCCAACCACGACTACGAGATCACCGTCACGGCGCGCGTCGAGCTCGAGCACACGAGGAGCGGCATCCAGCAGGCA
>DATEIO010000442.1:0-2958 GCA_035278895.1 Thermoanaerobaculia bacterium | reverse complement strand
GAAAGGCCGTGTAGCAAGCAGGGCGGCCACACAGGGCCGCCCCTACAGATCAGTCGTATCGCAGAGCCACCGCCGGGTCCACCCGCGAGGCCCTTCTCGCGGGGAACCACGTGGCGGCCAGGGCCACTCCGATCAGCAGGGCGGAGACCGCGGCCAGCGTGAGCGGATCTCCGGGCTGGGCTCCGGGGATCAGGTGGGAGAGGAGCCGCGCCACGGCGAGGGTGGCCACGAGGCCGATCGCAGTGCCGGCGAGCGCGAGGCCCAGCCCCTGGCGCAGGACGAGCCGCAGGACCGCGCCGCGCCCGGCTCCCAGCGCGAGGCGGATGCCCATCTCGGGAGTGCGCTGCGTCACCATGTAGGACACGACTCCGTAGAGCCCGACCGCGGCCAGCGTGAGCGCCAGCGCCGCGAAGAGGCTGAGCAGCAGCGTGTAGAGGCGGGGCTGGGCGAGGGAGGCCGAGAGCACGTCGTCCAGCGTGCGGATCTGCGGCACGGGCACGTCGCGGTCGATCGCGCCCGGGAGCGTTTTGACGGTTCCGGCCAGTGCCGCGGGATCTCCGGCCGTGCGGAAAACGAGGAAGACCCCGGGCCACGGCGGAGCGGGCTGGAGCGAGGTGAGGAAGATCTCCGGCTGCGGCGCCGTGCCGAGCCCGTTCTGCCGCACGTCGGCGGTGACGCCGACCACGGTGAGCGTCAGGCTCTCGTCACCCTCCGTGGGCAGCTCGATCGTCCGGCCGATCGGATTTTCCTCCGGCCAAAAGCTACGGGCTGCGGATTCGTTGATCACGATCACCCCCGGCGCGCCCGCGGTGTCCTGTTTCGTGAATTCGCGCCCGGCCTTGACCGGAATGCCCAGGGTGCGGAAGTACCCGGCGCTCGCGACGTTGAAATTCGCGTTCCAGGAGCCGTCCTCCGGGTCCGGCTTGCCGGTGACGTGAAATCCGAGCGAGTCCGACCCTCCGCCCAACGGGAGGTTCGCCACCAGCGCGGCCGAGCGGACGTTGGGCAGCGCTTCGGCGCGCGTGAGGATCTCGTCGAAATACCGCCACCGCTCTGGGGATTCGGAGTACTTGCTGGGCGGCAGCCAGAGCTTCGCGGCCAGGACGTTTTCCGGCTCGAAGCCCGGCGCATTGTTGCGCATCTCCCAGAGATTCTTGAGCAGCAGGCCCGCCGCGGCGAGCAGCACGACGGCGAGCGCCGTCTCCGTCACGATGAGAAGCCCGCGAAGGCGCCGGCCGGAGAGACCTTGAGACGTCGTGCGCCCCGATTCACGCAGAGTCTCGTCCAGGTTCCGCGCCGCGGCGGCCGGCCCGAAAAGGGTTCCAAAGAAAAGACCGGTCACGATCGACAGCAGAAGTGTGAACCCCAGCACCCCTCCATCCACGCCCGTGTTTTCGATCCGGGGGATCGGGAAATTCTCCGCCAGGAGCCTCGCCAGAAGCTTCGCCGTGCCGGTGGCCAGCGCCAGGCCGAGCGCGCCGCCGGAAAGCGCGAGCAGCGTGCTCTCGGTCAGCCACTGCTGTAGGAGGCGCGTGCGGCCGGCTCCCAGCGCGGCGCGCAGGGCGAGCTCTCGCTGGCGCGTGGCGCTCCGCGCCAGAAGCAGGTTCGCCACGTTGGTGCACGCGATCAAGAGCACGAGCATCACGACGCCCAGAAGGATCGCGAGCGGCATCCGGGCGCGCCCGACCAGGGCGTCCAGGAGGGGCACGACCCGGGCTCCGGTGCCCTCGTTCGAGCCCGGATGCTGGCGCTCCAGGGCCTGTGCGATCACGTCCATCTCGGCCTGAGCTGCAGAAAGGCTGACGTTCGGCCCCAGCCGGCCCAGCACCCGCACGTAGCCGTGGTTGCGGTTCGGATCGCCGATCAGGGGCACATAGATCTGTTCTTGCTCCTCGGGAGCGAACCGGAAACCCGGCGGCATGACGCCGACGATCGTCCACTCCGCCTCGTTCGCCCGCACCGTTTTGCCCAGGACGTCCGCGCGGCCTCCGAAGAGCCGTTTCCAGGCGGCGTCGGAAAGCACGGCAACGCGGGGCGCCCCCTCGTTTGCCTCTTCGGGCCGGAAGGTCCGCCCCAGGGCCGGCGCTCCGTGCAGGATCTCGAAGAATCCGGGCGTGACCTGGAGCGCCGGCACCTGCTCCGCCTGCTCGCCACCGGAAAGCGTCATGCCACGCGTGGTGAAGGCCGCCAGGCCCTCGAAGCTCCGGCTCGCGGAGCGCCAGTCCTCGAAATTGGGATAGGAGGTGACGTCCTCGGTGTCGCCGCTGTCTTCGTTCGTTCCCCAGACGATGACGAGCTCTTCGGAGCGAGGGAAGGGGAGCGGGTGGAGGAGCACGGCGTTGACGATGCTGAAGATCGCCGTGTTGGCGCCGATGCCCAGCCCCAGGGTCAGCACGGCGACAGCGGTGAAGCCCGGGTTGCGGCGCATCATGCGCAGGCCGAAGAGCAGATCGCGCACGAGGTTTTCGAGCCCGGGAAGGCCGCGGCGGTCCCGGTAGCGCTCTTCGGTCTGGGCGACGCCACCGAGCTTCAGAATCGCCTGCCGCCGCGCCTCCTCGGGCGTCATGCCGGCGCGCACGTTGTCGTCGATGTGCATTGCCAGATGGCTTTCGAGCTCGGCCGCAAGCTCGCGGTCCAGGCGGTCGCGGTCGAAGATCGCACGCAGCCGCACCAGGAGCGCGCGCAGGCCTCTCATGACGCATCCCCGGGCGAGAAGAACCGTGCGATGATCCCGGTCGTCCTCTCCCAGGCCTCCGCTTCCCTGGCGAGCTGCTTCTTGCCCGCGCGGGTGAGCGCATAGAACTTCGCCTTGCGGTTGTTCTCCGAAACCCCCCATTCCGACGCGATGTACCCTTCCTGCTCGAGTTTCAGGAGCGCGGGGTAGAGCGTGCCGTAGTTGAGCTCGAGCAGATCGCCGCTCGTCTGCTCGATCCGGCGGGCGATGCCGTACCCATGGAG
>DATEIO010000441.1:0-11904 GCA_035278895.1 Thermoanaerobaculia bacterium | reverse complement strand
CTCTGACCGCGTGTTCGCGACCCCGGCCGACTACCACCACCGCTCCTTCTACACCTACCGCTGGCGGGAGTCCGCGAACCTCAAAACCCACGTCTTCCGCGCCCTGGACGACGCGGTGTTCCAGGCCGACCGGGCTCAGCGCCCCCGCCCGGCGCTCGCCGCCGGCCAGCTCGAATTCTTCCCGGCCGAGCCGCGCTGGGACGTGATGAAGCGCGGCCAGGTGGCGGGCGAGCTCAACGCCTTGAACGGTGCGGACCCGGCCGCCTACCGGAGGCTTACGAACGACGCCCTGCGGGTGCTCGCGGGCCTGCCCGGAAACGAAAAGGCCTTCACCCAGCTCACGGTCCGGCCCCTGGACCCGGCCGACCCGGCGGCCGCCAACCGGCCGGGGCCGGACAACCCGGCCGATTTCCCCATAGACCCGGCCCTGTGCATCTTCACGGACACCCTGGACGGCCGCTCGACCAACCGCTACTTCTACCGCGCGGCCTACGTGGACGCCGTGCACAACCGGGGGCCTTTGAGCCTGTCGGGCCCGCCGGTGTGGCTGCCGGACGTGGCGCTTCCGGCGCGGCCGATCGTGCGGAAGGCGCTCGGGGGAGAGCGGAGCGTCACGCTGCACTGGACGGTGGGGACCGAGCCGGACCTGCTCCGCTGTCTCGTCTACCGGGCCGCGAGCCGGGAAGAGGGGCGGGACCTTCGCCAGATGGGGGATCCGGTGGCCGATCTGCCCGCGGTGCCGGGAGGCGCCCACGTCTGGACGGACCAGGGTGTGACCGGCGCGCGGACCTGGTACTACCGCGTCGTCGTCACCCGGGAAGGGGAGACGGCCGCCGGGCCCGTGGCCGTGCGCTCCGAGCCCTCGGACCTTGCCGGAGCCCGGGCGGTGGATCTCACGCCGCCCGATCCTCCCCAGATCGTCACGATCGAGTGGGTGCGGGTGGGGGAGGACGGCACGGTTCATCCCTACGCCGCTCCGGTTCCCGCGGGCGAGGTCCGCCGGCCCGCGGTGCGCCTCGTCTGGGCGTCTCCCGACCCGCAGCTCGCGGCCCTGGTGCAGTACCGGACCGAGCCGGGCGGAGATTACGCCAACGCCTCCGGATGGCTCCCCCGGGGCACGTCCGAGTACGTCCACCGAAACACTCTCGGCTTCCAGGAACAGTCGTACCGGCTCAAGGTCCTGAGCCTGGCCGGAAACGCGAATGCCGCCTTTGCCCCGGCCGCGCTGCCGCCGGCCCCCTGACCGGAGGAGATGAAATGCCTACGTTGGAAGAGCTGCGGAACAAGTGGTTCCTCGACTTCAACGCTCCGGGGGATGCGTTCCCACCGGTGCGGCGGCACCAGGGCACGGCGGTCAGCGCCTACACCGACGGCAACCGGGTGACGCTGCTGGTGGATGGCGAGGCCTACCTGGGGGAGTGGCAGGACCGGGTCCTTGCCCTCGGCGCGGGAAGCGAGCTGTACCAATCCTCCTGGCGTCTCGACGCGGTCCGCCCCAAGGGAGATCTCCAGGGCGGCCCCGACGCGCTGGAGGTGCTCAACCAGGCGGACAATGCCGGCGCCGAGGTCTACGTGCTGACCTGCGGCAAGCTCGTCACCCTCCAGTACAACGCGGTCAGCCATACCTGGCTGAAAGCCCACTTCGTGTCGCACGAGCATCTGGATGACCGCTTTCCTGCGGGTGGCAGCAATCATCAGAAATTCGCCGTTTTCAAACCACCGGGCCAGGCCGCCACCGCGCTGCTGGGATCGCTCGATCCCACCAAGAGCCGGTGGGACCGCTCCGCCCACCACGCGGAAGACGGTCAGCGGCATCCGGACTACCGTGAGAAGCCGACTCACGATCTGGGCGTACGCGTGGAGGGGCCTGCCGTCGCCGACCTCGAGAGGACCTTCCGGGAACGATGGAACGACCCGACTCAAGGCGGCCGAATCGCTTCGCCCGTGTCCGCACCGCTGACAGCGGGTCCGCACTCCGTCCAGGTGCTGCACACGTATGGAATTCCGGGTCTTCTGGGAGCCTACTCCTGGTCGCCTGCGGGAGAGTTCACGATCTGGGCCTCGTACCTCAAGGCCATCAAGACAGCCGCCAGCACCATCTACATCGAAGATCAGTACCTCTTCCCCTTCGACTGGCCGCCCTGCTTCACGCGGAGCGGTCCGGCGCGGGATAGCGACCTCATCTACCAGCTCGGCGAGGCCATCAAACGCGGGGTCAAAGTGACCATCGTGGTGCCTTTCGAGAGCGAGGACCTCCTGGGCGTCTCGCAGAAGTACCAGCGGGACCGGGGAGTGCACTACCTGGCGGGCCTGGCGGCGGCCGGTCCGGGCGACCTGGCCGTCGCCTTTCTGGAAAACGGCCCCAAGCGCATCATGGTCCACTCCAAGGTGATGGTTTGCGACGACGAGCTCGCCCTCCTCGGATCCGCGAACTTCTCCCAGCGCAGCATGACTCACGACGGCGAGTTGCAGATCGCGGTCGTGGACGACGACGGCGTCTTCGCGCGCGACCTGCGCGCGGCGCTCATGAGCGAGCACCTGCAGAGACCCGCCGCCGATCTTCTGGACCCGGTGGCGGCGTTCGCCCGCTTCAAGGAAGACCTGAATGGCGGTGCAGGGGTTCCAATCGATACCCGGGTTCGGCGGTATCCCACCCACGATCCCGGCGCAGCTCCATCCCGTCACGAGTCCTACATGCGTCACGTGGTGGACCCCTACGCCGGTCCCGACGGCCGCTGAGCCAGGAGAGGAGATGGTCATGACCGAACCGATCGCTGCTGTCCCGCTCCTCCGGGCTTTCAAGCCCGAGGTGATCCCCTTGGACCGTCTCTCTCCGTCCGAGGATCTGGCCGCGCTCCTGAACCGCATCCTCGTCACCCGGTACGAGGAGGAATTCCTCGAGCCTGCCCCCGCGGACCGGTTCGAGATGGATTTGAGCATCGCTCCGGAAGCCGTGTTCGAGCTGCCCGGGCTCCAAGGCTTCTCGCTCGTCTTCGGCGGCGGCGAAGGAACGCTCCTCTCCTTTGGGCTCGAAGCGCGCGCCGACCTCTCCCGGTTCTCCCTGGGCGGGTCCGTGCGCCTGCGTTTCCCCCGGGAGTGGCTGCGTCCCGTCGCTCGCCAGGACGGCCGGTGGGTCGACGATCCCCTCCGTCCCTTCACCGAGATCGCGGTCGACGCCGGCGTGTCCATCGACCAGGACTGGAACGTGGATTTCGACGCCGCGAACGAGTTCACCCTGCCGCCGTCGATGATCGCCGATACCGGGTTCGTGATCGAGGGAACCCTGGCCCTGGACCTCTCGGAAAGCCGGTCGCTGCCCGAGACTCTGGCCCTGGGGCTGGGACCGGCGTGGAAGGGCGCGGTCTTCAAGTCGCTCACGCTCCACCTGCCGGACGACCTGGACGTTCCGATCCTGCCGGAGTCCCTCACGCTGACCGGGTTCCACATCGGCAGCGGCGGCCTCTCGGGCTCGGTGAGCGGCAACTGGGCTCCCGGGGCCGCGGGCTCTTTGTTCGGCGTCCCCTTCGGCCTGAAGACCCTGCGGCTCGAGCTCCTCCAGAGCGCGCTCGTGGGCCTGGAGATCAAGGGCGCCCTGACGCTCCCGTTCTTCGACCGGGCGTTCGACGTCGAGCTCGGCCTGGATCTCGAAGGGAACTTCGCGCTCTCGGTCGACAGCGCGAACGGCCTGACCGAGTTCACGCTCGCGGCCGGCCCGGTCGAGGTCCTGCACGTCGAGGTCGGGCGGCTGGCCGTCCGCCGGCTCGAAGGCGTGCTCACGGTGAGCGTGGACGGCACGATCACGCCGCGCCTGGGCGGCTTCGACTGGCCCGGCTTCGCGGTCAAGGAGCTGTCGATCGACTCCGAGGGGAACGTCCACCTGGACGGCGGCTGGATGAACCTCCGGGACCAGTATTCGTTCGACTTCCACGGCTTCCAGATCGAGATCACCCGTCTCGGGTTCGGCAAGAGCGAGGACGGCGGCAAGTGGGTGGGCTTCTCGGGCGGCCTGAAGCTCGTCGACGGCCTGTCGGCCGGCGCCTCGGTCGAGGGGCTGCGGGTGCTCTGGTACGAGGACGGCCGCGACCCGAAGATCACGCTGAACGGCGTGGGCGTCGAGCTCGAGGTGCCGGGGGCCCTGAGGCTCCAGGGCGCGGTCTCCTACAACGAGCTGCCGGGCGGCGTCCACCGCTTCGATGGCGACGTCCGGCTGGAGCTTCTGGCCCTGGACCTCACGATCGACGGCAAGCTCGTGGTGGGCACGGCCGCGGGCTCTCCCTTCTTCGCCATCTACGTGGGGGTCGAGCTGCCGGCCGGCATTCCGCTCTGGGCGACCGGCCTGGGGCTCTATGGGTTGGCCGGGCTCTTCGCCCTGGAAATGGAGCCGAACAAGGGTGCGCCGCCCAACGCCCTCCACCCGGACAGCCGGACGGACGAGGAGTGGTACGAGAACGCGGACGGCTCGCCCGGCTGGTACAAGCGGCCGGCCGAAGGCGTCACCGACCTGCGCAGCAAGTGGGACCCGCGGGCGGGGAGCCTGGCGCTGGGCGGCGGGATCACGATCGGCACGGTGGCGGACAACGGCTTCACCTTCAGCGGCAAGCTGCTCCTGGTTCTCGTCTTCCCCGGGCCCATCCTCCTCCTGGAGGGCAAGGCGAGCCTGCTCGCGGAGCGCTCCAGCCTCGACGAGGAGCCCAATTTCCGCGCTCTGGCCGTGCTCGACAACCGCGCCGGCAGCTTCCTCGTGGGCCTGGACGCCCGCTACAAATTCGCGGACGGGGGAGAGGTGATCGACATCCACGGCGGGGCCGAGGCGTTCTTCGACTTCGACGACGCCGGCGCCTGGCACCTCTACCTCGGCCAGCGCGACCCGCGGGAGAGGCGCATCCGCGCGCGGATGCTGTCGATCTTCGAGGCCGACGCCTACTTCATGCTCGAGGCCACCCGCCTCGCCACCGGCGCGCGCGTGGGCTACGACGCCCACTACGAGTTCGGACCCCTGGAGGTGATCTTCGAGGCCTGGATCGAGGGCAACACCGTGGTCAGCTGGAAGCCCGTGCACTACCACGGCGACCTGTGGCTGCACGGCCGGATCGGGGTGAGCGTCTTCGGATTCGGGTTCGGCCTCTCGGCGGACGCGCGGCTGGCCGCGGACGTGTTCGATCCCTTCCACCTGCTGGCTTCGGTGGCCGTGGGCGTGAGCCTCCCCTGGCCGCTGCCGGACTTCGACGTGGAGGTCACGCTGGAGTGGGGGCCGGACAAGGTCTGGCCCGCCCTGCCCCTGCCTTTGCAGGAGATCGCGGTCGAGCACTTCAAGTCCACGGTGAGCTGGCCGCTGCCGCGCAAGGCGCCGCGCCTGCTGCGGCCGGACTACGATCCGGACGCGGACGGCTTCCGCGACGAGCCGGACGCCACCCCGGCCGCCGTGGAGCTGCTCCCCCCGCCGGCCGAGGCGCCGGTCGTGCCGCTCGACTGCCGGCCCCACGTCACCTTCGGCCGCGCCATGCGCGACGCGGCGCTGGCCGCGGTCAATCCGCAGCCGGCGGTGCCCGAGTGGGAGCGCCTCGGCGATCCGGCCCGGAACGAGGGGCCGGTCCGCGTGCGCTACAGCCTGACGGAGCTGGCCCTCCACAAGCACGTGGCCGGGGCGTGGCAACTCGTGGCGCGCGTCCCCGCCGCGGCGGGGGAGAAGGCCCTCTTCGGCTCCTGGGCGCCGGTGCCCGGGATGGCTTCCGAGGGCGTGGCCCAGGTGAAGCTCTGGCTATGGTCCAAAAACCCCTTCGACTACACGCGCCACAGCGGCCGCGCCTGGGACGAGTGGTTCACCGGCCGGTTCGCGGGCTACCCCTGCATCGAGAGTCCGCCCGACCGCGTGGTCTGCTGCGACTTCGAAGCCCTGAGACCGGGCGACCGGCTGCGCTCGCCCTGGACCTGCCCGGACGAGCGGATCGTCTTCTCCTGGCAGGCTCCCCAGGTCGAGACCGTGACGCCGCACGATCCGCCGGTGGACGGGCTGACGCAGGCCCTCTGCTTCCCCAACGTGGCACAGTCGCCGCAGGACGGCGTCGCCGTCCGCAACGAGATCGTGGTCGAGCTGCCCGAGCCGGCCGGATCGGTCCGGATCACGGTGGTGGACTCCGAGGGGGTCTCGGCCACGGGCTTCGACGCGGCCGGCACCGCCTACGGGCCGTTCTCGGGCGGCAAGCCGGACGACCCCCACGTCGAGGCCGTGGGCCCGGGGCTGGTGCGGATCGTCCTGCGCGGGTTCTCGGGGACGGTGTGCGTCTTCCGCGTCTGCTACGTGGTGACCCCGGAGCCGGCGGAGATCGCGGCCCGCGAGGCCATGGCCCGGCACCTGCTCGACGAGCTCGTCCGCTGGTCGCAGGAGGGGACGGTGCTCGAGCCCTACACCGCGTACCGGCTCAAGGTGTCGACGCTCGTCGAGGCGGAAGGGGAGGGGGAGCTCTCCGGCCAGTCGCGCAACCTGCCACAGACCGAGTACGCCTGGTTCCGCACCGCGGGCCCGCCCGGGCTCACGGACCTCTCCGTGCCTCTCGGGCATCCCAACCCGGCCGAGTTCGACAGCGGGCTCGACGACCTCGTCCGCTACGTCCGCCAGACCGTGCCGGCCACGGTGCCCGCCTCCGGGGAGAAGCCGGCGCTGCCGCGGCCGGTCTACCGGGCCTACGACGTGGGCGTGGAATTCAACGAGGACTACGTGGACCTGATGTACCGGATCGGCGGCCGCGACCTCGGGCTCTATCTCTACGACTCGAACGACCGGCCCGTGCGCGACGCCGCCGGCCGGCTGATCGTCCTCGCCAACCGCTGGGGGGTGACCGAGGATCTGACCCTCACGAAGAGCGAGGACCTGTGGGTGCGGGTGATCAACGGCAGCGACTGCGCGGAGATGGACCCCACGCTCATCCCGCACGACAAGACGCTGACCGTGGCAGCCGTGGGCCAGGTGCTCCGCCCCGACACGGTCTACGAGGCCCGGCTCGTGCCGCTCCTCCTCCACGAGGCCTTCTCGGGATACCCCGTGGGCACCGTGGCGAGCGGCCCGGCCGGCACCCTCGGCCGCTGGCAGGTGCGCGACGAGGGGACGAGCGACGGGCCCTCCCGCTGGACGGTGGGGGAGGACGGCGTGCCGCCCGGCCGCTTCCTCCTCCAGACGAGCAATCTCTGGGGAGGCACGGATTCGGGCCTCGACCCCGTCAAGCCCGGGACGCTCCTCCTGCTCGGCGACGACCCGGCGCTGCCCGCGGGCCACCCGGACCAGCCCGGCAACTGGACCGACATCCGCCTGAGCGCGTTCCTGCGCTCGGGGGACGACGACGCCCTGGGCCTCGTCTTCCGCTATCTCGGCCCCGGGAGCTGCTACCGGTTCTCGCTGGACCGCGAGCGCCGCTACCGCCGCCTGGTGCGGGTGGTCGCCGGAGCCCACACCATCCTCGCGGAGGACGGAGCCGCCTACCGGCAGCAGCAGGATTACCTGATCACGATCGAGGCGATCGGTCCCTCCCTGCGCGTCTACCAGGACGGCGCCCTCGTCTTCGCCGTGGAGGACGCTTCTCTCGACCGCGGGCGCATCGGCCTCTACGCCTGGGCCAACACCGCGGCGCGCTTCAGCGACGTGCGGGTGGACGACTTCCGCGCCCAAGCCCCCATCGCCTACCGCTTCCAGCTCACCACCTCCCGCTTCGCCCATTTCGCCCACCACCTCCACTCCTTCGAGGACGAGACCTGGCGGGCCGAGGTGGCGGACCCGGCCCGGGTCGCCGCAACCGTTGCCGCGGCCGCGCCGGCCGCCAACCTTCCGTCGGACGCGGAGGCGCGGGCGTATCACGCGCTGGCGGACGCGTTGCTCGGCCCTGCGGCGCTCCAGCCGCCGGCCCGGGTGGAGGTCACGCGCCTGGAGCGGGCCGGCGAAGCCCTGGCGTTCCACGTCCGCGGGCCCGAGCCCGTGGACTGGCGGCGCACGGCGCTCGAGGTCTTCCGCGCGGACCGGCGCGCGCCGCGTCCGGAGCTGCCGCGGGACCTGAAGCTGACGGGCGCCACCTTTGGCACGACGCAGCCCAACGAGGAGTCCGTCTCTCTCCTCTTGCGCGAGGCCCTGGAGCTCGAAGGACATCGCATCGAGCACCGCCACCTGCCCGGCCCCCTGGCCGAGGAGACGGGAGATCCCACACTGTTCCGCGACTGCTTCTCCGGGATCGGCGGAGCGCTCTTCACCGAGACTTTCGGCCCCAACGCCCTCGACCGCTACACGATCGTGGACGAGGCAGGAGCCTCCGGCCCCTCGGCCTGGGCGGTGAGCGGCGGGCGGATCGTCGAGACGAGCAACATGTTCGGCGGGAGCATCTCGGCCGCGGTTCCGGACAAGCCCGGCACCCTCGCCCTCACCGGCTCGCCCGGCTGGGGCAACGTGCGCATCCGCGCCACCCTGCGCTCGGACGACAACGACGCCCTCGGGCTCGTGTTCCGGTACCGGGACGCGGACCACTACTACCGCTTCTCCATGGACCGGGAGCGCGCCTACCGCCGGCTGGTCAAGAAGGACGGAGCCGCGGTGACCGTGCTCTGGGAGGACGCCGTCCTCTACGAAACCGGCCGCTCCTACCGGCTCACGATCCTGGCCTACGGAGACCGCCTGGCCGGCTTCCTGGACGACGCCGTGCTGTTCGACGTCGAGGACGGCGCCGTGGCCGCGGGCCGCGTGGGCTTCTACTCCTGGCTCAACATGGGCGCGGTCTTCGAGGCGCTCGCCGTCGAGGCCCTGGAGGCGCCGCCGGTCCTCTGGGCTCCGGCCTTCGCGGACTTGAGCGAGGTCGAGATCGTGGACGAGCCGGGGGCCGTGTTCGGGCCGTCCGACTGGGCCGTCGCGAACGGCGTCCTCACCCAGTCGTCCAACGTCCACGTCGTGGACATCACGCCCCGGGCGCCCGGCACCTACGCCCTGGGCGGCGATCCCGCCTGGCAAGACGTGCAGGTCTCCGTGCGCCTGCGCTCGGACGACACCGACGCGATCGGCGTGATGTTCCGCTACCGCGACGGCGACAACTACTACCGGTTCTCCATGGACCGCCAGCGCGGCTACCGCCGCCTCGTGAAGAAGGTGGCGGGCGCCGTCACCGTGCTCTGGCAGGACGCCGTTCCCTACGTGGTGGGACGCAGCTATGACCTGACCCTGCGGGCCGTGGGCCGGCGGCTCGAAGGCTCGCTCGACGGCTCGCCCCTCTTCGCGCTGGAGGACAACGCCCTCGACCGCGGCCGGATCGGCCTCTACTGCTGGGCCAACACCGGCGCCCGCTTCGAGCGCATCCTGGTGACCGACGCCACCCGCCGGGTGGGTTCATGGGAAATCGAGGACGACAGCACCGTGGGAGCCCCGTCGGTCTGGCGGCTCGCGGGCGGCGCCCTGGCGCAGCTCTCCGGCATTCAGGGCACCCGGGCGATGGCGGGCGATGCGGAGTGGACCGATGTCCGGCTCACCGTCCGCCTCCGCTCGGACGGCGACGGCGCCCTGGGCGTGCTCTTCCGCTCGATCGACCGCGACAACGGCTACCGTCTCTCGTTGGACGCCCAGCGCAACGAGCGCCGTCTCGTGAAGATCGAAAACGGCGTGGTGACGACCCTCTGGCAGGACATCGGCGGCTTCCCCGTGGGGGAAACCTTCACCCTCACCATGGACGCCGTGGGCCCGCGCCTCACCGCCTACCTCGGGGGAGCGCGCCTGTTCGACCTCGCCGACTCCGCCCACGCCGCGGGCCGGGTGGGTCTCTATGCCGGGGGCAACAACGGCGTCCGCTTCGAGCGCGTCGAGGTGCGCCGGCCGCCCGCCGACGCTTACGCCCTCTTCGCCGATGCCTTTGCCGCGGGTGGCGTTGGCGGCTGGTCTTTCGTGGACGAGGGAGCGGTCCAGGGGCCCTCCCAGTGGGAGATCTTCGAGGGCTCGCTCCGGCAGACGAGCAACCTCCACTCCCTGCCCCTCACGCGAGACGGCCTGCCCAAGCTGGGGACCCAGGCCGTGGCGGGCGATCCGGCCTGGACCGACGTGCTGGTGGTGGCGCGCCTCCAGCCCATGGACGACGACGCCATTGGCCTGATCTTCCGCCACCAGGACGCGGACCACCATTACAGGTTCTCCATGGACCGCGAGCGCGGCTACCGCCGGCTCGTCAAGCGGGGGAGCGGCAACGACTTCAAGCTCCTGTGGGAAGACGCCTTTGCCTTCGAGACCGGACGCGTCTACGAGGTGGCCGTGCTCGCGGTGGGGAGCACCCTGCGCGGCTACTTCGACGGCGTGCCCCTGTTCGTGGTCGAGGACGGCGACGTTCCCGCGGGCCAGATCGGCCTCTACTGCTGGGGCCACCAGGACGCCCGCTTCTCCAACGTGCGGGTCTACCCGGCCGGCCGGGCTTTCGCCGGCTGGCTCCTGGACGAGCCGTTCGACGCCCTGGTCCCCGGCCGCTGGACCTTCGTGGACGAGGGGGCCCTGCTGGGGCCGTCCCTCTGGCAGGTGGCGGGAGGGGAGCTGACGCAGACCCACGAAGTCTTCGGCCTGGAGCTCCCCGCCGACGGGCCGGGGAAGCCCGGAACCCTGGCCCTGGCCGGAGACCCGGCCTGGACCGACTACCGCCTCGCCGTGCGGCTGCGCTCGGACGACGACGACGGGATCGGCGCGGTCGTCCGCTGCCTGGACAGGAACCACTACTACCGGTTCTCCATGGACCGCCAGCGCGGCTTCCGGCGGCTCGTCAAGAAAGTCGGGGGAGTGGTGAGCGTCCTCTGGGAAGACGCCTTCCTCTACGAGGTAGGCCGCGAGTACGTGCTGACCCTCGACTGCGTGGGCAGCCGGCTCACCGGATTCCTGGACGGCGTGCGCCTCTTCTCGGTCGAGGACTCCGCGCTTCCCGCGGGCCGGATCGGCCTCTACTGCCACGCCAACCCCGGAGCGCGCTTCGCGGAGGTGCGCGTGGCGCCGCCCGCGTGGTCGCCCTATCACGTGTTCGGACCCGAGGAGCGGGTCCCGGCCGGCACCCGCGTGCGCCTCTTCGCGGGGAGCGAAACGGACGCGCCCGCTGGTGAGCCCGGCGTCCTCCACCGCTTCGTGGCCGGTGCCGGCGAGAGCGGGCGGCTGCGCCTCGATCCCGAAGGGGCCGACCTGCGCCTCGGCGCGCCCGGCGGGGAGCCCGGCCACGCCCGCCGCCTCCTTCCCGAGGCCGCCTACGCTCCGGTCGCGGCCCGGGTCGTGCGCAACGCGGACGGCACCGGATTCTTCCTCGTGGTTCCCGCCGCCACCGCCGCGGGCACGCGCCTCGACCCCGGCGGGTATCGCCTGCGCTTCACCTACCGCCGGGACAACCGGGCCGCCGATCCGGAGAGCCAGGTGCTGAGCGAAGCAGGAGACCGTTCTTCGGAGCTGGCTATTCTGGACGTGCCCTGGGAGACCCGGCTGTGAGCCGCTTTCAGATTCGATTCTTCAGAGCTCGACTTTGTCGTAGATCTCGGCCAGGGGGACCGCGCACCGGAGGGAGGGGAGAAGCAGCGTCGCATCGAGGCCCGCGAACGCCTTGAAGAGCCAGATCCCGTCCTCCTGCCGCAGGAACTGCTCGACGCGGGGCTCGGTCTGGGAAACGAGCAGGTACTCCGCGAGCGATTCGATGCTCCGGTAGTGCTCGAACTTCTTGCCGCGGTCGTACGCTTCCGTCGAGGGGGAGAGAACCTCCACGAGGAGCGTCGGATTCAGGAGGGTGTCGAGCCTCTCGTCCTCGAAACGGGGCTCTCCGCAGACGACGACGGCGTCGGGATAGGTGTAGAGGCCGGTTGCGGGAATGTGGACCCGCTGATCGCCTGGGCAGACCCGGCAGGGCGACCTCTTGAGCGCCTGCCGGAGCTCCCCGA